>CADBPR010000092.1 GCA_902796555.1 uncultured Bacteroidia bacterium
CCAGATAAATGCATCCCGTGTGGTCGGCATCGGCCTGCACGGCCAAAAGTACGCGGCTGAAGGGAACGCCGTCCTCCGTCACGTCTTTATATTCATACTCATCCCACCATACGCCCACCAGGCTCTTCTCCAGCTCCTGGACATTGATGGAAGACTCTTTCTTACAGCCGGTCATTCCCAGCAGAAGTGCAATGGCAGAAAGCATTGCGAGAAAACTGAATTTCTTCATAAGTAAACTATTTGCCTCAAAAACTTACGGACCAGCTTTCTATTCTACCCACGTGAGGGAGCAGAGCTCCCGGGCGATATCAGGCCGGTTGGTGGTCAGGAAATCAACGCCCCAGGAGATGTATTTGAGCATGTCGTTCGGGGAATCGATGGTCCATACGTTTACAATCATTCCGCGCTCATGGGCTTCGCGGACCCATTGCAGGGTCATGCTGCTGTAGTCCAGGCCCATAATCCCGTCAGCATACAGGGAAGCCGGCGATTTCCCGCCGCTGAGGTATTCCACCATCGCGTCGGGCAGGGCGGCATGGACCCGCTTGCAGACCTCGTAATTGAAGGATATCCAGTCCACCCGGCTCTCCAGGCCGCGCTCCTTGACGGCGGCGATGCAGTGGTCCGTGACCGCGTTGTTGCGGTCCGTGCTCCAATGGTCCTTGATTTCGAGGACCAACTGCAGCTTATCATCCTTCAGGCCCTGGTCCAGGTACTGTTCGACCGTCGGGATAGGCTCGCCGTTGCTGAGCTTGAGCTGGCTGACGGTGGCCGTGGTGGAAGACTTGATGGTCACGCCGTTCAGGACGCCGTCATGGTTGCAGAAGACCGCGCCGTCGGAGGTAATCCACACATCGAATTCCGAACCGTAAATACCCAGCTCCTGGGCCGCTTTGAGGGCCGCGATGGAGTTCTCGGGCCGCTGGCTGCCGTTGGCCCCGTCGTGATAGCCGCGGTGGGCGACCACACGGGTTCCGGAGGCGACGACTGCATCGTCAGAGACGGTCAGCTGCACCGTTCCGATGGGATAGGTGGCTTTTCCGCGGATACAGGTCATCGAATAGGTACCGGAAGCAACGTCGCCTCCGACCAGGGCTTTTGCATAGCCGTCAAACACTTCTGTATCAAGTGTATAGGTATTCGTCTGATTGCTCAGGCGAATCACGTCGCCCGGCTTGAGACCCTGGGCGTAGACGCGGAACTTGTGTTCGGGCCGGATGTACAGGGGCGACATGAAGCGGACGTCGCTCAGCGTAATGATATCTTCGGGAGCGGGCACGTCGACCGCATTCCACAGCAGCTGGATTTCCTCTTCCGACAGGGAACGGCTGAAGATACGGGCCAGCACGATGTCACCGCACCAGGCGGATTCGGCCGTGGTGGCGGAATTGGGGTCGCCGCCGATGCAGAACCACCAGCAGGAGTTGACTCCGGGCAGGTTCTGGGAGCCATCGGTGTGCTGGGTTGCCTTGCAGACGCCGTCCACATAGATGCGGGAAATGCCGCTTTCCTTGTCCCAGATGCCGACCAGGTGGACATATTGCCCGACAACCGGCGTCACTCCGCTCTTGGTCCAAATCCAGTTGGAAGAGCCGGTGGTGGACACATTGGGCAGCCAGGTCCAGGAGGCGCCGTTGCCCGCTGTCGGAATCAGGAATCCGATGCCGCCGGACTGCATCGAGGAGAAGAACTTGGTCTCGGCATTGCCGGGGGCGGGGCTGTCCAGGCGGACCAGGGCCTCCATCGTGACGGCGCTCTTCAACTTCTGCTGAACACCTGACAGGGAACTGTAGTCAGCCTTGTAGAAACCGTCGCTCATCTGGGTGGCCGGCGTGCGGTTGAAATGGGCCACATAGCGCTGGTACGTTTCGCTGTAATAGGTAGAGAGGGCGGAGCCGGCAAAGGTCTGGACCTTCATCTCGGCGCCAGGTGCCACATTCCGGGCCGTGCCGTCGGCAAGGAACTCCACATCCAGCAAGTCCGCCTGCGGCAGTGCGGGTTCGATATCTCCGAGTCCGGGCTGAATGACCGAGACGTGGTAGACTTCTTCGATACCGGAGCATGTCACGGAAATCTCACCCATTGCTTCCACGCATGTTCTGTTGGCGTCCGCCCGGAAGGTGATGACGCCCTCGCCTACCGTCAAATCCAAAATAAACGCGGCGCTGGTCGTCGCATCCACGCGAACGTCTTCCTGGTTGGTTTCCAGCGTATAGGCGATGCTGGCGCTGCCACCTTCCGCCGGAAGGGTAACCGGGTCGGTGACGACGGAGAAGTTCAGGATGGGTTCCGGCTCCTGGGACGGGTCAGCCGAGGGTGTTCCGGACGGGTCGGCAGAAGGGGTGACCGGGTCGTCGGACTGGGTGACGGGCGGCGTATCCGGCTTCTCGTTTTCTTGCGGCTTGGTACAACAGCTCAGGCCAAAGGCCAGCAAAGCCATGGAAATGACAGTAGCTAAACGTCTCATAATTATATGGTTATATAGTTTTCAAAAAGTCTTTCCTACCGGAAAAACTGCGCCAGCCACCGCTCGTCCACCCGGGCGAAACCGGCAGCGGGACGGGCCTGGGGATGACGGGAGAGGATGGCGCGGCAGTCTTCGTAGACATGGAACCCTACGTGAACGCCCTGCATCGCCCCGTCCAGGGGGAAGGTCAGGACGATATCGTTGTCCGGGCCTTCTATCCGGAAAAATTTCATCGGGACGTCCGCCAGGTCCGCCCGCTGCTTTTCGGCCAGTTCCATCCGGGTGACGTATTTGCACATCTCCAGCACGGTGTCTTCCAGACCGGCATCGTGGATGTTGACCTTCTCGATGAGGGAGCCCACGTCGCTCACCCGCCGCAGGACATAACCGTCAAGCTCGTCGGAAAGGCCGGTCAGACGGTTGTCCAGGGCCTGGTCGCCGGGCAGCAGCCAGACCATCAGCTTGGCGTCCGGGTCGTGGTAAAGGGTCTGGTACAGGGCCAGGTTGTGCGTACCGCAGGCGGGACATTCCCAGACAAAGAGCGAGCCGTCCTTCACCTTTTCTTTCAGGTCAGGACGGTCCGCCACATTGATGGCCGAAAAAGCCTCGATTTCGCAGGTGTGGCGGCAGCTGGAGCATGTCGCCACGATGTTACCCATTTTTACGTACGTCTATCTGGAGTTCATCCAACTGGACCTGGTCGATTTCCGAAGGGGAATCAATCATGACGTCGCGGCCCTGGTTGTTCTTCGGGAACGCGATGTAGTCACGGATGGTATCCTGGCCGCCGAACAGGGCGCAGACCCGGTCGAAGCCGAAGGCGAGTCCGCCGTGCGGCGGGGCGCCGAACTTGAAGGCATTGATGATGAAGCCGAACTTGTATTCCGCCTCTTCGGGGCCGATACCGAGCACTTCGAACATGCGTTTCTGCATATCGGCATTGTGGATACGGATGGAACCGCCGCCGAGTTCCGTGCCGTTCAGCACGAAGTCATAGGCATTGGCGCAGACGCGCTCCAGGTCCTCTTTCGCATTGCTGTAGAACCATTTTTCGTGCTCCGGCTTCGGGGCGGTGAAGGGGTGATGCATGGCGTAGAAACGCTGGGTTTCGTCGTCCCATTCCAACAGCGGGAAATCCACAATCCACAGCGGGGCGAAGACCTTGGGGTCGCGCAGGCCCAGGCGGTTACCCATTTCGATGCGCAGCACGCCGAGCATGTTCTGCACCTTGCGTTTGTTGTCGCCGCTGAGCACCAGTATCAGGTCGCCGGACTTCGCCTCGGTGACCGCGGCAATCTTCGCCAGGTCTTCGGGCGCATAGAACTTGTCGATGGAGGACTTGAAGGTGCCGTCCGTGTTGACCTTGATGTAAATCAGGCCCTTGGCGCCTACCTGCGGGCGTTTGACCCATTCGGTGAGCTCGTCAATCTGCTTGCGGGTATAGTCGGCGGCGCTGGGTACGGCAATCGCACCGATGTAGGCGGCTCCGTCCAGTACGCCGAAGCCTTTGCCTTTGGCGGTTTCGGTGATTTCATGGATGGTCATACCGAAGCGGACATCCGGTTTGTCGGAGCCGTAATGGTCCATGGCGTCGTACCAGCTCATGCGGGGCAGCGGGTTGGGAATCTCCACGCCCAGCACGTTGTGGAACAGGGTGCGCATCATGCCTTCGAAGGTGTTCAGGACGTCTTCCTGTTCGACAAAGGACATTTCGCAGTCAATCTGGGTGAATTCCGGCTGACGGTCGGCGCGGAGGTCTTCGTCGCGGAAGCAGCGGACAATCTGGAAGTAGCGGTCATAGCCGGCCACCATCAGGAGCTGCTTGAAGGTCTGCGGGCTCTGCGGGAGGGCGTAGAACTGGCCGGGGTTCATCCGGGAAGGCACGACAAAGTCGCGGGCGCCTTCCGGCGTGGATTTAATCAGATATGGGGTTTCAATTTCAAGAAAACATTTATCGTCCAGATAGTTACGAACTTCATGAGCAATCCGGTGACGCAGGGTCAGGGCATTCTTGAGCGGATTTCTGCGCAGGTCCAGGTAACGGTATTTGGCCCGGATGTCTTCGCCGCCGTCGCTTTCGTCCTCGATGGTGAACGGAGGGGTGACGCTCTTGTTGAGAATTCGGATGGCGTCTACTTTGATTTCGATGTCGCCGGTGTCCATTTTGGGGTTTTTGCTCTGGCGCTCAACCACTTCGCCTTCTACCTGAATCACGAATTCGCGGCCGAGGGAAGTAGCGGTGTCCACCAGCTCCTGGGGCGCATCGGCCTCAACAACCAGCTGGGTGATGCCGTAGCGGTCCCGCAGGTCGATAAAGGTCATGCCGCCGAGTTTGCGTGATTTCTGGACCCAACCGGCCAGGGTGACCTTACGGCCTTTGTCAGTAATGCGGAGTTCTCCGCAAGTGTGTGTACGATACATATAATGTTTGTGTTTTAATCTTTTATCCTACAAAAATAATAAAAATACCGTATATTTGCGAGAGAAAGATGGTTTTTCATATGGAAGTTCGCGCAAAGAAGGCCTTGGGACAGCATTTTCTGACCGATCAGAAGATTGCCCGCAGCATTGTGGACGCCCTGACCGTCCCGGGCGACGTGCTTGAAATCGGACCCGGCATGGGCGTATTGACGCAGTACCTGCTTGAGCGGAGCGAGATTGCTTTGAAACTGGTGGAAATCGACGGGGAGTCGGTGGACTATCTGCGTTCCCATTTCCCGGACATGCAGGGGCGGCTGATGCAGGAGGATTTTCTGAAAATGAACCTGCAGAAGGTGTTTCCGGGCCGTTTTGGCATCATCGGGAACTTCCCGTACAACATTTCTTCGCAGATTTTTTTCAAGATTCTGGACCACAAGGACTGCGTGCCCGAGGTGGTGTGCATGATTCAGAAGGAAGTGGCCGAGCGGATTGCCGAGAAGCCGGGGACCAAGACCTACGGCATCCTGTCGGTGCTGCTGCAGGCCTGGTATGATATCGAGTACCTGTTTACGGTGGGGCCCGGCGCATTTGCCCCGCCGCCCAAAGTCCATTCGGCCGTCATCCGGCTCCGGCGCAACGACCGGCAGGCGCTGGGATGCGACGAGGCGCTGTTCAAGACGGTGGTGAAAACGGCTTTCGGACAGCGGCGCAAGACGCTGCGCAATTCGCTCAGACCCCTGGCCCGGACGAAGGGCGTCGCCGACGAGGCCGCATTTTTTGCCGACGCGGTCTTCGACCTGCGGCCGGAGCGTTTGAGCGTGGCGGATTTCATCTCACTGACCCAGCGCTTCGAAAATGCGTAAATTCCTGACAATTATAGGTTTGCTAATGGGCTTACTGCCCTGTTCCGCCCAGTTTTATTCGGACGGGACAGAGCCGGCCCGCCTGCGCTGGTACAGCCGGGAAACGGCCCATTACCGGCTGATCTATCCGGAAGGGACGGATTCCCTGGCCCGGGTCTACGGCCGCTTCCTGGAACAGTACCGCGAGCCTCTGGGCGCTACGGTCGGCTACCTGCCGGGGCAGATGTATCGGCGCAAGACACCGGTGGTGCTGCATGCCTGGTCGGTCATTTCGAACGGCTCGGTCGCCTGGGCGCCCATGCGGATGGACCTGCATACCCTGCCGGATGCGTACAGTCCCTGGCCGATTTCCTGGGAAAAGTCACTGGCCATCCACGAGTCGCGGCATCTGGCGCAGATGCAGGCCGGTTACGGTCCCTGGTTCAAACCGCTCTACTGGCTGCTGGGCGAAATGGTGCCCGGCGCCGTGGCCGGCATCTATCCGGGCCTGCACTTGCTGGAAGGCGATGCCGTCGTAGCGGAAACGGCCCTGAGCCGCTCCGGAAGGGGGCGGACCGGGGATTTCCTGAATTACTATATGCCGGCTTTCGACCAGGGGGACTGGCGCGACTGGTACCGCTGGCGCTATGGGTCCTATAAGCTATATGCCCCGAATCACTATGCGCTGGGCTATATGACGGTAGCCGGCGCCCGGGTGTTTTATGACGACCCGCTGTTCATGAAGCGGTATTTCACGTCGGTGACGACCCGCCCCTGGCGTTTGTTCCACCTGAAAAAAACCTTGCGACAGGATACGGGCGAAAAGACGCTGAAAGGCAGCGGAGAGCTGATTTTCAAGCAGTTCCACTCGCTCTGGCAGGAAGAAGCCCGGGCTCGGGAACCGTTTATCGCGGCGACGCAGGTCACACCGGCTTCCGACTGGTTCCGCGCGTATAGCGGCGCCACGGCGCTGGGCGATGATATCTACCTGATATGCAGCGGAAAAGCAGAGCCCGCATCGCTGGTCCGGATTCATCCGGACGGGACACAGGAGCGTCTGCGGCCGTTTGCCCCGGGGACCAGCCGGCTCAGAACGGACGGTGAACGGCTATATTGGAGCGAAACGGTTGCGGATGTGCGCTGGGAAATGGCCGGTGCGTCCCGCATCCGCTATTATACGACAGCAGACGGACGGATGCACGACCTGACACGCAGCGGCCGCTTGTACAATCCGGAGCCTTCTCCGGACGGGACCCGGGTGGCGGCGGTGGACTATCCCCGGACGGGGGGAGCGGCGCTGGTGGTGCTGTCCGCCGGTGACGGAAGTGAGCTGGAGCGGTGGCAAGCGCCTGATACACTGCAGTTTGTGCAAGCCGTATGGCTCAGCGAGACGGACTTTGCCGTGGCGACGGTGTCGGATGCCGGAGCTGCGATTTATACCCTGCGTGAGGGGGTGCTGCAGGCCTTGCTGCCGACCCTGCCGGTGTCGGTATCCAACCTTTTGTGGGACGGTAAAGACATTCTTTTCCAAAGCGACCGGAGCGGGGTGAATGAGATTTATGCCGTGTCCCCGACAGACGGGGGGCTGCGGCAGCTGACGGCCACACGCTATGGCGCCGGCGACCCGCTCTTGTATGATAAACAACTGTATTTCACTTCTTTAGAAAGAGACGGGCGGTTTTTGTTCCGGGCGGACAACCTACGGGACGAGGCGGTTGCGCCGGGTGCATTCCACCGCTATCCGGTGGCGGAGAAACTCAGCGCGCAGGAGCACGGCGTGCCGGCCCTGCCCGATACGGTGCGGTTCTCCGAGCCCAAACGCTATTATAAGCTGCCTCATATTCCGCATATCCATTCCTGGATTTTCCCCTTGTACCTGGATGTGGACAACCTGCAGCAGGTGAGCAACGACGTGGTCAACGGGACGGTCAAACTGGGTGCGACGGCCCTGTTCCAGAACCTGCTGGGCTCTGCGACGGGGACCATCGGGTATTCCTGGGGGCAGGCTCCGGAAGGTGGCAGGCGACATGCCGGGCATTTCAAACTGACCTACAGCGGCCTGTATCCGGTCTTCGAGATAGCGGCCCATGTAGGCGAGCGCTCCGCCATACAGTACATGCGGAGGACCTACTACGCCGGCCCGGAGTTCCGCGAAGACCTGGTCCGGTTCGATTATCGGAACAAGACCTCCGTGAACGGAAGCATCCGTGCCTATGTGCCGCTGAATTTTTCTTCGGGCGGATGGTCCCGCGGCATCGTCCCCCAGCTGGGATGGCTCATTTCGAATGACATGTACGACAAATCGGAGATTGACATCGACATCGACGGCAATTTCGGAAGCCGAAGCTACCTGCGTTTCCTGGATTACCAGCCGGCATCCAACGTGCCGATGCAGGTGTTTTCCGCTTCTATAAGTGCCTACACGACACAACGTTACACTTCTTCAATGGAGTATCCGCGCTGGGGCGTCGGGGTGGAAGCCGGCTACCGGGCCCGGATTGGGCTGACGGATTTGTACCCGGCGGCGGCCTACGGGTATCTGTACGGCTACCTTCCGGGATTCGGCAAGACCCAGGGGCTGCGCCTGTCAGCCTTGTGGCAGCACTTGTTTGATGACCGGATTCTCTTTCCGGAGAACAGCGTGTCGACATCTCCGCGCGGGCTGAGCAGCAGCGCGATTGCGCCGGTGCTCAGCATGTCCACCGACCAGCTGCGGCTCTCGGCGGACTACGCCCTGCCGCTGTACTTCGGTGATATCTCGGTTTTCGCCCCGGTCGCCTACATCAGCCATTTCGTCGTGAAGCCCCACTTCGACCTCAGCCTTTTCACCCGTACGCAGACCTTCGACAGCCGCTTGTTCAGCGTCGGAGCCGACATCGTTGCGAAGCTGCCCTGCCTGCTTTGGATACCCTATACGACAACGGCGGGGATTACTTTCGATTATAATGGCGGAAGCGGATTCCAGCCCCTGGTCGACGCTGGTGTCCTGACAGCTAAGAACCACTGGTACATCGGTTTAGTGTTTAATATACCTATTTAATATAATATCAGTGAAATTCACCAAAATAATTTTATGGTGGTTGTCTGCCTAAAAAGACCCGCTGCGGAAGGTTCTGCAGCGGGTCTGATTCTTATCGGGCCAACGTCCTACTGAAGCAGGCGGGCGCCGTCGGAAATCACGACGTCGTATACCTTCGGCGCATGACTGAACCGGGCCGTGAACTGCTCCTTCGCCGCAGCGATGAAGCTGTCGTATAATTCATCTTTGACGAGGTTGATGGTGCAGCCGCCGAAACCGCCGCCCATTACGCGGGAACCGGTCACGTCGCACTTGCGGGCCAGCTTGTTCAGGAAGTCCAGTTCTTCGCAGCTGACTTCGTACAGGCGGCTCAGCCCGAAGTGGGTCTGATACATCATTTCGCCAACGGTCTCATAATCACCTCTTTCCAGTGCGTCGCACACATCCAGCACGCGCTGGACCTCACCAATCACGTATTCGGCGCGGAGGAAATCCTCTTCCGGAATCTCGCCCCGAACCTCGTCGAGCCAGACTCGCTTGGCATCGCTGAGGAATTCCACCTCAGGATGGTTGCGGCGGATGGCGGCAGCGGCGTTCTCGCAGGAAGCGCGGCGTTTGTTATAGGCGGAAGATGCCAGTTCGTGCTTGACACAAGAATCAATCAGCACCAGGCGATAGCCCTGCGGGTCGAAGGGGAAGTATTTGTATTCCAGGGTCTTGCAATTCAGACGAATCAGGCTGCCTTTCTTACCGAAGACGGATGCGAACTGGTCCATGATGCCGCATTTCACACCGCAGTAGTTGTGCTCGGTGGACTGGCCGATTTTCGCCAGCTCGAACTTGTCGATGCCGTTGCTGAACAGATAGTTCAGCGCATAGGCGAAGGTGCTTTCCAGGGCGGCTGAGGAAGACAGACCTGCACCCAGCGGCACATCGCCGGCGAATACAGTATCGAAGCCTTCCACTTTGCCTCCGCGTTTGATGGTCTCGCGGCAGACACCGAAAATATAACGGGCCCAAGCCTGCGCCGGGACATCCTCTTCGTTCAACCCGAACTCTACAAATTCGTCATAATCAAGAGAATAGGCACGGACCTTCGGTGCTCCGGTCACTTTGATTTCGGCAACGATGCCGCAATCGATGGCGCCGGGGAACACATATCCGCCATTGTAGTCGGTATGTTCACCGATCAGATTGATACGGCCGGCGGACGCAAAGAACTGTCCGTCTTCGCCGTAAAGTGTCTTGAATTTCTCCTGGATTTTGGTTTTCATATCCATGTTATTAAATATTTGGGGTTATACACGTTTACATTCAAAATATAACTACACCCTACAAAGGTAAGCAAAAAACAGGCGAAAAACCATACCCGCGGATGAAAAATAAAAAGCTGTTTCTGTTTTTGTTGACGAGACGATGAAGAAGAGAACAGCTTCAGTACGGCCCCGGCGCCAGGTGCAGGAGGACCGGACAGTGGTCGCTGACTCCTCCCAGATAACGGGGCCCCGAATAGGTCCGCAGGGGCTTGTAGCCGGGGTGGACGTTATCCCAGACCATCAGAAAGGGGATGCGGCAGATTTCCATCCGGGCTTTTTCCGTCAGGGCCGGAGCGGTAAAGAACAGGTCTATCATTTCCCAGGAGCCGTTGAAACGGATGGTTCCGCTTCCGCGGCGGGAAAGCGGCAGAGCATGGTTATAAAAAGCCGGACGCTCCGGAGGCGGATGGGAAAGACGCTCAAAAAGGGCATTTTCGGGCGTATCGTTGAAGTCTCCGCACAAAACCATATTCTGCCCTCCCCTGTCCCATAAAGAGTCGCAAATCGCCCGTAAACGGCCGATAGCGGCCTCCCGGCGAACGGCGGAAACCGGCCCTCCATATTTGGAGGGATGATGATTGACCAGCAGGTGCAGGGTATCCCCGCCCGGCGCCACCAGGCTTGCCAGCAGGATATCCCGGGTCTGCAGTCCGGGAACCGGAAGCGGTACAGAACGGGCGAGGCGGAACACCGACTTCCTGTAAAGGAGGGCCACATCGATGCCCCGCCTGTCCGGAGAATCGTAGTGTACGATGGCGTAGTCCATCTTGCGCAACGGGGTATGGGTGAGCAATTGGGCGAGGACCTTGCGGTTTTCAATCTCCGCCACCGCCACGACATCCGGCATTCGGCCCGTTTTGTCGCCTATCCACGCAATACTTTTACTGACCGAATGACATTTGGCCAGAAACCGGCGGCGCGTCCAGTGCCTTTCTCCTGCCGCGCTCCATTGATGGTCGGCTTCGGACGCAGCGCCGTCTTGCCAGTCAAAAAAGTTCTCCAGGTTCCAGAATACCAGCAGGAGGCTGTCCGGTGAAGGGACCTGCCACAACAGCAACGATATGAGCACCTGGAGAACCATGCATAATGATAAACACGTTCGCTGCAAAGGTAAGGGACGGAAAGGAAACTGCGGTCAAAGATTGTATAATCCGGGATAAGAATCGTATATTTCTTCCATTGCGAAAATAAAAGAATCGCAAAAAAGATAAAAAACTGCTACCTTTGCAGCGTTTTTAGGAATGATAAAAAAACGGACTATGTCACTTAAATGCGGTATCGTCGGCCTGCCGAATGTAGGCAAATCGACCCTTTTCAATTGTATCAGCTCGGGCAAGGCCCAGAGCGCCAATTTCCCTTTCTGTACGATTGAACCCAACTTGGGCTCGACCAATGTGCCGGACAAGCGCCTGGAGGTGCTGTCGGAAATCTGCCAGCCTAAACGGACCATCCCGGCTACGGTGGACATCGTGGACATCGCCGGTCTCGTAAAAGGGGCGAGCAAAGGCGAAGGACTTGGTAATCAGTTCCTTGCGAATATCAGAGAGACCGATGCCATCTTGCATGTGCTGCGTTGTTTCGACGACGGGAACATTGTCCATGTGGACGGCAGCGTAGACCCGGTCCGGGACAAGGAGGTCGTGGATGCCGAACTGCAGATCAAGGACCTGGAAACGGTGGAGACGCGTCTGGCCAAGGTCAAAAAGCAGGCGACCACGGGCGGCGACAAAGAGGCCCGTAAGCTGGCCGACCTGCTGGAGCGTTACCGGGAGGCCTTGCTGGCGGGGAAATCCTGCCGTACCGTGGTGCCGCAGAATCCGGAAGAGGAGCAGATGGCGCATGACCTTTTCCTGCTGACGAACAAACCGGTGCTCTATGTCTGTAACGTAGATGAGGCTTCCGCTGCCGCCGGCAACGCATATGTAGACGCCGTCCGCGAGGCTACACGGGAGGAACAGGCTGAGATTCTGGTGATTGCGGCGAAAACGGAGGCGGAGATTGCCGAAATCGAGGATTATGAGGACCGGCAGATGTTCCTGGACGAACTGGGCCTGAAGGAGTCCGGCGTGGTGCGGCTCATCCAGGGCGCGTATCGCCTGCTGGGTCTGCAGACTTTCTTCACGGCCGGAGCCGACGAGTGCCGGGCCTGGACCATTTCACGGGGCGACAAGGCTCCGAAGGCCGCCGGGGTGATTCACAGCGACTTTGAAAAGGGCTTTATCCGTGCGGAAGTAATTAAGTATGAGGATTTTGTGAACTACAAATCCGAAGCTGCCGTGCGGGCCGCCGGAAAGATGGGCATCGAAGGGAAAGAGTATGTCGTCCAGGACGGCGACATCATGCATTTCCTGTTTAACGTATAACCCCCAGGAAACGTTCTTTGTCAGGGGCGTCCGATTCGGAGATACGGCCCCTGAGGCGGTATACCCGGTTGTAGATATACTGCTTGTCTTTCTCCATCAGGGTGGAGATGGTGGTGGTGGAAAAGCCGGACGCCAGATAGCAGAAGAGCTGGACGTCTTCTTCTTTGAGGCGCGGAAACTGGGAACGGAGCGCGGTGACGATACCGTCCCGGTCGACGGTTTTTTCCAGTTCTTTCGGGTTCTTTCTGAGGCCTTCTATGACCGTTTTGACCTCGCGCAGAATTTTCGGCTGGAGGTTATCCGTCCCTTCGTAGATATAATATTGCTCGCACAGGCGCTCCAGCAGGCGTGTATCCCGGCTTTTCTCGGCCCGGGTGGACAGTTTTCCCTGCAGGTCTTCTGCGATGGACATCAGCCGTTCATTTTCCGCTTTTTCTTCCTGTAACAACTTCTCATTGAGAACTTTACGGGTAATGAAATACCAGATGACCGAGACCAGGATGGCCAGCAGAAACGCAATCACGACCCAGAGCCGAAGCTCTCGGACGCGGGCGGCATGCTGGAGGCGTTCCGTTTCGGCCGCTTTCCAGGACTGGAGTTCTTCGATGACATCGAGCGAGGTCATGGGCTCGTTTCCGAAGACGCCCACGACGGCGTTGCTGTCCAGGGATGCCGTGAGGATGGCCGGCTGAATCTCTGCAACGGAATCAGCCTCCCTTGCCGTGCAAGCGGAGGCCAATACCAGTAGCAGAATCAGCAGTTTACAGCGCATTAGAGTTTGCGGAGTAAATTGCTCATATTCACTTTCTTATCAATCAGCGCACGAAGTTCGGCGATGGGAACGCGCTCCTGCTGCATCGTGTCACGTTCGCGGACGGTGACGCAATGATCGTTGAGCGAGTCATTGTCCACCGTGACGCAGAACGGGGTGCCGATGGCATCCTGGCGGCGGTAGCGTTTGCCGATGCTGTCTTTTTCGTCGTATTGATAGGCAAAGTCATATTTGATTTCGTCGACGACTTCCTGGGCCAGTTCCGGCAGGCCGTCTTTCTTGACCAGCGGCAGCACAGCCACTTTGACGGGGGCCAGCGGGGCGGGCAGGCTGAGCACGACGCGTGAGTCGCCGCCTTCCAGCTGTTCCACATTGTAGCTGTGGGAAAGCACGGCCAGGAACATGCGGTCGACGCCGATGGAGGTCTCTACGCAGTACGGGACATAGCTCTCGCCCAGGTCCGGATCGAAATACTGAATCTTTTTCCCGGAGAGTTTCTGGTGGTTGCCCAGGTCGAAATCGGTACGGGAGTGGATGCCTTCCAGTTCTTTGAAGCCGAAGGGGAAATTGAATTCGATATCCGTGGCGGCATTGGCATAATGAGCCAGTTTCTCATGGTCGTGGAAGCGGTAGTTTTCGGCTCCCATTCCCAGGGCGACATGCCATTTCATGCGGTTTTCTTTCCACTTGGCGAACCATTCCATTTCGGTTCCGGGGCGGACGAAGAATTCCATCTCCATCTGTTCGAATTCCTTCATGCGGAAGATGAACTGGCGGGCGACGATTTCGTTGCGGAAGGCTTTGCCGATCTGGGCGATACCGAAAGGAATCTTCATGTGGCCGGTTTTCTGGACATTCAGGTATTCGACGAAAATGCCCTGGGCGGTCTCAGGACGCAGATAAAGGACGTCGTCACCGTTGCCGGTGTTGGAGCCCTGCGTGCTGAACATGAGGTTGAACTGGCGGACATCGGTCCAGTTGCGGGTACCGGAAATCGGGTCGACGATTTCGCAGTCGAGAATAATCTGTTTGTAGGCGGCCAGGTCATTGGCATCTTCAGCGGCTTTGTAACGGCCGTGCACTTCGTCGTATTTGGCCTGTTCGCGGAGGACGTTGGGGTTGGTGGCGCGGAACTGCGCTTCGTCGAAGCTGTCGCCGAAACGTTTCTTTCCTTTGGCGACTTCCTTGGCGATTTTTTCCTCAATCTTGGCCAGATAGTCCTCAATCAGGACATCGGCACGGTAGCGTTTTTTGGAATCTTTGTTGTCAATCAGCGGGTCGTTGAAGGCTGCAACATGCCCGGATGCCACCCAGGTTTTGGGGTGCATGAACACGCAGGAATCGATGCCGACCACGTTCTCATTGAGCCGGGTCATGGCTTCCCACCAGTAGCGTTTGATATTGTTTTTGAGTTCAACGCCCATCTGGCCATAGTCATAGACGGCAGCCAGGCCGTCATAGATTTCGCTGGACGGGAAAATGAATCCGTACTCTTTGCAGTGTGCGACCAATACTTTGAAAAGTTCCTCTTGTGTCATATCTGTATTTTATTTATTGTTCTGAATCTGAATCAGGACGCCGGTGGCGTATCATCCTGCAAAAATAAGCAATTCTACGGAATTATCCGACATTCCGCCCCGGGAAATCACTGCCGGAGCGCATTATCGCAGCGATGTCCACCAGGCTGCCAGCTCGTCTGAAATGATTTCGGCCAGCGGAATACGGACAAAATCCCTTTCCTGCATCAAGGGATGGGGCAGGGTCAGCACGTCGCTGCTCAGCTGCAGACGGCCGTATAACAGGATATCGATGTCGATGGTGCGGTCGTGGTAGACGGGACGGCCGGCGGCGTCTTTTGTCGTCTTCTGCGTGCGGCCCAAACGGCGTTCTATCTCCTGGAAAGCCGCCAGCATCGCATGGGCGTGCAGCGCAGGGTGCTGTCCCGCGTCAGGGATATCGTAGCGGAGTACGCAGTTCAGGAAATCCGGCCCGTCAAAGCCCCATGCCGGGGTGACGATACGGGACGAAACAGCGGTCGGTTGCATTTCCAAATAACTGGAAATCAATTCGATGGCACGGTCTATCCATTCTTCTTTCCGCGCATCGTTACTGCCCAGGCCGAGGTATAATGACTGTGTTTTCATCAGTCCAATCCCAGGTCCACCCGGGCTTCTTCCGACAGCATGGACTGGTCCCAGACCGGTTCGAAGGTGAGGTCTATCTGGCAGCTGCGGACATCCGGTACATCTTCGACCGCCTGCTTTACTTCCGCCAGCACTTCGTCTGCCATCGGACAGTTGGGGGCCGTAAATGTCATTTGGATATAGACATCGTGCGACTTGCTGATATTCAGTTCGTAAATCAATCCCAAATCGTAGATGTTCACCGGGATTTCGGGGTCATACACCTGCTTCAGGGCAAGGACCACATTGCTGTACAACGGTGCCAGGGCCTGCACGTCTTCGGCAGACAACACATCGGATGAAGAATCCTTTTTCAACAACTCATTCAGTGCCATGTCAACGGTTTTCTTGGGCAATGCTACGGATGGTTTCAATCATGGAGACGAGGCCGTTCGCCCGTGTCGGAGAGAGGTTTTCCTTAAGTCCGATCCGGTCGACGAAGGAGAAATCGTCAGCGGCGATTTCCGCTGCGGTACGCCCGGAATAAACCTGAATCAGCAAGGATATGATGCCTTTCGTAATGATGGCGTCACTGTCGGCTTTGAACCAGATGCGGCCGTCCCGGATTTCATGTTCGAGCCAAACCCGCGACTGGCAGCCTTTGATCAGGTTCTCTTCGGTCCGGGCGGCGTCGGGGAAAGGCTCCAGGGACTTGCCCAGTTCAATCAGATATTCATATTTATCCAGCCACTCGTCATACATCGAGAAGGTTTCTATTACTTCCTGCTGGATATCCTGTAATGATTTTTCCATGTTTACGAAAGCATTTGTATCGCCTTGTCCAGCGATTGGATAAAGTATTCCGCCTCTTGCATCGTGTTGTACGGCGCCAGGGAGATGCGAACCATGCCGCTGACGCCGAAACGGTCCATCAGCGGTTCTGCGCACATCTGCCCCGAACGGACGGCAATGCCCATCTTGTCCAGAATCAACGCCAGATCTTCATGATGGGCGCCTTCTACCGTAAAGGAGAAAAGGGGTATTTTTTCCGTTGTTCCACGAGGAACACCGTAAAGATGAATCCGGGGATGCGCCGACAGCGCCTCGTAAAGATAATCGCTGACCGCACGCGTTTCTGCCTGCAGCTGCGGGTCCTGCAGCTGGCGCATAAAACGGATGGCGGCACCCAGCGTCGGAACGGCATTGATATTCTGCGTGCCGGCTTCAAATTTCCCGGGCAGCGGGGCAAAGGTCGTTCCGCTGAAACGGACCGTGGCAATCATCTCGCCGCCGCCCATATAAGGCGGCATCTGCTCCAACAGGGCCTTTTTTCCGTAGAGGACGCCCGTTCCGGTAGCCGCATACATTTTGTGGCCGGAAAAGGCATAAAAGTCGCAATCGGTTTTTTCAACGTTAACTAATTGATGCACAATTCCTTGCGCCCCATCAACGAGCACCGGAACCCCGTGAGAATGCGCGATTTGGATAATCTTGTCCAAGGGGTTGACGATTCCCAAAACGTTGGAGACTTGTGCGACAGCAAGCAAGCGCGTTTTCGGGCTGATCAACGTGGGCAGCAGGTCAATCCGCAGATGACCGTCCGCATCGACAGGAAGAACGACCAGGCGGGCCTTCTTTCGCTGGCACAGCAACTGCCAGGGAACCAGATTGGAATGATGCTCCGCTTCGGAAACGATAATCTCGTCTCCTTCTCCGACAAAAGCCTCTCCGAAAGAAAACGCGACCAGGTTGATGCCATGTGTGGTGCCGGAGGTGAAAATAATCTCTTCCCGATGCCGGGCACCGATAAAGGCGGCAACTTCGTCCCGCGTACGTTCGTATGCCTCCGTTGCCTGCGTGGCAATGCAATGGACAGCCCTGTGGATATTCGCATTACAGGAAGTAGCCATTTCAGCCGCCACCTTCGTTACCGAATCAGGCCGTTGGGATGTGGCCGCATTGTCAAAATAAACCCAGGCCTTCCCGTATACCTGGCGGGAAAGCGCACTGAACTGAGCCCGTATTTCCTGTATGTTCATGGTCATTGAATCGGACTGCAAATTTAAGAAACTAATCTTTCATTTGAGAAGAATTTATCATATTTTTGCAAAGCAAAACAAAAAACAATGTTCGACTACGTAAAAGGTGCTCTTACTGAATTGAATCCGACGGAAGCCGTAGTTGAGTGCGGTGGAATCGGATTCAGTATCATGATTTCTCTGCAGACCTACGAAGCCCTGCAGGGCAAAGAACAGGCGAAAATCTACTTGTATCACTACCTGAGAGAAGATGATGAATCCTTCTACGGCTTCGCGACTAAAGATGAGCGGGAACTGTTTAAACTGCTGATCAGTGTCTCCGGCATCGGCGTGGGTTCGGCGCGGATGATGCTCTCTTCCCTGACGGATGAAGAAATCAGAAATGCAATTCTTTCAGAAGATATTCACCGCATCAAAAGCGTCAAAGGAATCGGTCTGAAGAGCGCTCAGCGCCTTATTTTGGAACTGAAAGACAAAATCGTCAAGGGCGCCGGAGTCGACCAGAGCGTTCCGCTGGCGATGGGAAGCAATACTGCTGCAGAAGAAGCCACAACAGCTTTGGTCATGCTGGGGTTCTCCAAGGCGAATATCAGCAAAGTATTGCCGGGTATCCTGAAAGCGAAGCCGGATGCCAAAGTGGAAGATATCATCAAGGCAGCCTTGCAGAAGCTGTGATTTGTTCCACGTGGAACAATTATCGGCCAAAATACACCAATAATACCGAAATATCAGCGGGCGAAACACCCGAAATACGAGAAGCCTGGGCCAATGTCTCAGGCTTATATCGATTCAATTTCTGCCGACATTCTATGGTCAAACCATGAACTTTCATATAATCAAAGTCAACGGGTATGCGGAGTTTTACAAGGCGTAATAACTTATCAGCCAAAGACTTTTCTCTTTCAATATAGCCTTTGTACTTGATTGATATTTCCGCGCTCGTGATGATTTCGTGCTGCAGATAAGCTGCAGACTCTTGCGGAACATCAAGGGAAGGTTTTGTTCCACGTGGAACAATCTTAAGCAAATCTTCGTAATGAACATTCGGACGAGCCACCAAATCCACCAAACGTTTTGACTCGGACAAAGGCTGTTCCCCGACAGAGGTCAGATACGTATTGAATACTTCCGGTGTAGCTTTTTTATCCTGGGCAAAAGCAATCAAACGGTCCACTTCTTCATATTTACGCTGGGTAAACGCATAGCGTTCCTCCGTTGCGAGCCCCAAATCATGGGACAAGGCCGTCAGGCGCAAATCCGCATTGTCTTGCCTGAGCAGAATCCGATACTCAGCCCGGGACGTAAACATACGGTAAGGCTCATCCACGCCCTTCGTAATCAAATCATCAATCAAGACACCGATATAAGCCTGGTCACGGCCCAGGACAAAAGGTTCGCAATCATGAATCTTGCGATGCGTATTGATACCGGCCATGATACCCTGTGCAGCAGCCTCCTCGTAGCCCGTCGTTCCGTTTACCTGTCCGGCCAGGAAAAGATTTTCAACAACCTTGGACTCAAGCGAAGACTTCAGCTGCACCGGGTTAAAATAATCATACTCCACCGCGTAGGCCGGCTTAAAAATACGGACATGCTCGAAACCTTCAATGGCATGCAAAGCCGCCAACTGGATATCGAGCGGGAGCGAAGAGGAAAAGCCCTGCAGATAGTATTCTTTCGTTGTAAGGCCTTGTGGTTCAAGGAATAACTGATGCGAATCCTTATCAGCAAACGTACGGAGTTTGTCCTCAATGGAAGGACAATAGCGCGGCCCCTTCCCATGAATCAGTCCATTGAACAGCGGAGAGTCGCCAAAGCCGGAACGCAGGATGTCGTGTACTTTTTCATTGGTATGAAAAATATAACAGTCTTTCTGGGGCAATTTCGCCTGTGCGCGAGACGGGCAAGGCAAAAAAGAAAACTGGTCCGGCTGCGGATCCCCCTGCTGAAGAATACCCTTGGACAAATCGACGGAAGTAACGTCGATACGCGGCGGCGTTCCGGTCTTCATCCGGGCCGTCTCAATCCCCCGCTCGGCAAGTTGCTCGGTCAGACCATAAGAAGACAACTCGCCGATACGCCCGCCTTCAAAGACTGTCCGTCCGATAAAGAGTTTACCGGAAAGGAAGGTTCCGGCCGTCAAAATAACCGCTTGAGAATGAAAAATTGCGCCCGTCCGTGTACGAATCCCCGTAATTTTTGAATTTTCAAAGAGAAAAGATTCGCAAATATCGACGTAAATATCTAATTTACAATTACTTTCGAGAATTTTTCTCCATTCTAGCGAAAATTGCGTTTTGTCACACTGGGCACGCGGACTCCACATAGCTGGACCCTTGGAGCGATTCAGCATACGAAACTGCAGCGTCGTACGGTCCGTTACGATGCCGGTATATCCGCCGAGCGCGTCAATCTCCCGAACAATCTGACCTTTGGCAATACCGCCGATGGCAGGATTGCAGGACATCTTGGCAAAGCCATTGAGGTCCATCGAAACCAACAGAACATGCGAACCCATATTCGCAGCCGCCATCGCCGCTTCACAACCGGCATGGCCGCCACCTACGACAATGATATCATAATCGGGAAACATCAGGCCAGACGAAGTCTTAAATCCAGGTAAGCATTCTCTTTGGAACGCATCAACTTCTGCTGCTCGGGGGTATGGTCGTCATAACCAATCAGATGAAGCAGTCCGTGCACCATCACCCGGTACAACTCCTCTTCAAAAGAAGCGGCATCATAAGTAAGGGCATTCTCTCGGACGGTATCGACACTGATGAAAACATCACCGGAGAGCAGATTCCCTTCGCAATAATCAAAGGTAA
>CADBPR010000093.1 GCA_902796555.1 uncultured Bacteroidia bacterium
TTCTTCCTCTTCAGGCTTACCAGAATCTATGCTTAAGCATGATATACTTACAATCTGATGACACGGAAATAATCCGGTGTGCCACAACTGTACCAGGGGAAAATGCATAAATTGTTGATTTACAGACTATTGTAGCTCAGGGATTTTCCCCGTCCTAAAGATATCTTCTGCGGCTTCACGCTTCGGACGGGGCGGAACGGCCTCCTGAGAGGAGGGATACGTCGGCCTTGTCCGCCCGGTCCTCCGCTGCTTCGCCGCGTTTGTTCCTTCTGCTGTGCCTGGCGGCTCAGCGGTTTGGCCGGGATAGCGGTACGTTATAGGGGTCCCCGGGTGAGGTCCAAGAACCAGTGATGGTGGAAGGAACGTTGCTCCGAAACGGGCGGCAGTGTCATGTAATCGCCATAGAGGAGCGTCAAGAGGGCGTCATTGCCCACGGGGAGCGGGGCCTGAAGCCCTTCAAACGGGACGAGGACCGTTTCTGAGAACCATTGCGCCGGAAAGGTGATGCCCCGATATTCGGAGTTGGTGGACCAGATGGCCAGCCGGGACGGCTGCGTCTTTCCGGAACTTTCCGGGCCACCCGAAACCGCAGCGTCTTTGTCTACCCCAGAAACACCAACCGTATCCAAAGCACCAGCAGCACCGGACCCAGAAACCCCAGCCATACCTGAAGCACCCGAAGCACCGGAACCCAAAGCACCAGCCACACCGCCCGCACCGGACACCTCAGCGGCCCGGCGGTCCAGGGCCAGGACGCGCCGGCGGAGGGACGCTTTGCGGGGACGGTACAGGAGCAGGTCCTTCACCGCCGCGAAAACGGCATGCCAACGGCCATGAAAGAGGTCTGAGCACCATTCGTCCCAGAAATGCAGGCGGAAACTCCGGACATAATCCCGTAAAGCACCCCGATACGCGCAGCGGAACGCCTCCGGATCGGGACCGGCGGCATCCAGGGGGAACACGTCGATGAAGACCCCCAGCGGACGCGGATACCGGCGCTGTTCAATCAGGGTCGTCCCGCGGTGCAGAAATTTGGCATAGCCGAAGGGAAGGTCGTCGGCGGAACAAGACAAGGACAGAATCTCGTAGCCCGGCACCTGCAGGCGCAGAAAGCGCTCGTAATCGGCCCGGGGCATCATGACGTCCACATCGTCGTCCCAGGGAATCATCCCGCCGTGCCGCACCGCGCCGATGGCCGACCCGAAGGCCAGCCACCAACGTATTCCCGCCTGCCGGCAGACATCTGAAAAAGCCGTCAGGGTCTCCAGCAACAGGGTGCGGTATGTCCGGTCATTCTGCATCTGCGAATCAGAGGCTCAGCAGCGCCGTCATCGGCACATCCTCCGGCAATTTGGCACGGCCGCCGAGGGCTTCGAGCTCGATGATAAAGTTCACATAGACCTTCCGCGGCCCGAACTTTTTCACCAGTTCGATGGCTGCCCGGGCAGAACCGCCCGTCGCCAGCACATCGTCATGCACCAGCACGACATCCTCGGGCGTAATCGCATCCTTGTGAATCTGCAGCGTATCCACGCCGTACTCCTTCTGATAGGACTCGCTCACCGTTTCGGCCGGAAGCTTGCCCGGCTTGCGGATGGGCACGAAACCGGCGCCCAGATGCATAGCCAGCGAAGGTGCCAGGAAAAATCCGCGGGACTCGATGCCCACCACCTTGGTGATACCCAGGCCTTTGTACTGTTCCAACAACGCAGCATCCATCTCCTTCAAGCAGGCAGGATTCTTCAGCAGGGTCGTAATGTCCCAAAACAGAATGCCCGGAATCGGGAAATCCGGGACAGCGCGCAGATTTTCTTTCAGCAATGCAGTGTTCATAGCGTATTCAAATACCATTTATAAAGTTTGACAATTCCTTCATCGATATCCACCGTATGCCGCCAGCCCAGGGCATGGAGCTTCGACACATCGGTCAGTTTCCGCGGGGTGCCGTCCGGCTTGGAGGCATCCCAGGCCACGGTTCCGGTAAATCCCACGGCTGCGGCGATACGGCCGGCCAGGTCGCGGATGGTCAGTTCCTCCCCGGTGCCGATATTGATATGGCAGTTGCGGACCTCCCGGATACCGTCGGGACCGGTAACGGCATCCCGGCAGCAGTCGGCAAAGTCCACGTTCAGCAGAATGTGCACGGAAGCGTCGGCCATATCCTCACTCCAGAGAAACTCCCGCAAAGGCGTACCGCTGCCCCAGAGTTCCACCCTGCCGGGATAGACGCCATAGCGCGCCAGGGCCGTTTCCGTCGCCTGCCGCCCCGCTCCCCCGTTCACGCCGGCCACCGGACGGGCGTCCAGATCACGCTGCAGCGTACTCCAGTCGGCCTGCCCGAGGCATTTGGCCAGGTGCATCTTGCGCAGCATGGCCGGCAGCACATGGCTTTTCTCCAGGTGAAAATTGTCGCCGGGGCCGTAAAGATTCGTGGGCATCACGGCGATATAATTGCAGCCGTACTGCAGGCTCAGGCTCTCGCACAGTTTCAAGCCGGCAATTTTGGCGATGGCATAGGGTTCATTCGTATATTCCAGCGGACCCGTCAGCAGGGCGTCTTCCCGGATGGGCTGCGGCGCCATGCGGGGATAAATGCAGGTGCTGCCCAGGAACAGGAGTTTCTGCACCCCGTGCCGCCAGCTTTCCATGATGACGTTCTGCTGCATCTGCAGGTTCTGCCAGATAAAATCGGCCCGGTCCTTCAGGTTGGCCATGATGCCCCCCACATGGGCGGCGGCCAGCACCACGGCGTCCGGCTGCTCAGCGTCGAAAAAGGCACGGACCGCCACCGGGTCCAGCAGGTCCAGTTCTGCATGGGTGCGCCCCACCAGACGGGTATAGCCCCGGGCGGTCAGGTTGCGCCAGATGGCCGAGCCCACCAATCCGCGGTGGCCGGCCACATAGATTTTCGCTGATTTATCCAACATGGTTCCTGTCATATTCCACCATCTTCCGCACCAGCTCTTCAAACGAAGTCCTGCGCGGATTCCAGCCCAGTTTTTCGCGTGCCTTCGTCGGATCGCCCAGCAGGGAATCCACCTCGGCGGGCCGGAAGAAACGAGGGTCTACTTCCACCAGCACCCGGCCGTCCGCCGCGATGCCGCGCTCGGCCAGTCCGCTCCCCTCCCAGGTCAGCGGCAGGCCCGCTTCCCGGAACGCCAGGCTGCAGAATTCCCGCACGGAATGCTGTTCCCCTGTCGCAATCACAAAGTCCTCCGGCACAGCTTGTTGCAGCATCAGCCACATACATTCCACATAATCGCGGGCATAGCCCCAGTCGCGCAGGGCGTCCAGGTTGCCCAGGTACAGTTTGTCCTGCAGGCCGGCGGCAATGCGCGCCGCCGCCAGGGTAATTTTACGGGTGACGAAGGTCTCGCCGCGCCGCTCCGATTCATGGTTGAACAGGATGCCGTTCACCGCATACATCCCGTAGCTCTCCCGGTAGTTTTTCACAATCCAGTAGCCGTAGAGTTTGGCCACCCCGTAAGGAGACCGCGGATAGAAGGGGGTCTGCTCGTTCTGGGGCACTTCCAGGGCCTTTCCGAACAGCTCGGAGGTAGAGGCCTGGTAAATCCGGCAGCGGTCCGCCAGGCCGCAGATGCGCACCGCCTCCAACAGGCGCAGCACACCGGTGGCATCGGTCTCGGCCGTAAATTCAGGCACCTCGAAACTCACTTTGACATGGCTCTGGGCGGCCAGATTGTAAATCTCGTCGGGCTGGATTTCGCTGATCAGCCGAATCAGGGAACTGGAATCCGTCATGTCGCCGTAATGCAGTTGCAGGAGGCGGCCCCGGTGCATGTCCCGCACCCATTCATCCAGATACAGGTGCTCGATGCGGCCGGTGTTGAACGAAGAACTGCGGCGCATCACGCCATGCACGGAATAGCCCTTTTCCAGCAGAAACTCAGCCAGATAGGAACCGTCCTGACCGGTGATACCGGTAATCAATGCTGTCTTTGCCATATCATAAAACCATTAGGTGCGACGGACTGCGCCGCGGCAGGGCGAGAAGCCGGGTCTGCCCCTGCTCCACGCCAAGGGACTGCAGGGCGGCCTGTGCACAGGCGACCGCACGCTGCGGAGTATTGTTGTTTTCGCTCAGATGGCACAGGAACAGGTTGCGCAGGCCCGGATGCCAGAACCGCCGGATGGCGTCGGCACAGGCGTCGTTGGACAGGTGCCCGTTCCCCTGGCAGATGCGCATTTTCAGTTCGTGCGGATAGGGCCCGCCCATCAGCATATCCATATCGTAATTGGACTCCACCACCACCGTATCCGCCTGGGAAGCCAGTGTCACCGCCTCGTCCGTCATGTGGCCGATATCCGTCATAATCACGAACTTATGCCCGTCCGCCTCAATCGCATATCCCACCGTCTGGCTGGCATCGTGGGGCACCTCGAACCAGCGCACCCGGAAACCGTCCACCTCGTTCCAACCCGCAGCCAGGTCCCGGCGGCAGGCGGCCAGCTCCGGGGTCCGGATGGTCCGCTCCGCCATCGCCCCGTGCAGGTAAGCGGTCGCATAAACGGGTTTGTGCAGCTTCTTGCAATAGGAATGCAGGCTGCGGACATGGTCCATGTGGTCGTGGGTGACCAGGATGGAAGAAAAAGAGTCGTAGGACAGGTGTGCGTCCTCCAGGATGCGTTTCATCCGGCGCAGGCTGACGCCCGCATCAATCAGCAGGGCATGTCCGTCATTCCCGATATAATAACAGTTGCCGCAGCTGCCGCTGGACAGACTCATAAACTCAATCATGCCGCTCCTCCTCGCAATATTTGGAGATGACGCTGTAGGCATCCCCGACCCCCAGCTCACCGGCGTGGGAGAGGTCGATACAACCTTTCTCCTTGTCTTTCAGATAAATCAGGACGAGTCCCCGGTTGAAATAGGCGTCGCCCATGCCGGGATACAGTCCGATGGCCCGGGTATAGCTGTCGATGGCCTCCACCAGACGGGAGGACAGGCAGTAGAGGTTCCCCAGGTTGAAATGGATATACGGGATATCCTGGACCCGCTGCGCCGCCGCTTCCATGTCCTCCAGGGCTTCGGAATAGTCATAACTGCGCGTCACGTCCTCCTTGACCCGGGCCCGGACCGTGCCCTTGTCGTCCATGCTCAGCGTCCGGACATTGTTCTCCATCGAAGCGATGAAATCTATCATTTCCGCCCGCAGCACACCCCGGTTCATCAGGTAAAAGGCCTGGTACATCTTCCGGGCCGGGTCGGACGGGTCAGCGTCAACGGCCTTGTCATAATAGGAAAGCGCACCGTTGAAACGCTTGCCGGACACCTCGTTGAGTCCCTTCAGGAAGTCGCGCTCCTCCTGCGGAATCCGGTAGGACTCCTCGCCGTAAAGCACCTCTTCCACCCGCTCCGCCGGCGGCAGCGCCAGCGTATCCGCGCCCGTAATCTGCACGGGCACAGGCGTTTGCGCCATAAACCGGTCCAGCAGGCGGTTTTCATACCGGCGCCGCAGCGCCGTACCGGCCGACGGCCGCTCGGCCGCCAGCACAAACTTGTAGAGCGGTTTGAGGCGGATATCGATGTCCCGGTGCTGCAGGAGTTCGTCGTCGAAATCCTTCTTGGCGAATTCCGCATCCAGGGCTATCAGGGAGCTGTATTTGCGCGTGGTGTCGGCGAAGGACCCCGCCTCGGTGGAACGGTATTCCCGCACCTTCTCGCGGGCCGTATTGTAATCCCGTTCCGCAGCCCGTTTCATGCCCAGCATATTCTCGGCATAGGCGCGGTTCATATAGGCCTTGGCAAA
>CADBPR010000094.1 GCA_902796555.1 uncultured Bacteroidia bacterium
GCCAACAAGATTGAAGCGATACATGCGTACCCCCTATCACGGGATGTAGACCTTTACTAAGAGATGACCATCGCTGCCGCCCCGGAAGTCGCTCCGAGGCGGCAGTTTTGTACAGGCATGCGATAAGAGCGGGCTGCAAACAGAACTTGTCTGCAGCTGAACTTTATACTTCTACGCAGGAGCTGAATTCGCGGAGGAAGCGCAGGTCATTCTCAAAGTAGTGCCGCAGGTCGTTCACCTGCCACTTCAGCATGGCGATACGTTCAACGCCCATACCGAAAGCGAAACCGCTGTATTTCTTGCTGTCTATCCCGCTGGCTTCCAGGACGTTGGGGTCAACCATGCCGCAGCCCAGGATTTCCAGCCAGCCGGTACCCTTGCAGATATTGCAGCCCTTGCCGTGGCAGATGTTACAGCTGACGTCCACTTCGGCCGACGGTTCGGTGAAGGGGAAGTAGGACGGCCGCATCCGGATGCTGGTGTCGGGGCCGAACATTTCGCGGGCAAACAGCAGAATCGCTTGTTTGAGGTCCGCAAAGGTCACATTCTCATCGATATAGAGACCTTCCACCTGGTGGAAGATGCAGTGTGCACGGGCGGAAATGGCTTCGTTGCGGAAGACGCGTCCCGGGCAGATGACCCGGATGGGCGGGGTCATCTTTTCCATCGTCCGCACCTGGACGCTGGAGGTATGGGTACGCAACAGGAGCGGGTTGGGATGGCCGGAAGACACGAAGAAGGTATCCTGCATGTCGCGAGCCGGGTGGTTCGCCGGGAAATTCAAGGCCTCGAAAACATGGTAATCATCCTCAATCTCAGGACCTTCCGCTATATCATAGCCGAATTTCCGGAAAATGTTGATGATTTCCTGACGGGCGATGGAAACGGGGTGACGCGAACCCAGGTCCAGCGCGTCGCCGGGCAGGGTGATATCCTCTGCCGCCGCTGTCTGCGAAGGGGCGGACACCGCGAGGGACTTCAATTCTTCAATCTTGGCCTGCGCTTCTTTCTTGAGGACATTGAGCCGCTGGCCGAATTCTCGTTTCATCTCGGGAGCTACCGTCCGGAACTCGTCAAACAGCGCCGTAATCTCTCCCTTCTTGCCCAGGAAACGAACCCGGGCTTCTTCCACTTCCTTGTCTGTCTGGCACTTGAGCTCGTTCAGCTCCGCCATGATTTTCTCTATTTGCTCCTTCATGCTTGTTCGAAAGTTAAATCCTACAAAGATACGGATTATTTCAATTTCTTGTCCTTCTTGTCCGCTTTTTCGGCTTTTTCCCGCCGTTTGTCACGGGCTTTCTGGGCACGGGCGGCACCGGACTTGAGGTATTTCGCCCACTGCGCCTCCGTGAAGAAGCGGTGATAACTGCGGTCTATCTGGTCGGACCAGCGGTCCCGTATGGTTATATAGAGGTCATAATTCTCCACCTTGGCTTTCTGCAGCTCCGTCAGTTCCCGCTGCAGGGCGGCATAGTCATGCTGCAGGGTGGAGTCTACATAGAAGACCTGCCAGGGCTCCAGCTCCAACAACTGCTCCAGGCGGTCGGCCTCTTTGGCGGCCATTTCTTCCGGCGTCGGGGGCTTCTCCTGCTGGGCCCGCGCGGTCAGGGCGAAGGCCGTCATGGCCAGGAATATGATGAAAAACTTCTGTCTCATACCAAATATTTTTGTTAGATTTGCAAAATTAAACAAATTTACGATGAAATTCAAAGCTTTGTTGCTCTCTGCCGCTGTGCTTTCGGTCCTGTCCATCCGGAGTGAAGCCTGCACCAATGTAATCGTCACCAAAGGCGCCAGCGCCGACGGCTCCATCCTGGTATCGTATGCCGCCGATTCCCACTCGCTGTACGGTGAAATGTATTTCCAGGAAGCAAAAGATTGGAAAGCCGGCACGATGCGGAAGATATATGATTGGGATTCAGGACGTTATCTCGGAGAAATCGACGAAGTGGCCCATACCTACAAACGGGTGGGCAACATGAACGAGCACCAGCTCATCATTGCCGAAACGACATTCGGCGGACGGCCGGAGCTGCACGACCGGCACGGCGGCATCGACTACGGTTCGCTGATTTACATCGCTCTGGAACGCTGCAAGACCGCCCGCGAGGCGATTGAATGTATGACCAGCCTGGCGGCCGAGCACGGCTATTGTTCTGATGGCGAGACCTTTACGATTGCCGACAAGAACGAGGTCTGGATTATGGAAATGATTGGGAAGGGGACCATCATGAAGAACGGTCGCAACCTCAACAAGGGTGTCGTCTGGGTGGCGCTGCGCGTGCCGGACGGCTATATCTGCAGCCACGCCAACCAGTCCCGTATCGGGACCTTCCCCCTGCACGACCCCGACAATTGCCTCTACGCCAAGGATGTCATCTCGTTTGCCCGGAAGAAAGGCTATTTCGAAGGGGAGGATGACGAATTCCGTTTCTGCGACGCCTATTGTCCGATTGATTTCGGCGCTGCCCGCGGCTGCGAGGCCCGTGTCTGGAGCGCCTTCAACATCCTGAGCAACGGCTGGTTCAGTTTCGAGGACGAGAACGGACGCATTGTTACGCGCGATGCCATGACCTATGCCGAACACATCCTGGGACATGACCTCCAGGACCGGCTCCCGCTCTTTATTCAGCCCGCCAAAAAGCTGACTGTCAAGGATATAGCAGACGTCATGCGGGACCACTACGAGGGCACCATCCTGGATATGCGCTACGATATCGGCGCCGGCGGCAACGCCCTGCCCTACCGTTGGCGTCCCATGGAGTTTGAGGTGGACGGAAAACACTATGTCAACGAGCGCGCCATCGCGACGCAGCAGACGGGTTTCTGGTTCGTGGGCCAGTCCCGCGGGGCCTTCCCGGATGTCATCGGCGGCATCATCTGGTTCGGGACCGACGATGCAGCAACTTCCTATATAACACCTGTTTACACGAATACGGACAAGGTGCCGGAGTGCTTCCGTGTGGGCAACGGCAATCTGCTCAGCTATTCTCCGACCGCTTCTTTCTGGATTAACAACCGTGTGTCCAACGCCTGCTACAAGATGTACAACCAGATGGAACCCTATGTCCGGAAAGAAATCGACGCCTTCGAGAAGGACCAGCTGAAGCAGGTGCATCTAAATGACAACCAGGCACTTGACTTGTACAAGGAAGCGGCCGACAAAGCCCTGGCCAAGGCCCAGAAGAAGGGCGAGTCCTACAATCCGAAGGAGGATACGGGCAAGAACATGGCCAAGGTGCGCAGGCTGCTGACCCAATACTCCGTGAATACGGCGCAGGAGCAGTTCGACAAATGGGTCAAACTGGAAGAGACCCTGCTGGTGAAATTCATCGACGGCAATGTCAAGGCTCAGTTCAAGGACGGGACCTTCCGCCACAGCGAGTTCTCCACCGAGATTCCGGACGGGCTGACGCAGCCGGGCTACACCGACGTATGGAAAGAGCAGGTAGCCGGGTCACACGGCAGCCTGATAGAAGTGAAGTAGGCGCGCTACATATCTTCCAGGGTAAATACCCGGGAATCAATCACATAACCTTTCAAAGGCCCCTTTTTCAGCTCCGCCAGCCGGTCCAGGAAAGGGGTTTTTTGGAAGGATTCCGCATGCAGGCAGACGTCGGCCACCAGGGCTTTTTTGCGTTTGTGGTCGAGCGCGATGATAGCAATCGCATGGCTGACGGGACCGGTCGCGACAGGCTGCTCTCCGCGGCGGCGCTGCAGATAATAGTCGCGGCGGCGGGCAAAACTGTGCGAGGGCTTGACTGGAGCCCAGTCGCCGCCTATCTCGCTGAGACCGTTCTCGGACGAGAATTTGCGCATCAGATACTGGGTCAGGGCCCGCTGTCCGGCCGTTTCAAAGTCGGCCAGCGCCCAGGCAACCACCTGGTCGGAGCCGTCGAGGTTGACCATCGCGCGATTGGCTTCTACATACTTGAGCCAGAAGGATAAAAACATATCCGTTATCCGGAAACGGACGACATTCCGGCTGGCTTTTCCGGCCAGGACGGGACGCATCTTCGTGATGAGTTCGTACTCGGTTTCGAGCTTGGCCAAATGGCCGCCGACGATGATGCCGCCCAGCTGGTCTTCAATGTCGGACTGGGTGTTCACGCCCGTTGCAATCAACTGAAGGATAGACAGATAGACTTCCGAATTCTTCCCCAGGGCTTTGTCCAGGACGGCCCGCGCCTGGGTGTGCAGCGGAGAGCCCCGATGCAGCAAATACCGGTAAATCTGCTCTTTGCTTCCGTCCGTAGCCGCCAGGACGGCGGACACCAGCATGGGCATACCGCCTGTCGTCATATACAAGGCCAGCAAATCCTCGGAGGTACGTTCTGCATTGTACGCCAGCAGCAGGCGCTTCAACTGCCCGGGCGAATAATAATCCAGGGTAATCCGGCAGTCATCCGCATTGACCAGCGGAGCGTCTTCTTCGTCGAAAAGCCGCGAAGTAACGGTGCTGTTTTCGGATATCAGGACCAGGTTCAGGTGCGAACCTCTTCTGTTGTTGTCCCACAATTCGCGCACATACGCCGGAAAATCGGGATGCCGGACGGACCATTCGTCAAAATGGTCGATGACCAGCGTGATGGGACGTTTGTACGCGCTGTCAAAGAGGAAGGACAGCAGCAGGTCGAAAGTCAGCACCTGGGCCGGGACGTAGAGGTCCAGCCGCTGCCGTACCTGCCCGATGTAATCTTTCAGCAGGAGCGACTCCATTTTGCCGCCCAGCCGGAAGTACAGGAACGGCTCGCCGGCAAATGCCTGGGCGACCAGCGATGTCTTGCCCGAACCATGCCGGCCGGTCAACACCGTCATTCGGCTGCGTTGCTCCCGGGACAGCCATAATTGCCGCTGAAGCAGCTTGATTTCCGCGTCTCTTTCGTATAATTTCATAACTGTTATTTTCATTTAAATGAAATACACCGTCACAAAATTAACTAAAAGGCTGTAAATAAGCAAATTTATCGCTCGCTTTTTTCAAAAAAAATGGGGCCGACCAAAAAGAAATTTTGGCCGGCCCCTTCGGGTCTCCTAATCATCCGCAGCTTGTGCAGGATGATGCAGCCGTACTTGGAAAGGGACCTACCGGTTCCGAAGAATAACATCTCCGCCGACGGCGTCCACCTCGATGACGGAGTCTTTGTGCACCCGGCCGGACAGAATCGCGGTCGCGAGCTGGTTGACCAGTTCACGCTGCATCAGCCGTTTGACCGGACGGGCACCATAGGACGGGTCGTAGCCTTTGTGGGTCATGTAATCTTCGAACGCCGGCGTGAAGGTGATTTCCACTCCGTCCTCGGAGAGACGCTTCTGCAGCTGTGCCATCTGGATATGGAGGATATCCCGGATGTCGTGCTCGCTCAGCGGGTCGAACATGATGATTTCGTCGATACGGTTCAGGAACTCCGGCCGGACCGTCATTTTCAGCACGTCCACCACCTTGTCGCGACATTCGTCCAGGAGCTGCCGGCGTTTGGCGATAGCGGCCATTTCCGCGGCAGGGTCTCCGGAGCCCAGGGCGGGGAGTTTGTCCATATAACCCTGGATGATATCGGACCCCACATTCGAAGTCATGATGAGGATGGTGTTCTTGAAGTCCACCGTACGGCCCTTGTTGTCGGTCAGACGACCGTCATCGAGCACCTGCAGCAGGACGTTGAACACATCCGGATGCGCTTTTTCAATCTCGTCCAGCAGGACCACCGAATAGGGTTTGCGCCGGACGGCTTCGGTCAGCTGGCCGCCTTCATCGTAACCGACATATCCCGGAGGGGCGCCTACCAGCCGGCTGACGGTATGGCGTTCCTGGTATTCGGACATATCGATTCGCGTCATCATGTTCTCGTCGTTGAACAAGAACTCAGCCAGGGCCTTGGCCAGCTCGGTTTTACCCACGCCGGTCGTACCCATGAAGAGGAAGGAGCCGATGGGGCGTTTCTCGTTGGAGAGGCCGGCCCGGTTGCGGCGCACGGCATCGGCCACCGCCTGGATGGCAGTATCCTGGCCCACCACCCGCTTGTGCAGCGCATCTTCCATCCGCAGCAACTTTTCCTTCTCGCTCTCCAGCATCCGTTTGACCGGAATGCCGGTCCATTTGGCCACGACCTCGGCGATATCTTCCGGCGTAACCGCCTCAGTGACAATCGGGTCCTTTATCTGGGCCTGCCGGGCGGTCAGTTCGTCAATCGTCTTTTTCGCCTCGGCCATACGGCCGTAACGGAGCTCCGCCACCTTGCCGTAATCACCGGAACGCTCGGCCGCCTGGGCTTGAATCTTATAGTCTTCCAGTTGCTGGCGCGCCGTCTGCAGCGACGACAGAATCCCCTTCTCCTCGTTCCAGCGGGCCATCAGGGCATCACGCCGGGTCGTCAGGTCCTTAAGCTGTTCCTCAATCTTTTCCAGTTTGAGCGAGACGCCTTCGCGTTTAATCGCTTCTTTCTCGATTTCCAACTGCCGAATCTTGCTGTTCAGGTCGTCAATGGGTTCCGGCACCGAATTCATCTCCAGACGCAGTTTGGAGGCCGCCTTGTCAACCAGGTCGTTGGCCTTGTCCGGCAGGAAACGGCTGGTAATATAGCGGTGCGAA
>CADBPR010000095.1 GCA_902796555.1 uncultured Bacteroidia bacterium
GCCAACAAGATTGAAGCGATACATGCGTACCCCCTATCACGGGATGTAGACCTTTACTAAGAGATGACCATCGCTGCCGCCCCGGAAATCGCTCCGAGGCGGCAGTTTTCAGTACAGTCCCCCGTTGACGGAGATGCATTCGCCGGTGATGTAGGCGGCGCGGTCGCTGACCAGAAAACCTACCAGTGCGGCCACTTCTTCCGGTTCGCCGAAACGTGCCACGGGGATCGTCTTCTTCAGGGCTGCTTCGTCCAAGCCCTCCACCATGTCGGTCCGGATGAACCCGGGGGCAACTGCATTGACCGTCACGCCCTTACGTCCCACTTCCTGGGCCAGGGCCTTGGTCGCGGCAATCAGCCCGCCCTTGGCAGCGGAATAGGCCGTCTGGCCCGGGAGGCCTTTCAACCCGGAGAGAGATGCGATATTGACAATCCGGCCGAAACGATGCAGCAGCATGGCCTGCAGCAGCGGGCGGGTCACGTGATAGAACCCGTCCAGCGAGGTACGCAGCACCTCCGTCCAGTCTTCCGCCTCCAGCCAGATCATCAGGTTGTCCCGCCGGATGCCGGCATTGTTCACCACGACAGCGATATACGTCTCAGGATGGGCGGCCTGCCAGTCCTCCAGCGCAGTACGGGCCGCCCGGGCATCTCCCACGTCAAAACGCAGCAGTTCCCCATCCCCTTCTATGGCAGCAAGGGTTTCGCGGGCCTTGTCTTCCCGGGAAAGGTAATTAATCAGCACCCGGTAGCCCAGACGGTGCAGTTCCACGCAAATGGCCCGGCCGATTCCCCGGCTGCCACCTGTGACCAGCGCATAGTTCATAGTATATCTGTAATAATTTGTTTTCCAAGCAATTCCGAACAGGTATATAAAGCAGTCATCGAAACACCGGGAAGGCCATGCAGCGCCAGGTTCTGTCCGGTCAGCAGCAGACCCGGAACCGGGGTTTTCGGAGACAAAAACGTCAGATGGGGCGCGGTGCAGTCCTTGACCAGACCGAAAGCGGAACCGCCCGGCGTAGCCGTATAGCGTTCCCAGGTGCGCGGCGTACTGGTAAACACCTGGTCCACGGCTTCTTTCAGTCCGGTGATGTACTGCGACGCCTGCTCGATGCAGGCGGCCGACAGTTGCTCCTTCCACGCCGCATAGCCGTCTTCCGGTGGAGCGGGGCATGTCGTCAGGATATCCACGGCTTCCGCCCGGGACCCGCCGTCCGAAGGGACATAATAATGCACCATCATCCCCTCGCCCTGCCAGATTCCGGCAGCGGAACGATGGATGTGGATGGAACGGTTCACATACGGCAAACAGTTCTTTTTCAGCAGGATATGCGTCGTAAAAACGCCTCGTGTATTCTGCAGGGATGCCATACGCTCCCGGTAACTTTTTCGCAGTGAAGGGACGAGTCCGGCCAGGCCGGAAGGATGAATATCGGCGATGACGGCGTCGCAGAACCACGACTCCCCTGTCGCCGTACGCACCCCGCAGGCTTTTCCGTCCCGCAGCAGGATTTCCTGTACGGACTGTCCGCAGAGAACCCGGCCGCCGGCCTTTTCAAGGGATGACAACAACCTGTCAATCAAGGTTTTCCCGCCGCCTGGAAGTTTCCAGCCACCCTGGATGAAAGCCTGCTGGACCCGGGCAAAACTATACAGCGGCAGCCGCGGAGACAAAGCCTGGCGCAGGCTTGCACCGCCGAGCACCCGGGCAAAAGCCGGATCGGGATGCAGTGCGGACAGGTAATCCAGGGCCGAGACCCCGACGGTATCATGTCCTTTTCCCTCACCTACCTGGCGCAGCAGCCCCAGATACGCCTGCACGGGGGCCGCGCCGAAAAGGGGGGAAAACGCATCGGCAAACCGCCCGTAACCACTTGGATGACAGTATTTCCGGTCTTCGATATAAATGTCTTCGACCGCTTCTTCGTCCAAACGGTGCCAGGGCAGGCTGTCCAAAGAAAAACAGCGCAGCAAGGGAGCCCAGACGCCGTCTATCCCGCCGGCATAATGGAAACCGGTGTCAAAACGGTGCCCGCCCCGGACGAAGGTCTGGAAAGCCCCGCCGGGTTGCAGCCCCTGCTCCAAGACGGTTACCTGCCAGCCGCTGCGGGCCAGCAGCAGGCCGCATTCCAGGCCGCCGAGTCCGGCGCCTACGATGATGACGCTCCGCTCAGACATTGCGGATGACCAGGGTGGAATTCGTCCCGCCGAAACCGAAGGAATTGGACAGGAAGGTATCAAAATGGATATCCGTCCGTTCCGGAAGAATCCGCAACCGGGTGGAATCCGCATCGGGATGCTCAAAATTGAGGTTTCCGGCAATGAAGCCGGCTTTCATCATCAAGATGGAATAAATCACTTCGCTGGCCCCGGCCATCCACATTTCATGGCCGGTCTGCCCCTTCGTGCTGGTGACAGGAATGGGACAGTCGCCGATGACCGAACGAATCGCCTTGGCTTCGTTGGCGTCGCCGACCTGGGTGGAAGTGGCATGAGCGTTGATATATCCGATTTCTTCCAGGCGCATACCGGCGCGCCGGATGGCCATTTCCAGCGAACGCACCGGGCCTTCGACATTGGGCGTCGAAATATGGTCGCCGTTGGAGGAGAAACCGTAGCCCAGCACTTCGGCCAGAATGGGGGCGCCCCTGCGACGGGCGCTTTCTTCACTTTCCACGATGACGGTGGCCGCACCGCCGCCGGGCACCAGCCCGTCCCGGTCCCGGTCAAAAGGCCGGCTGGCACGGGTGGGTTCTCCTTCCCGGACAGAGAAGGCGGAAATCCCGTCGAAAGTGGCGACACCGAAAGGATTGACCTCCTGGGCTCCTCCGCAAACGACAATCTCCTGCAGGCCCTGCGAGACCAGCAGCGCCCCCAGCCCAATGGCATGGGAGCCGCTCGCGCAAGCGCCTGATATCGTTAGATTTATGCCCTTTAACTTAAAGATACAGCCCAGGTTCATCGTCACCGTCGAATTCATCGACTGGAAAATCGCGCCGGCCCCGCAGAGCATGGTGTCTTTTTTCTGCATGAACGTATCCAGCCCTTTGTAAACCGCTTCTGCCGAGCTGTCATTTCCATAGAGCAGACCGACGTCATGACGGGCCAGGAAATCCGGGTCGATGCGCGCCTGCCGGAGGGCATCCCGGGTGGCGCAATACGCATATTTCGCCTCATCGGGCATATAGGCGCGCTGGTTACGTGCCAGTTCTCCTTTCAGGTCCGGAACCGGTACGACGCCGGTCAGCCCGCTGCGGAAGCCCATCTCTTTGCGTACGGGGTCCAGGATGATACCGGAACGTCCCGTATACAACGCATCGCATACGGTATCCAATTCTGTCCCCAGGCAGGACTGGATGCCCATCCCGGTTATGACTGCTCTGCTGCTCATCGTTCACTATTTTGCACAAAAATAAGCATTCTGGAATGATAAAAAAAATTGTTGCTACAGTTATTGGAAGATTTTTGAATGACTATATTCCGATTCTTGGAAAGATTTGTTAAATTTGTATTTTATACAAACCGCACGTCATGTTACAGAAAATAGAGATAGAAACGCCTCCGGGCCGCCTCGCCGCTTTGCTGCAACGGCCGGACAGCCGGACCTGCCCGCTGGTCATCCTGATGCACGGTTTCATGGCAAAAAAGGAGTTGGAGCCCCTTAAAACGCTGGCCGCCAAGCTGGAAGCCGCGGGAATTGCCTCCCTGCGATTCGACTTCAATGGCCACGGCAGGAGCTACGGCCGCTTCTGCGACATGAACGTACTGCGCGAACTGGACGATGCCCGGGCCGTCTATGCGTTTGCCCGCAAGCTCCCCTGGGTGACGGGAATCAGCCTGGCCGGCCATTCCCAAGGCGGCGTGGTCGCCGGTATGCTGGCCGGCGAACTGGGTGCGGAGCAGATAGACTGCCTGGTGCAGCTGGCCCCGGCCGCCGTTCTCCAAGACGATGCGCGCAACGGCGTGCTGATGGGAAAACATTACGACCCGGCCAACCCGCCGGAGCACCTGTGGGTCTTTTTCCACAAGGTCGGACGTTCCTATTTCACCGTGGCGCAGACCCTGCCCATCTATGAAACCTCCGCCCGCTATACCGGACCGGTCTGTCTCATTCACGGAAAGAAAGACAAGATTGTGCCCTACACCTACAGCGAACGCTACGACGCCTGCTACGCCGACAGTTCCCTGCTCCTGCTGGAGAACGAAGGCCACTTGATGCGGTCGCAGCGTGCGCTGATAACCGATACCGTCGTACAATTTATCAAAAAGAGATATGGACTATCAAGCGATTGAAGCGAAAGTGACAGCCTTCCTGACCGAAGAGCTCGAGATTGAGGAGAACCTGATTACCCCGGATGCCCGTCTGAAAGAAGACCTCGGAATAGACAGCCTCGAAGTGGTGGATGTGGTCGTATATGTCGAGAAAGACCTGGGATTCAAGATGAAACCCGAAGATTTCAAGACCATCAAGACCTTCCGGGAATTCTGTGATTTCATCGCCGCCCGGGTTTGAATACCTATTCCCATACCCGCTGGCAGGGGCACACGGACGGAACACCCTGGATGCAGCGCAGCCTCACTGCTGTCCTGCGGGTCCTGCCGTTGCCGCTGGTCTACGGCCTGGATGTCCTGTCGATTCCGTTCTACATCCTGTTCCGCCGGAAAGGACGCCATGCCTCCTACCGTTTCTATCGCCGGCGGATGGGATACGGCCCGTTCAAATCCTGGCGATATATGTGGCGCAACCACTTCCGGATGGGGCAGGCCGTCATCGACCGCTTCGCCGCCTTCGCCGGGAAGTCCTTCCGGCTGGTCCGGGAAAATCAGGCACCTTTCGACGCCCTGCTGGACCGTCCGGAAGGCTTTGTCATGCTGAGCGCCCACACAGGGCTTTATGAACTGGCAGGATACCATCTGCAGACGGGCGCCAAACGGCTCTATGCATTGGTCTATCCGCATGAAACGGAGGATGTGATGCAGGGACGCCGGCAACAGTTCGCCCGCACCGGCATCCAGATGGTGCCCGTACAGCAGGACCTGGCCCACTTGTATACGCTGAGCGGAGCCCTGGCGGAGGGCCATATTGTCAGCCTCCCGGCAGACCGGGTATTCGGCTCGCCCAAAACGCTGACCTGCAACTTCTTCGGTGCACCGGCCCCCTTTCCGAAAGGGCCTTTCGTCCTGGCGACATCCCGGCAGGCACAAGCTGTCGCCGTGTTTGTGATGAAAGAGGGCGTACGGACGTACCGCTTGATTTACAAAATGTTACCGCTTTCCGAGCCGGCAGCGCTGGCCCAAGCCTATGCCGACGCTCTGGAAGAAACGGTCCGGCGATATCCGGACCAATGGTTCAATTTTTACGATTTCTGGCATGCAGATTGACCTGGACCAGCTTATGCTGCAGCAACCCCCGTTCCGCTTTGTGGACGAATTGCTGCATTTTGGTGACGACAAGACCGTCACCGCGTTCACGGTGCGGGAGGGTCTGCTGACCGAAGACGGACACCTCTGCGCGGAAGGGCTGGTCGAACACATGGCCCAGTCCGCGGCGGTGCGGGCCGGATATATCGCCCGGTACATCCGCCATGTCCCCGTTGCTTTCGGCATCATCGGGGAAGTCCGGGACCTGCTCATCCACCGGCTGCCGGCCGTGGGAGAAAAGCTGGAAACGGATGTCTACCTGCTCCATGAGGTCTTCGGCATCACCCAGACAGATGTACAGGTACGCAGCCGGGGAGAACTCCTGGCCGCGGCCCGGATTAAAACCGCAGACCGATGACACGCATCCGCATTCTTTCCCACCATATCCTTTCTCCTTTGGGCAGCGGCTCGCAGGAGAATTGGGATGCCGTAATGGCCGGACAGTGTGCCATGCGGCTGCATCCCGGCACCCGAGAAGCCTTCTACGCCTCCCTGCTGGACCGGGAGCGCCTGCCTGCGATGCCCGGCTATTCGTATTTTGAATCCCTGTGCATCCGCTCCATCCGGGAAGCGCTGCGCGGCAGCGGCGTGGACCCGGCCGCTCCGGATACAGCCTTTGTCCTGTCCTCCATCAAAGGGGACATCGAAGCGCTGGGGACCGTCCGGGACGTCACCCTCCCCCACGCAGCCGCACGGATTGCCGCTTATTTCGGGCAGCAGGGTCCTGTGCTGACCGTCTCCAACGCCTGTATTTCCGGGCTGAACGCCCTGATTCAAGGCCGCCGGATGCTCCTTTCGGGCCGGTACCGCCATGTGATTGTGTGCGGGGCCGAGTGCCAGAGCCCCTTTATCGTGACGGGGTTCCAGTCCCTGAAAGCCCTGTCTCCGGAGCCGTGCCGTCCGTTCGACGCCCGGCGCTGCGGCCTCAACCTGGGAGAAGCCGCCGCCACCGTCATACTCGGCACCGGCGACGGCGGTTGGGAACTGGCGGAAGGAGCGGTCCGGAACGATGCCAACCATATTTCCGGCCCTTCCCGGACCGGAGAAGGCAGTTACCATACCCTGCGGTATGTGCTGCGCGACGTGTCCCCTGCCGACTTGGCCCTGGTCAGTGTCCATGGCACCGCGACCCTGTACAATGACGAAATGGAAGCCGTTGCTCTCGGACGAGCCGGACTGGAGAAAGTGCCCCTGAGCGGGCTGAAAGGCTGGTTCGGTCACACAATGGGGGCGGCCGGCATTCTGGAAAGCATCCTGGCGATGCTAAGCGTGGAGCAGGGCGTCATGCCCGGGACCCGCGGTTTTCAGGAGCTGGGCGTCAGCGTCCCGGTGACCGTATCCGCCGACCCCGTTCCGGTGCAGGGAACGGCTTTTGTCAAACTGTTGTCGGGATTCGGCGGCTGCAATGCGGCGGCCCTGTTCCGGAAAGGAGGTGTGCGATGACGATACGACACTGGGTCCGGATGACCCCGCAGATGCTGGCCCGCGACGGACAGGAACAACCCTTCGACGGCACCCTCGCCGGCTTGTACAGGATGCTGGAAACGGGCTATCCGAAGTTTTTCAAGATGGACGTACTCTGCAAGGCCGGCTTCCTGGCAACCGAATGTCTGCTGGCGGACGAGTCCGGGCGCTTTGTCCCGCGCGAAGACCGGGCGGTGCTGCTGTTTTCCCGCAGCGGCTGTCTCTGCGACGACCGGCATTATGCCGACAGCATGGCCGACTATCCCAGCCCGGCCCTGTTCGTATACACCCTGGCCAATGTCGTCACCGGAGAGATTTGCATCCGCAACCGCTACCAGGGGGAAAGCGCCGCGTTCCTGCTGCCGGGCTTCGATGCCGAAACCCTCTGTGCGACGGTGGAAGACTGCTTCCGCGACAGGGATACCCGTTCCGCCCTCGTCCTGTGGGCCGACTGTCCCGACGAGCAGCATTTCGACGTACTGGCCCTGCTGGCAGAAAGCGGGCAGAACAACATGAACAAACAATCTATTAATGACTTATATGAATATGGAAGAATCCAAGCAGACCCTCAAACGGCAGTTGATTGAAGCGTTGAACCTGGAAGGCATGCAAGCGGAAGATATCGACGACAACGCCCCCCTCTTCGGTGAAGGACTGGGGCTGGACTCCATCGATATCCTGGAGCTCATCGTCCTGCTGGAAAGAGAATACGGCATCAAAATCACCTCCCCGCAGGAAGGCAAAAAAGTCTTCCAAAGCGTGGCGGTGATGGCGGATTATATCGAAAAACACAGGACCAGCTAGTGCAACGCATCTGCATAACCGGAATGGGCGTCGTTTCCGCCCTCGGGGCCGGCCGTCAGCCGACCCTGGAGGCCCTGCGTGCAGGCCGCAGCGGCATCGGGCCGGTGCGGTACCTGCATACCCGGCGACGGGAATTCCCGGTCGGTGAAGTGCCGCTCAGCGACGCAGAACTGGCCGGGCGGCTGCAGGTTCCGGAAGGCGCCGTCTTGAGCCGGACGACCTTGCTGGGCATCACGGCCCTGCAGGAAGCGCTGGCCCAGGCGGGAGTGGCCACGGCCGATGCGTTGATCAGCGGAACGACGGTCGGCGGCATGGAGAAGGCCGAACAGGCCCTGCGCGACGGGACGCCGCTCTCGGTACCCTGTGACTGCGGCAGCACCACCGAAGCCATCGCCGATTATTTCGGGGGCTTTCCCCTGCGGACCACCCCGTCCACGGCCTGCTCATCCGCAGCCAATGCCCTGATGCTGGGGGCCCGGCTGCTTTGCAGCGGACAGGCGGACATCGTGGCCGCCGGCGGAAGCGAATGCCTGTCGGATTTTCACCTGCAGGGGTTTGCTTCCCTGATGATTCTGGACACGCAGCCCTGCCGGCCGTTCGACGCCGGTCGCACCGGGCTGAATCTCGGAGAAGGGGCCGCCTACCTGATTCTGGAACGGGAAGACAACGCCCTGCGGCGCGGGGCCCGGCCGTTGGCCGTGCTCAGCGGCTGGGGAAATGCCTGCGACGCCTTCCACCAGACGGCCTCTTCCGACAACGGTGAAGGTGCGTTCCGGGCGATGCAGGCCGCCCTGCAGCAGGCCGGACTGCGGCCCGGAGATATCTCCTATGTCAACGCACACGGCACCGGCACGCCCAACAACGACGCCAGCGAAAGCGCAGCCCTGCGGCGGGTATTCGGAGATGCCCTGCCCCCGGTTTCCTCGACCAAGGGGCTGACCGGCCATACGACCAGCGCCTCCGGTTCCATCGAAACGGTCTTCTGCCTGCTGGCCATGCAGAACGGTTGGATTCCGGGCAATTGCGGATTCCGCACGCCGGACCCGGCCTGTATTGTTCCCACGGGCGGAGTGCCCGCCACCCTGCGGCACTGCCTTTGCAACGCATTCGGTTTCGGAGGCAATGATTCCGCCCTGATTCTCTCTGCCTATGCATAAGGTCTACGTACAAGCCTGTGCCCGGCTGGACCGGCTGCACCCCGACCCCGACTTCCGCTCCTATCTGAGCCCCATGGAAGCGCGGCGGATGAACCTCCTGCTCAAACGGACGCTGGTCACGGCCCTGGAAGCCGCCGGCCCGGTGTGCCCGGACGGCATCATCACCGGGACCGGCATGGGAAGCGTGGAGAATACGACAGCCTGCCTGGAGGCCCTGCTGAACGGGACGGGTCCCCGGCCGACCGACTTTATGCAATCCACCCACAATACCCTGGGGTCCCTGGTGGCCATCCGTCTGGGCTGCCACGGCTACAACGCCACGTATGCCCAGCTGCGGCACTCCTTTGAGAGCGCCCTGCTGGATGCCTGGACCCAAATCCGGCTCGGAGACCTGCACCGGGTGCTGGTCTGCGCCTGCGACCAGGTGACACCCGCACTCGCCCGGATGCTGACCCAGACCGGCATCCCTGTCGATCCGGACAGTTACACCGCGGCCGCCGTCCTGCTGACCGACCATCCTGACAATGCCCTGGCCGAAGTCAAGCAGGTATCGCTCTCGCGCGGGACGGAACCCGTGAAAGCGGACTTCTGCCGGGATGACTGGGTGCGGCTGTATGGAGACAACCTGAGCGTCTCCGCCCTGGGCTTCTGCGATGCCGTAGGGCAGGGCGGCCCCCTTATCCTGGCTAACGATTGGACACGAATATGTATAAACTGATTCCGCTGGCCCTGCTGCAGAGCGTATTCCTCTGCGGCGGCCAAGTTTTGCTGAAGCTGGCGATGGCGGCCAGCGGCCCGTTCAGCTGGAGCTGGAAGTTTTTCCGCAGCCAGCTGACCAACTGGTGGTTCCTGTTGTGCGGCATCTCCTTCGGGGTGGCCACCGTCCTGTGGCTGTACATCCTGAAGCATTTCCCGTTCAGTGTCGCCTATCCCCTTTCGTGCATCAGCTATGCCCTGGGCATGGTGGCGGCCATCGTGGTCTTTCACGAACAGGTCAGCTGGACCCAGTGGCTGGGCGTAGTGCTGATTATGGGCGGATGTATCCTGGTCGCCCGATGAAACGTCTGCTGCTCATCATCGCGTTGCTGTTGTCCGGATGGGCCGTCCGGGCACAGGAGGGAGATTTGGCGGCGCGTCTGGAGGCGGCCAACGCCTTCCGGACCTTGTCGGTGCATTTCACGATGACCCGCCGTTCCGCGCTCCTGGCCCAACCCGTACACAGCAGCGGTGTTCTGCTGATAGCAGCGCCGGACCGGCTGCGCTGGGAAGTCCGCGAGCCGCGGCCCCAGCTGTTCATCCGCAACGGAAACGCCATCCGCACCCCGGAGGGAAAGGTGCTGTCCCTGGACACGGCGCCCGGCCTGTCCAGAATTCCGGAAATAACAGATAAACTATTTGACGGACAATCCTTTACAATGACTTTCGAAGCGACGTCACAGGGCTGGAAAATCCGGCTGGTGCCCCGCCGGCGGGACCTGCGGAAATTATTCAGCGAACTGTATGTCTATACGGAAGATTTGCTCATCCAAGCGGTGGAATGGTTCGACCCGGCCGGGGACAGCACCCTGCTGGAGTTCTCCGACCGGACGGTCGACGCCACCCTGCAACCTGCCTGTTTCGATGTTGGAGCATGAATTATACGAGCGCACCGGCCCTGACAGCTTCCGCCTGCTGCCGGAATCCGTGGTGTACCCCGCCCATTTCCCGGGCTGGCCGGTCACCCCGGGCGTCTGCCTGTTGCGCATCGTGACAGAAATCCTGTATCCGGGAAAACGGATTGCCGCCGCCCGCAGCATCCGCTTCCTGACGCCGGTCCTCCCCGGGGATGAACTCCGGATTGAAAAGACGGAAAAGGGTAGCATCCTGCTTCTGCGCGGGGAAACCCTTTGCGCCAAAATGACGGTAACCTATGTATGAGGGTCCTGACATAACGGTTTTGATTCCCGTGTACAACAATGCACGGACCATCGCCGACGTGGTCCGGCGCTGCCTGGGCTTCTGCCGCCATGTCATCGTCGTGGATGACGGCAGTACCGACGGGACGGCCGCCGCGCTGGCCGGACTGCCCGTTCAGTGCATCACCCATCCGGTCAACCGGGGCAAGGGGGCCGCGCTGCAAAGCGGCTTCGCAGCGGCACGGGCGGCAGGATTCCGCACCGTGATTACCCTGGACGGGGACGGACAGCATTTCCCGGAGGACCTGCCGGCTTTTCTGACGGCCGTCCGGGAACATCCGGACACCCTTTTTGTCGGCGCCCGGAACCTGAAGGCCGAAAACATGCCCGGCCGCAGCACCTTCGCCAACCGCTTTTCCAATTTCTGGTTCCGCGTACAGACCGGCATCGCCCTGCCGGACACCCAGACCGGTTTCCGGGCCTATCCTCTGGCCCGTCTGCCCCGCGTGTGCCTCCGGCGCTATGAAGCCGAGCTGGCCCTGCTGGTCTTCTCGGCCTGGAAAGGCATCCCGATCCGGTCGCTTCCGGTCCGGGTCTGTTACCCGGAAAACCGGGTGAGCCACTTCCGTCCCTTTGCCGATTTCACCCGCATCAGCCTGTTGAATACGGTGCTGTGCCTGCTGGCCCTGTGCTATGGTTATCCCCGAACCTTGTTGCGGAAAGCATGCGGACACTGATGCTCAAACTGTATGATTTCCTGTCCGCGCACAGGAAAACGGCAGCCGCCGGATGGCTCGCCGTCATGGGCGTATGCGCCTTTCTGGCCTTCCGCCTGCAGTACAGCGAAGACATCCGTTCCTTCCTTCCGTCAGACCCGGTTTCGGAGCGTTACAGCCAGGTCTATGAAAAGCTGGGCGGTCAGGAGCGGGTCGCCATATTGTTCCGCGGCGAGGACCCTGACACCATTCTGGAGGCCATGGAAGGCTTTGAGCAGGAGTGGCTGGCGGGGGCCGGCGGCGAAATGGTCCCGGACTTGCGGGCGGCCTCGGTCGACGAAGCGGCTGCGCAGCAACTGCTTACCTTCGTCTCGGACCAGATGCCCTATTTTCTGACGCAGGCGGATTACCGGCGCATCGACAGCCTGCTGGCCCGTCCCGGCTATATCGCAGACCGGCTGGACCGCATCCGGGAAGCCCTGTCCGCACCGGTCTCCTTCCGCAGCCCTTTTCTGCGCAGTGACCCGCTGGACTTGTTTTCCCCGGTCTACCGGCGGCTGGAGACCCTGCGTCCGGCCCGGGGCGCCCGTCTGGAAGACGGCTGTCTGTTCACCCCGGACGGCCGGTGCGGCATCCTGCTGTTCGACTCGCCCTATGGGGGCAGCGAATCGGGCCGGAACACGGCGCTTTCCCGCGCTGTAGATGAAACGGCCGCGGCTACGATGGGTGCGTTCCCCGGGGTCGTAATTTCCGCTACCGGAGGCCCCCTGGTTGCCGTCACCAATGCCCGGACCCTCAAACGGGACAGCTTCCTGGCCTTGGGATTGGCCATGCTGCTGATTTGCCTGGTCCTGTTCTTCTCCTATAAACGGCTGGCCGATGTGCTCTGGATGGCCCTGTCCCTGCTCAGCGGCGGACTCTTCGCCGTCGGAATGATTGCCTTGCTGCGGGACACCGTATCCATCATCGTCCTGGGTATCGGCTCCACCCTACTGGGCATCGCCGCCAATTACCCCCTGCACTATATCGACCACCTGAAATACCAGCCCGACCGGAGAAAAGCCCTCCGGGACCAGATTCATCCCCTGCTGACCGGCAATATCACCACGGTCGGCGCGTTCCTGTCCCTGACCTTCCTCCGCTCGGAAGCGCTGCGGGACTTCGGCGCCATCGGGGCCCTGATGCTGGTCGGCACAATTCTGTTCGTACTGGTTTTCCTGCCCGTCTTCATTACCCTGCCCAAACGGCCCCGGAATACCCTGCAACTGGACCCGGCGCCCTATTTCCATTTCCTGGAAGGCCGGCGGACGTGGGTTTTCGGCGCTTTTCTGCTGCTGACCCTTCTGCTGGCATGGCAAAGCCGCAAGGTGGGCTTCGATACCGATATGGGGCATATCAACCTGATGACCGCGGCACAGCGGGACGGTTTCCATACCTTGGAAACGATGGGAGGGGGCAACAGCCTGTTTATCGTGCGGGAAGGCACCGACCCGCAGCAGGTCCTGGCAGAAGCCGCCGCCAGTGACACGCTGATGGCGCCTTACGGAACGCTGCGGACCCTGACGCCTTTCCTGCCGACGAAGGCAGAGCAGGAGCGGAGGCTGGCGGGCTGGGAGGCCCTGCGCGCGGCACATCCGCAACTGCCCGAGACGCTCCGGAAGGCCGCCGTGGAAGGCGGTTTCACGGCGGACGCTTTTCAGCCTTTCCTCGAGCGATGGGAACGCCCCTATCCCGTCCGGGAACTGTCCCATTTTACGCCTCTGCTCCGGACGGCGGGCCGTTCGATGTATCTGTCCGACGACGACAACATTCTGCTGGTCAGCTATTTGGATGCGCCCCAGGCAGACAAGCAGACCCTGCGGGCCGCCCTGCCGGAAGGGGCTTTCTGCTTCGATACGGAGGATGTCTCGGGCAACCTGGCCCGGCTGCTTTCGGCCGACTTTGACCGGGTGGGCCTGTACTGCAGCCTGATTGTATTCCTCTTCCTCTGCCTGTCCTTCGGCAGCCTGGAACTCAGCCTGACCGCCTTCCTGCCTCTGGCCGTGGGCTGGGTGTGGATTCTGGGACTGATGGGCCTGTGCGGTCTGCAGTTCAATATCGTCAACATCATCCTGGCCGCCTTCATCTTCGGCATGGGAGACGACTATTCCATCTTCATCACGGAAGGCCTGGTCTATGAACGGGCGACGGGCAAAAAGATTCTCCCCTCTTTCCGCAACAGCGTGGTCCTGTCCGCCCTCATTATGTTCATCGGCATCGGCACCTTGATAACGGCCCGGCATCCCGCTCTGCGCTCCCTGGCCGAAGTCACCGTCATCGGGATGGCGACCGTCGTATTGATGGCCTGTTACCTGCCGCCGCTGGTCTTCCGCTGGCTCACCCGGGACCGGCTCATTCCTTTGACCCTGCGGCAAATCGGCGTGACCGTCCTGTCTTTCACGGTGTTCCTGCTGACCATGCTGGGCTGCAGCCTCTGGGCTGTGGGGCTCTTCCTGCTGCGACCCGCCGGCCCCCGCCGCGACGAACGTTACCACCGGGGCATCAACCGGATCTGCCGCACCGCCCTGCGGTATATTCCGGACGCGCCGCATACCCTGTCCAATTCCCACGGGGAGGACTTCAGCCGCCCGTCCGTCCTGGTCTGCAACCACCAGTCCCACCTGGACCTGCTCAGCCTGCTGGCCCTGCATCCGAAAATCATCGTGCTGACCAACGACTGGGCCTGGAACAATCCTTTCTACGGCTTCCTGATTCGCAGGGCGGGGTTCCTGCCCGTTTCGCTGGGCTGGGAGCAGCTGATTCCCAGGCTGCGGGAAAAAGTGGAACAGGGCTACAGCATCGCCGTCTTCCCGGAAGGGACGCGCAGCCCGGACGGCCGGATCGGACGTTTCCACCGCGGAGCCTTCCTGATGGCCCGGGAACTGGGTCTGGACATACTGCCGGTCTATCTGCACGGCTTCGGCTATGTCCTGCCCAAACAGTATTTCATGATGCACAAGGCCGGTCTCTATACGGAAATCGGCGCCCGGATCAGCGATATCTCGGACGATATCGCCGCGTTCTCGCGGGAGATGCGCCGGCACTATATCCGGGAATATACCCGCATCCGCCGCGAACGGGAAACGGCTGCATACCTCGCCCCTTTTGTCCGTTACCAGTACGTATACAAAGGGTCGGAAGCGGCGGCAGAATGTCGCAAATACCTGAATGATACCGTTTTCAGAGAGATTGACGCCCTGCGGGGAACAGCTTCCGTCCGGGTGGAGAACAGCGGATGCGGCGTCTATGCCCTGCTCCTGGCCCTGACCCATCCGGACATGACGGTCTATGCTGTCGAAGCAGATGAAGACAAAGCCCTGACCGGAGCATGCTGCGCCGGCCGTCCCGCCAACCTTCTGTCGGAAGACAGGCCGGCTGAAAAAGTAATCGTGTTATGAGAAAATGTTGCTGCTGCCTCCTGCTGTTGCTGTCCCTGTGCTGCCGGGGACAGATTCACCTGTGGGAGAACGCCCGCGGCGGGGCCGGGAGAGTCACGCTGACACCCTATCTGCCGGAAGAGACGATCGGCGACGGCATCATTGTCTGCCCCGGCGGCAGCTATTTCTGGCTGGACACCCGCGACGAAGGAAGGATGGTCTGCCAGTGGCTGCAGCGGGAGGGCATTGCGGCCTTTCTGCTGGAATACCGGACAGCGGGTGCCTTTGACTTCATCCATTTCAGCCGTTTCCTGTTCAACGGCAACCAGCACCCGGACATGCTGGCCGATATCCAGCGGGCCATCGACTATGTCCGTTGCACCTGGGGTCCGGACCGGCTGGGGGTCATGGGCTTTTCCGCCGGGGGGCATCTGGCCGTCCTGTCTGCCGAAATGGCAGAAACTGACTTTACCGGCAGCGCGGCGGCTCCGCTCGGCCCGGACTTTGTTGCAGCCATTTATCCGGTGGTGACCCTGTCCAAAAAGGCCTATGTCCACAAACGTTCGCGGCGGGGCTTGCTCGGCGAACGCCGTATCCACGACCCGGCCCTGCAGGATGTCCTTTCGGTTGAGGAGCATGTCCCGGACGATATGCCGCCGGTGTTTCTGCTCAACTGCCGGGACGACAAGGTCGTCCACCCGCACAACGCGGAATTGCTGGATTCCGCCCTGACCGCGCACGGCATTCCGCATCTGTATATCGCCTATGAGCAGGGCGGACACGGATTCGGGGCCAACACGGAAAAACAAACAGCTGAAACCGCCACCTGGCAAGCCGCCTTTATGGCGTGGCTGAAAGCATTAAAACCATGATAGAAGACATTGAATACCGTTCGCCCGCGGAAATCCGGGATTTCCAGGAAGGGCTGCTGCAGAAGGCGCTGGTCTATCTCCAGGCCCATTCCCCCTATTATCAGCGCCTGTTTGCGCACTGCGGCATCGACATCGGCAGCATCCGGCATCTGGAGGATCTGGTCCGGCTTCCTTTTACGGAGAAAAAGGACCTGCAGCTCTACGGGGACGACTTTCTGTGCTGTCCCCGGGAGAAGATTGTCGATTACGTGACCACGTCCGGCACCCTGGGCGAACCGGTCACTTTCGGTTGTACGGAAAAAGACCTGCAGCGGCTGGCCTTCAATGAAAAGAAGTCCTTCGCCTGTGCCGGCGTACGGCCGGGCGACGTCGTCCAGCTGATGACCACCCTGGACAAACGCTTTATGGCCGGCATGGCCTATTTCCTGGGCCTTCGGGAACTGGGCGCCGGGGTCATCCGGGTCGGAAACGGCATTCCGGAACTGCAGTGGGATACCATCCAGCGCCTGCGGCCGGACACCCTCATGTGCGTTCCGTCCTTTATCCTGCGGCTGATTCAGTATGCCGAATCCCATGGCATTGATTACCGCCACAGCAGCGTCCGCCGGATTATCGGTATCGGCGAGGGCCTGCGGGAACAGGATTTCCAGCTGAACCTGCTGGGCCGGAAAATCCGCGAAAAATGGGATGTCCAGCTCTTTGCGACCTACTCCTCCACCGAGATGGGGGCCACCTTCTCCGAGTGCGAATACGGCTGCGGCGGCCATGTCCATCCCGAACTGATTATCGTGGAAATCATCGGCGAGGACAATCTCCCGGTGCCGGACGGACAACCGGGCGAAGTCGTCGTGACCACCCTGGGGGTGGAAGGGATGCCGCTGCTGCGCTTCCGGACCGGAGACATCGCCGCCAAAATCACGGACCGCTGCGCCTGCGGCCGCTGGTCCTACCGCCTGACCCCGCTGGTGGGGCGCAAGAACAACATGATCAAACTCAAGGGCACCACCCTCTATCCCCCGGCGGTCAACGACGTCCTGGACAATACCGACTATGTGGAGAACTATGTCGTCATCGTGCAGGACAGCGAGGCGGGGACCGATGATGTCCTGGTGCGGGTCGGGTTGAAATACACGCCGTCCTTCGACCCTGTCAAAGACCTGAAGGACCGCTTCCGTTCCCGCATCCGTGTCGCGCCGAACATAGAAATCGCCCCGGTGGCGGACATCGCGGCCGTCAACCACCCGGAAAAATCCCGTAAACCTGTCAAATTCATAGATTTAAGGAATAATAAAAAATAGTCGCTTCCGGGCCATGAATGGGGAGGGCGCTCCGCGACTGATAACAAAAGAGACGCATAAAAAGGAAGCAACGCACGATTTTGAATGACCAAACAAGCCATGACCGATAGCTGGGAAGAAATCCGTCCCTACGAAGACGCAGAGATACCCGCCGCGATGGAACGGCTGGCCGGCAACCCGGACATGCTCCGGACCGGCGCCTGGCTCCGCCCCGACCTGACGGGCGGCGCCTTGGCGGAGCTGCTGCGTTCCTGCCGCAGCACAGACGACTTCCAGCGCCGCTTCATGTATCCGCTGGTCTGCCGGATTATCGACACCACCACCGACGGAGTGGAATTCCGGGGGCTGGAGCGGCTTGACCCCGGCCAGCATTACTTGTTCGTCGCCAATCACCGGGACATCGTCCTGGATGCGGCTTTCCTGATGAAATTTCTGTTCGACAAGGATTTCCCGCGCCCGCAGATTTCCTTCGGGGCGAACCTGATGGCCTCCCCTTTCCTGGTGGATATCGGGAAAGCAAACCGGATGTACAAAGTGGAACGCCCCGAGACGGCCGGCAGCCTGCGGAGTTTTCTGGATGCGTCGATGCGGCTGTCCCGGTATATCGCCCATGTCATCCGCGAGCGGCGGGAAAACGTCTGGATTGCCCAGCGGAACGGGCGCACCAAAAACGGACGGGACGAGACGGACCCCGGAATCATCAAGATGTTCAGCCTCTATGGCGGAGAGGACCGGGCCCAGGCCCTCGCGGACCTGCACATCGTCCCGTTGTGCATCTCCTACGAATGGGAGCCCTGCGATATGCTGAAGGC
>CADBPR010000096.1 GCA_902796555.1 uncultured Bacteroidia bacterium
ACAAGATCCTAAGTCTTGCTTGTCTACCAATTCCAACACACCCGCAAAACCCTTTCGGAAGGCAGTAACAGGTGCCCGTCACTGATTGCGGCCATTGGGAAGCTTGCCGCAGTCTGAGTCCGAAAGGAGCACAAAGTTACGACTTTTGCCGTAAAATACAAATCTTATCGATAGGTATTCCCGGCCACGAAGGCACAGAAGTCCTGATACAAGGTCATATCCTCGGGACGGGTACTGCGGGCCAGCTGGTACAGGGCATCCTGCCCCAGATAGTACGCAAGCCGCTTGTTTCCGTAGATATCGTAGGTCTTGCAATTGTTCATATACTCATACAAACGCTCCCGGTAGGGCTTGGCGGCCGTTGTGCCGGCATTGGCCACCACGACGTCCTCATCCAGTTCAATCTCCATTCCCATTCCGTTCGGCAGGATATCGGAGAAAAAGCGTGCAAAGGTAGCCTTATCCTTCTTCCCCCAGAAATAATTGGGCTGCATATAGGCATAGTCGATGCCGAAGGATTTCCACTTCCGCCAACCGGGCGCCTCGAAATAGGGAATCCAGAACATTCCCTCCCTGATTTTGTGCAGGTAGTCGCAGAAAGCCGGATAAATATCCTCGGTCATCTTGAATTGATAGCCCCATCCGTCCCCGGGCGTCGCCAACTCTTCGTTCACGATATAGAAACCGGCGAGTTCCAGGTGCTGATACTCTTTTTTATGCCAGCGCTCCCGGAACTGGCTCACGAACCAGCGCATGACGGCCAGCCGGTGCTCCGGCTTCAGCATATCCACGGTGGTCCCGTCATCCAGACGGCCCCAATAGACACTGGTCGAATTCGGGTCGGACCAGAACTGCAGGGGAATCGGGTCCGGAATGGTCATCACGACCCGGCGCTTGTACGGCGGCTGCCCGATGCGGCCGGCTACCGCTGCAACAGCCTTTTCCAAGGCATCGAAGCCTGCATCTTGTTCGAACCAGTAATCCAGCAATGCCTCCCAGCTGATGCGCGTGGCGCTGCCGTTGTCCGTGTTATAGCCCAGACTGATGGCCATTTTCCGTTTCGTATCCACAAATTCGATGGCCAGGAAGGCATCGAACAGCCACTGTTCCTGGCCGGAAGGGTCGATATAACTCACATGCGGTGCCAGGCGGTCCGGGCTCCACTGGTTCGGCACACGGTGCGCACTGCCACCATACAGCAGGTCCAGGTTGGAAAAGGACGGCACCTCCGCCCGCGCATCTTCCCAAGGATACAGGCCGCTGCTCGCCTCGGTGGTGAAAGGCTGCTGTTCCAGCTGTCCGACAGCGCCGGACGCTGCAACGGCAACGCCGTACAGAATATAATCCGTTCCGGACTCCAACGCGTCCAGGGTCACTTCCCCCGCCTTGACAGACGTGCCGGATGCGGCGACTTCTTCCGGAGCGGGAGCATAGGCGGACGCGTTACGGACCAGCAGGCTGCCATGGTCTGCATTGACCAGGTCCACCTGCAGGGTCACCGCTGTAGGCTTCACGGCAATGATTTCCATTTGCATGGCGGGCCGGCGGGCAGGGGTTTCCACAGGCTCCGCAGAACAGGAGAGCAGCGACAGCAGCGCCGTCGCAAAGGAGATAAAAGACGTTTTCTGGGTCATCCGATATTTACGATTCAATGCATGGTTTCAAAACGCTTGCGGTGCCGGGGGTGTGTCGGGAGCAAACCGGGCGGAAAGGCACTTGCAAAACAGGTTCTAATAAATGCTGAAGCGATACAAGGTGGTCTGCCGGTACACCTGTCCGGGGCGTAGGGTAATGTCTCCGAAAGCAGGCTGATTGGGGGTATCCGGCCAGTCCTGCGCCTCCAGTGCCAGGGAAGAGCGGAAGGTCAGCGCCCGTCCGTTGGACCCGTTTTCAGCACCGGTAAAGAAATTGCCGCTGTAAAACTGCAGTCCGCGACGGTCGGACAGGACGGTCACCTGCCGGCGGGTCTGCGGATCCCGGACCCAGCCCAGTTCGGCTACCGTTCCGGCCGGCGCGTCGATACACCAGTTGTGGTCATAGCCGTTGCCATGCTGCAGCTGGATATCCTCCTGATGAATCCGCGCACCAATCCGCCAGGGGTCCCGGAAATCGAAAGGGGTGCCGGCGACCGATGCCACCTCCCCGGTCGGAATGCTCTCCGCGTCAATCGGAATATACCGGCCGGCATGGATGCACATTTCATAGTCTTCCACACTCCCGTTCCCTTGTCCGCGCAGGCAGAAAAAAGGATGGTGGGTCAGGTTGACCGGCGTCGGCTTGTCCGTAACGGCGGAATAGTCAATCCGGAAGCTGTCGTCCCGCGTCAGGGTATAGGTCATCGTGATGAAGAGGTTGCCGGGGAATCCCTCCTGCAGGTCGGCATGGCGACATTCCAGCACCAGGGAACTGTCATTGACGCTGACCACATCCCAGGGAATCATGTCCACACCGCACCATCCGCCATGCAGGGTGTTGTGGGCATGGTCATTGGCCGGCGTGCGGTACTCCGTACCATCTACCGAAAAAGAGGCGTTTCCGATGCGGTTGGCCACCGGACCGACACAGGCCCCCAGGAAGCGTTCTCCCGGCGGCGTGATATAATCCTCGATGTTGTCATGGCCCACCACGATATTCTCCAGGCGGCCGCCGGCATCCGGCGTGAACAGCGACACCACCCGCGCGCCGAAATTGGTGACCTGCATCGCGATGTTTCCGTTCTTCAAGGTATACAGATGCACGGGAATGCCGTCGACTTCGGTCTCGAAACGGTCGGCCGGAATCCATTCGGGCGCTGCCGCACAGGCCGTCAACAGCCAGGGCAACAAGGTTGCAACAATCTTTCTTCTCATGGTTTTTCAAATATAAGACAGGCCCAACCTTCTATGGAACGCCGTCCCCGGGGCTGAAGTCCCAGGGCTTCGGCGGCATCGGTCAGTGCCGGTATGTCCGTGTCATAAAAGCCGCTCATCAGCAGCCGGCCGCCTTTGCGCAGGGAACGTACATAGGTCGGCATATCCTGCATCAGCACGTTCCGGTGGATATTGGCCAGAATGACATCATAGCGGCCCATCTGCAGCAAGGAGGCGTCGCCATAGGCCGTTTCCACCCGGCGGGAAACCCGGTTGGAACAGGCGTTCCAGAACGCCGACTCAGCCGCCGTCGCGTCAATATCGATGGCGTATGTCTTCCGGGCCCCCATCTTGGCGGCCAGAATGGCCAGCACACCGGTACCGCAGCCCATGTCCAGCACCACCCGGCCGCGAATCTGTTCCTCCGCATCCAGCATGGCCTGCATCATCATATAGGTAGTCCGGTGATGGCCGGTGCCGAAAGCCATCTGGGGATTGATCCGGATATGGAAACGGCTGTGCCTGCGCGGCTCCCCTGCTGCCGCCTTCGCCGCCGCCACGTCGGCATCCGTATGGGTCAAAGACTTGACGACCACCTGATTACCGACGATAATAGGGGTAAATTCCTGCTCCCAGGCCGCATTCCAGTTCCGGGGCGGAATCAGCGTAGCCGAAAAAGACACCGGAAAAGGCAGGTCCGCCAGCATCAGTCTGGTGGCGCGGGCGTCATAGGAGGACCGGGGAATATAGGCCTTCAAAACCGGGTCGGCGCCCTCCTCCAGCTGGAAACTCTCATAGGGCAAATCGGTCAGCACCGCTTCCACCATCCCGGCATGTTCTTCATCCAGCGGAGCAAAGCGCAGGGTCACTTCAATATAGTCTTCTCTACTGTTCATCCTCTTTCCGTGCATCTTTTTTCTTGCAGGTAAACAAACGTTTCAGCCAACATTCCTTCGGCTGTTCCGTCTCCGCGCGGGCGGACTGCAGTTCGGCATCAATCTTGGCATTCAGCAGGGCGTCCAGTTCCCGGGCTTGCCGCAGGGAATCCGCCTGTTCCGGGTGCTCATACGCATGGCGGAGCGAATCCAGCTGGCGGGCACTGGCGTCATCCAGGGACACATCCGGACCGTTGACACCGGCCTTCCCGACCGAAGTGGACAATTGGTCCGCTCCCTGCTGATGGGCCCGAACCGCCTCTTCCACGCCCCGGGTGAAGATATTGTGGATGGACGATACCAAGTTCAGCTGGACATTGTTGATTTCCTGGGTAAAGGCCGGCACGTTGGCATCTTTGTAACGCGGACGGACCAGCTTCCATTTCCAGTCGTCGAAATTGCCGTACAAGTCTACGCCGAAGCGGAAGGGCAGCGGGGACTTCAGTACGGACACATGGTAGTCGAAATTCGTATCAAAGCCCTGCAAACCGCTCATGGCCAAGGAATAACGGTCCACCGTCAGCACGAAGGGGAAGATTTCCAGCACGCTGTCGCCCACCAGGCCGTGCACCGACATCGTCTCCACGCGGCCCACCTCCTTGTCCTTGAACATCAGGATGCGCGCGACTTTGCGGAAAGCATCGTTATCGTGGATGGCCAGGTCGGTTCCCTTGATTTTCATGACGCCGTTGATGGAAGGCGGCAGGATATTCATCGCTGTATCCAACTGCGCAGTCGCCGCCAGTTCGCAGTCCAGGTTGCCCTGGAAACTCTTGAGCATAGGCATGATAGAATCGACCTGCGGCATCAGCGTAATCACTTTTTCAGCCGTGATGTCCACCAGGTTCAGGTCGAAACCGGCAGCGATATCCTGCTTGGTCCGGGCGGCATAGAAGCCCTCGAAATAGATATCGCCCATATTGGAGGTGGCCAGGGTATTGGTCACCTGCAGGGTCCGGTGCTTGGCCCGGATATCGGACGCGAACCAGCTGACGTCCAGGTCGGAATACAGGATGCGGTTCCCCTGCAGGGTCAGAGTGGCATCCAGGTTGGAAGGAACGACCAGCAGGGCGCGGCCCTGGGTTGTATCTGCCTTTTGGACAACGGCTTCCATATAAGCGTCGTCGGTCAGGTTTTCACTGTCCTGCAGCGTTTCGGGTTTGAAGCGTGTACCCGCATCCAGGGCAGGCAGCAGCTCGTTGGCGTCCAGCAAATCGGATGTGAGCGCAAGGTCCACCTTGATGGTTCCGCGGCCGGACATGGCCCGGCGCAGTCCTACGACTTTTCCAGCGGCCGTCAAGTCGGACTTCCCGGCCCGGAATGTCAGGTTGTCCAGATGCAGTTCGTTGTTATTGAAACTCCCTTTTACTTTCTCCAGCCGGTTGGACAGGGGCAAGTACGGCGTGACCACACGGCCGGAAGCCACATCCAGCGACCCGTTCAGCGTCCAGTCCCGGAAATAGGAGGAAACGCTCTCGCCCAGGTCGATTTTGATGTCACTGTCCTGGAAATCCTTGACTTTCAGATAGTCCGGTAAATTTTGAGCAGCCTGGCGGCGCCGGAAATGATAGCGCAGGAGGGAATCGCGCTCGACATCCGGATAGACCCGCTGCAGGGAATCCAGCAGATGTTCCCGCCTCACGCGACGCTCCGACCCGCGCATGACGGCCGAACCGGACAGGTTGGCGTTGCGCAGACCCAGCCGGTTGTAGCCGGAACGCACGAAAAGCCCGCGGTTGGCGCTGTTGACAGCCAGAATCGGGAGGGTCTTCCCTTCGTCGGGACGGCTGGAATATTTGAACTGGTTCCGCGAACCACGGATGCTGACAAAGAGGGAATCCTGCCCGGTCGCGGTCAGGTGACGGGCGCTCAGGCTGCCGACAATCGGATGCACTTCCCGGCCGTATTCTTCGCTCAGGACCTGGTCGGCATTCTGGGCTGTCAGCTGTACCTGCCGGCCTTCAATCACCCAGTCGTCGCCATAGGTGGCATACAGCGAATCGATACTGCCTTTCAGACCGAGCCGGTCCGCGCCGAGCGTGGCGCCTTCCCCGGCTTTGCCCAGGGTGATGGACGTCGGCCCCAGATAGGCGAAGAGGGAATCCGGTTGGTCCTGAACCCGGATGGCGTCGCTGTTGACAAAGCCTTCCAGGTCGGCCTGGCCGAAATTATAGAGGCTTATATCCGACAGCAGAATCATCCCGGAAAGGGCCAGTTCCAGGTCGCCCTCGGCCGTTATGCCTTCCGGCAGCAGATAGCCCAAACGGCCCAGGGAAGCGTCGCCCACGACGTCCAGCTGCACGAGCGGGTCACCGCACAGCACGTCTTCCGCACTGCCGGCACCGCTGACAGAGACCCCTTGCATATCCAGGTTCATCTCGTTCACCGTCACATCCAGGCGTCCGTAACGGTCGGTCTGGGCATTGATATCAGCCCCGACCCGGCCTTTGTAGTCCAGCCCGTCCCAGGCCATGGCGGCTTTGGGAACAACCAGTTCTGCCACGAGCTCCGGCAGGGCGTTGCGGGAAGGGATATACCAGCCGTCGCACAGGGCCGTCAGGGAGATGACAGCGTCGGTATGCAGTTTGCTTGCGGCCGGGAACAAATTGGAAGACAAGTATTTGACAGTTTTATCCACCGAACAGGTATCCACGCTCAGTTCGGCACGGACATAGGTACTGTCGGTCCGCAGGGCCACATCGGCCTCCCCCCGCAGGGACACCGTCGCAATCCGGGCGGCCAGGTTGCGGACGGAGACCGTTTTGAAATCCCGTTCCGGGAATGCGACGCGGCCGGAGAGGGTCAGCGGCACACGCAGGCGGCCCAGGGAACGCATCCGCAGACGGGCGTTGGCCGCCAGGTCGATATCATATCCGTCTTCCTGCTGGTCCAGTCCCAGATGCGTCAGCCGCAGGGCCAGCGTATCCGCCGGCAGGCGGCCGGCCACGAAGAGGCTGTCCATCCGCAGATGAAGCCGGTGCCGGTCGGGGTCGGCCAGGTCAAAGCGCCCCCGGAAGGCGGTTTCCTTCATCCGCAGCGTTGCGAACAAGGTATCGGAAGGGGCGGTATAGACGACCACGGGGCGGTCGGAAAGGGTAATCCGGTGCAGGATGATATGCGGCAACCCGGCGGAAGCGGTATCCGTTTTCTCCTCCGAGGAGGATTTGAAAATATTCCAGTTGGCCGTAAGGGAATCATACTGATGCGCAAAAATGCGGGCGTGCGCCAACTCGATGTCCCGCAGATGGATGCGGCCCGAAACCAGCCGGGGCAGATTGACCGAAGCGGAAAGCCGGCGGAAACTGGCCAGGGTATCTTCCTGCTCTCCCCTTCCCCGGCTGCGGAGGAAACTCTTCACGCCCACCGAATCCCAGGCTGCATAGCGGTCGTGGGGGTAGGTCAGGGCGGCATCCGTCAGCACCAGGCCGACATTGGGGAAAGAACGGAAAACGGTCGCCTCCACCTGTCCGAAACGCAGGTTGGCGTCCACGAACTGCGGGGCGTAGCGATTGACGGCCGATGTCAGGAAAGACGGCGTCAGAATCAGCCGCAGCGCAATCAGAACCAGCAGTATCAATCCGACGAGGACTCCCAGTCCAATCTTGAGTCCTCTGAACTTCCGTGTTTTCTTTTCGCTTTCCATTTGGAGCAGAATTCCTATTCTACAAATATAGCGAAAAGAACGCAAAAAAAGAACGCTGAAACCGAAATTTCAGCGTTCTTTTAGGGCATATGAGCAGATTACTGCTCGTCCAAAAGCTGGAGATGCTGTACATAGATGGCCTTCATCATCTGGTCACGCTTTTTCAGGGACGGCTTGACGAAGTTCTTCCGTGCACGGAGTTCCCGAATCGCACCGGTCTTCTCGAATTTCCTCTTGAAGCGCTTGAGTGCTCTCTCGATGTTTTCACCTTCTTTTACGGGTACGATGATCATTGCTTTACACCTCCTTTTCTTTTGGGACCGCAAAGTTAGCAAAGATTTCTTATTTTCCAATCATTTCGATGAATTTTTTCATCCCGACCGTGGCTTTTTCGCGGATGGGAATGATGCGGGCGTCGTGTACGGCGACTTCCTGCGGATCAATCAGATAGATGGGCGCTGCGGCAGGGGCATAGCGGTACAGGCCCGCCGCCGGATAGACCGACAGGGAGGACCCGACAATCAGCAGGATATCGGCCTGCGACACCCAGTCGATGGCCGGTTCAATCTTCGGCACCGCTTCGCCGAACCAGACGATGTGCGGCCGCAGCTGGGACCCGTTGGGGGCCTTGTCTCCCAGATGAATCGCCTCGTAACCGATATCGAACACCTCTTTTTCGGAATAGGTCTGGTCATAGACCCCGTTTTCAGGACGGACCTTGGTCAGTTCCCCGTGCAGGTGCAGAATCCGCGTGCTGCCCGCCCGTTCGTGCAGGTTGTCGACATTCTGCGTAATGACCCGCACGTCATAGTCCGCCTCCAGCGCAGCAATGGCCCGGTGGGCATCATTCGGACGGACATCCCGCAGGTTGGCCCGCATCATGTTGTAGAAATCCAGCAGCAGGGCCCGGTTCCGGTACCAGCCCTCGATGGATGCCACCTCCTGGGGATCGTAATTCTCCCACAGGCCGTTACTGTCCCGAAAGGTGCTGATGCCGCTCTCGGCACTGACACCGGCTCCGGTCAGGACTACCAGCTTTTTCTTTGCCATATTTTAAAAAGTTCTGATTATCAGTCGATTTCGTAATAATACTTCCGCACCCAATACTCGAAGAGCGGGTCCAGCAGAACAGCTTCTCCCTGCTCGTTGAACGTAATGATTTCCTTCTTGAGCAGCGCCTCGCGCAGACGCTTGACATTGGCCGAAGAACTGAGTCCGTATTTGCTGCGGACAGACGTCGCGGTAAACTTGGTATTCCGTTCCAGGACCGCCTGCAGGAAATTGATCTGATACGCCGTCAGGTCGGCCATCGTCGCCATGAAACGCGGCTCATGAATCGCCAGCAGGCAGCCCAGGGCCTCCATCAGCGTCGACTCCACGATGTAGCCTTTGGAAAGCCCGTCGCAGATATTGATGAAATGGTTGATATACCAGAGGTTGTTCCGGAACAGGCGGCACATGCCCAGCAACAGTTCGCGCTCCACCACTTTGCCGCTGGACAGGAAGCCCCGGACGACATAATCGATAATCTCTTTCTCGTCCACCGTACGCAAGGACAGGCGTTCCGCCAGCCGCCAGAAGAAGCGTTTTTCTTCGAAAATCTCCTTCATGGCATTGTTCATCGACCCGCAGAAAAGCAGGGAACAGGCGGGCTGCGTACCTCGCTGCTCCCGGATGATGCTCTCAAGGGTCCGGAAGACGTCTTCGCCCCCTTCCAGGTCGTTCAGCCGCTCGAATTCATCCATAATCAGGAAAAGCGGCTGGGCGCTCTCCCGGGCCAGCGCGAAAGGCAGGCTCAGCATGGCCCGCCGGTCCGTTTCATCCAAGGCCCAGCCGGCGGAGACAGGTTCGTCATCCTGGGAATAGCGGGCCGGGTCGAAAACAAAATGGGACCCGCCCAGGTGTCGCTCCACGATACCGGCGAATTCCGCCGGCGTCTGGGCCACCGTCCGCATGGCCGTCGCTCCGTAGCGCAACAGAAAACGGTCGACGCTGCGCACGTTCAGCAGGGAAAACTGCCCCACCATGAACCGCTTGCCGGCGATGCGCATATTGAACAGCGTCTGCTGAATCACGGACATCTTGCCGGATTTGGGCGGTCCGTACAAGGCGATATGCTCCCCCTGCGTCAGCAGGTTTTCCAGAATGCTGCAGTCCTCCCGCCGGCCGATGAAATTCTTGCCGGTGACGAACTTGTCATACACGAACGGGTTGTCGATTGCCATAAAGTAACAAAATTGTTACAAATATAACAAAAATAATTCGAAGGCGACAAAAACAAAACTATTTCTTCAGCACGATGGTCGCATTGTAGATATTGCAAAGCTGCTCCCAGTAGAGCCGCAGCGAGGGGTACTCTTCCGTCTGAAGGAAGGATGCATTCCGGCGGAACACATAGCGCAGCATGACGCGATTGGCGACGACCTGGCAACGCAGGGTGGCCTGGCTCTGCAGGGGCGGGAAAGCAATCGTGACAGGGTCCGGCAGGGATTCTACCGTATAGCCCTCCGGCACGGTCAAGGTCAAGGAATAGTTGATTTGGACGGGATAGCCGAACTCGACCGGAATCTTCCGCTCTTCCTTGGCAAAGGACGTGGCATTATGGTACTTCGAGAAGAAGGGTTTGAGGTAGATACGGTCTCCGGACACCGTCGCTTCTCCTTCGTACCGGAACTGCATCTCGCAATGGGGAGACCATTCGTCCAGATGCTTGAAGGCGAGGCTGTCCACCTCGATGTCCTTGTCCTGCTCGTAATCTTCGATGAATTCTTCCTCGCTGCTGAAATCCGCCCGGCCGGCCTTCATGTAAAAAGCGCCCTGGTTGAAGCCCGAAACGGTGTAAGTCCCATGGAAAGACCCGTCGGCAAGCAACGTTATCTCATTCACTTCATTGAGGTTATTCCGCGTCGCGGCGGACAAATCCACCCAGGAGCCGACACCGTCGTTGGTCACCACACGCGCACGGGAGACCAGGGCCAACGGCGGCAGCACGTTGAGATAGCTTTCGTCCCGGGACGCATCCATGAAATACTGTTTTCCGGAGGGCGTCGTAACACGCAGCAGGACAGATGTATACGAAGACTCGTCCACGTGGTAGTCACGCAGGGCGCCACGGCTGCGGAGCCGATAAAAAACAGGGTCCGCCACATAGCCGGCCGACTCCAGCGCCATGGCCACCAGGGCGTTCAGGTCCGCCGTGTCCCCCGCCCCTTCTTTCAACGCCTTTTTGGCATCGGGCCAGATGCTGTTGCGCTCGTTCCAGCGCACCGAACCACGCACCAGTTGCCGTACCGCGGTTATCAGCGTCTCTTCACTCTCCGAAGAGGCCGCCAGGGCCTTCACGGCGTCCGCAAAGGTGCTCTTGCCATGGAACTCGCGCAGCAATCCGCTGTCAACGATTTGTTTATCCACATTGACCCAGGTCGTGTTGAAGTCCTGCTGGTAGGCGCCGGGCAGGTAGAACGACCGCAGGTCATATTCCATCGCGGCGCGGTACTGGTCGGGATAATAGCAATAGGATTCGGGCCGCATGGCCGGCACATCCACCGCCCTGTAATGGTCTTTGAACAGGGTATAGTTATACTGGCCGTTGCTGAAAACAGCGAACGCGTTCTCCACATCCCGGGTAAAAGATGCCGTCACGAATCCCTGCTGCATCCGGTTGAAGGTGAAGCATTCGGCATAGTTCACATCCAGCTCGGAAATGTTAATGGGCACACTCTTCTGAAAATAGAGCGTACCGATATCGGCCACACGCGGACTTTCGAAGGTCCAGGTCACTTCGACGACGGACCCGACGCGCACATTTTCAGCGGCGAAGGAAAGGGCGTAATAATTTTCCGACAACTGCTCCTGGAACAGGTTCTTTTTGGACAGCTGTGTCTTGACGAGTTTCCCGTCTTCGAGGTTCCAGGTGACGACCTTCACCCCGGTGACGGATTCACGCGGATTGGTGGACGCGTCATAGGAAATCTTATAGGTGGGATAATCTTTCCCGCTCTCCTTCAGGATCTTGATGCGTTCCGTCGTCACTTCCCTGCGCATCAGACCGTTATAGCCGTCGATGATGGCCTCGACCGTCAGATTGCGGTACAGAATCAGCACGGCGGCCGCGGTATCCGCCGGATAGGAAGTCATGGCGACCTCCTCCTTGGAAACGGCACCGAATTTCGGATTCAGCGGAATCTGCTGGGCCAGTGCCTGCACGCACATCAGCAGCCCCGGCAAGATAAACAACACGGCTTTCTTTTTCATAAGCGAGGTGTTTAGAAACTATTTCTTCAATACGAATTTGGCGTCCATGGCCTTGTTGACCTTCTTGGCGAAGTCCTTGTATGCGCCATAGCGCGATTTGTCCGCCCGGAACGGGTGCAGCTGCAGCCGCTGCCGGACCGTGACCACGCCGTCGCCGGCATAGCAGCGGGATTCGAAACGGCCCCAGTCGGTTTCCAGGACCAGGTCTTCGGGCAGGGATTCGATGCTGTAGCCTTCCGGAAGGGTCACTTCGATGGTATCGTCCAGGTTGAAGCCGCCCCGCAGGACGAGGTCGTTCACCCGCGCGGATTTCTGGAAGTACAGGCCCCGGCTGATGGGGTTCAGCGGCACAAAGAGGCGGTCGCCGCCGGCAGTGGCGTAGACGTTGGTTTCCAAACTGTAATCCACGCCCACCTCCGGGCAGTAACCCGGCCCGTCATACGCGTCGAAATTATCCTTTACGCTGTTGATTTTCAGATTCTTGTAAAAGAGTTTCATAGACGAAGCCAACTGGCGGCTCTGGTCCTCGAAACTGCGGTTTCCGAAGCCGATATAGGCTTCTGCATCGTCCAGATACAGATTCCGCTGTATGTGCAGGTCGGCCGAACCGTCCGGAGCCAGGCTGACTTGGGTGCGGAGCCGGGTATGACCCAGAGAATCGGGATAGCGTCCGATGCGCACCAGTTCTCCGCCTTCGGGTTTGATCAGGACCACCTGGTGCCCAGCCGCATCGCTGTGGCGGTATCCCATCGGATAAGCCGGATTGGTACATTCCAGAAACAAGGTATCCTTCCGCTCCGGCAGGGGAACGGCCAGCATGGCATGGTTCATCTGGCCGACGGTGGAATAACCCGGGTACAGGTTCGCCCGGTCGGTATGGATGATATAGTAATCCGAAGGAATGCCGAGGGACCGGAGCATGGCCTGCATATAATTGGACAAGGCCTTGCAGTCGCCGTAACCGGTGTCATATACCTGGGTGGCCGTCATCGGTTTCAAACCGCCCAGGCCCAGGCTGATATTGATATAACGGGTATTGTCGCGCAGGAACTGATACACCGCCCGCACCTTGGACACCGTGTCCGGGCAGTCCCGGGTGAGTTCATGCAGGCGGGTCGACAGGGCGGGCGGAAGCTCTCCGGCATCCTTCTGCAGACTGTAGAGCCAGCTGCCGTATTCGCGCCAGTTCCCCTGCCGTCCTTCCGTGCCGGAATATTTGAACTGTACCGGCGCCGTCATCACCACGGGGACCAGTTCCGTCAGGGCGGGCATGGCATGCTCATAGACGACGGGGGCGAAGCCTTCCACCTGCCAGGTATGCACACTGCGGCCCTTGGCGGTCGCGACTTGTTCCGCCCCCGCATTGGCCGTAAAAGAAATCAGCTGCGTCCCTTCCGGGACATCCAGACTGAAAGAGGCCTTCTCCAGCCGTACCTTTTCAGCCGTCACCGGCATGAAAGAAGGGAAAACAATCACCCCGTTTTTATACTGGACGGTATACTCATAGGTGAAGGTAAACGGACAGGACTCCAACGGACAGTAGTACGACAGCTGGTTGTCACCGACCAGGCCTGTGGAAACAGAGAAGGTTTCCAGGTCTTTCTGGCGCACCTTACGGCGCCCGCCGGACGGGGTCACGATTTCTCCGGAGAACGACACCAGGCTCTCGAATGCGTCACCGTAAATGCCTACTTCTGCCTGCTCCAGGCCGTCTTTGTTGTTGACCAGGATACTGGCCTTGACGGTATGGCGTCCTGCCACCGGCGACTGGAGCACAAAAGACTCCTCATGACTAAGCACCACGGCATCCGGCTCCTGGGCCGACAAGGCGACGCCGCAACAGAGCAGCGAGAGCAAAAGTATGCTGAATCTTTTCATAGTTAAAGAATTACAGGCCCCTAAAAGAGGCCTGTACAAAGATACATTATTTGTAGGATAATTGCAAGGCGGCATGGGGAAAACCATCCCGCCCGCAAGGGCATCAGTCACCCAAGGTGGCGACCATGACGGCTTTGATGGTATGCATCCGGTTTTCCGCCTCGTCGAAGACGATGCTGTTCACACCTTCGAATACTTCTTCCGTCACTTCCACGCCGTCGAGACCGAATTTCTCGTGGACATCCCGGCCCACCTGGGTCTCCAGGTTGTGGTAGGACGGCAGACAATGCATGAATTTGCACTGCGGATTGCCCGTACGCGCCATCAGGGAAGCATTGACCTGGTAGGGGCGGAGCAAATCAATCCGCTCCTTCCATACCTCGGCGGGCTCGCCCATGGACACCCACACGTCGGTATAAATGAAGTCACAGCCTTTTACGCCGGCATCCACATCGTCGGTAATCGTAATCCGGGCGCCGGTTTCTTCCGCCACTTTGCGACATTCCGCCACGAGCTCGGGAGCAGGCTGCAGGGCCTTCGGAGCCACGATACGGACATCCATACCCATCTTGGCGCCGCCTACCAGCAGGGAGTTGCCCATGTTGAAACGGGCATCGCCCAAGTAAGCGTAAGACACCTGGTTCAGCGGCTTCCCGGCATGTTCGCGCATGGTCAGGAAGTCGGCCAGAATCTGGGTGGGATGGAACTCGTTCGTCAGACCGTTCCACACCGGGACACCGGAATACTGCGCCAGTTCCTCCACCGTCTTCTGGGCAAAACCGCGGTATTCGATACCGTCATACATCCGGCCCAGCACACGGGCGGTGTCCTTCATCGATTCTTTGACGCCGATTTGGGAACCGGTCGGTCCGAGATAGGTCACATGGGCCCCCTGATCATAGGCGGCCACTTCGAAGGCGCAGCGGGTGCGGGTCGATGTCTTTTCGAAAATCAGGGCGATGTTCTTGCCCTTGAGCCGAGGTTGTTCCGTACCGGCGTATTTGGCCTTCTTCAGGTCAGCGGCCAGGTCCAGCAGGTATTGTATTTCTTTCGGGGTGAAGTCCAGCAGTTTCAGGAAGCTGCGGTTTCTCAGGTTAAATGCCATAATGATGTGATTATTAAGGGATAATTCTTGTTCCGCAGGCCGGGTTATCCAACTGTCCGGCCTCTGTGATGATACATTCTTTGCCGCCGTTTTCGACGAAGAGGATGCCGGCGCGCACCTTCGGGGCCATGGAGCCCTCGGCGAACTCGCCGTCCGCCAGATACTGTTTCGCCTGGGCGACGGTCAGGGTATCCAGGGCCTGTTCTCCGGGCTGGTGGAAATGGATATAGACCTTGGGCACGTCTGTCAGGATGTAGAATTCGTCGGCCTTCATCGTAATGGCCGCCAGGGCGCTGGCCAGGTCCTTGTCAATGACGGCCTCCACGCCCGACAGGCCCGCTTCGGTCCGGACAACCGGGATGCCGCCGCCGCCCACCGTGACCACGATATAACCCGCGCGGGCGAGCTGCTCCACCAGGTCTATGTTCCGGATGGCGACCGGTTTGGGAGAGGCGACGACTTTGCGCCAGCCCCGTCCGCGGGGGTCTTCCCGATACACGCTGCCGTCCTGCATCAGGGCCCGGGCTTCCGCTTCCGTGTAGTACGGGCCGACCGGCTTGGTCGGATGGGTGAAACCGGGGTCGTCGGCCGGAACCTCCACGCGGGTGACCAGCGAGACGACTTTGCGGTCGATGCCGGCCTTGCGCAGGACCCGGTCCATGCCCGTCTCAATCAGATACGCGATGGAGCCCTGGGTTTCCGCCCCGCAGAAATCCATCGGCATCGCAGCGAGACCGAACAGCTGGCGGCCGGCTTCATGCTGAAGCATGACATTGCCCACCTGGGGACCGTTGCCGTGACCGATGACCAGATTGTAGCCCCGTTCCAGCAGATGACGCAGCTGGGCGCAGGTCTGTTCCACATTGTCGAGCTGTTCCCGGTAGGTTCCCTTCTGGCCGGCGCGCAGAAGGGCGTTGCCGCCAAAGGCGACCATAGCCAACTTACTCATAATCAGTCTCTTCTAAGGGGTAAAGTCGAGCAGCGCAGCAGGCCGCCCATCTTGGATATTTCGCGGTAAGGAACGGTTTCCACCGTCATGCCCCAGACCTTGCGCAGATGCTCGGCCAGACGGGTGAAGTGCTCTTCGACCACGACGACATCTTCTGCGATGGAGAAAATATTGGAATTCATCCAGTACATTTCTTCGCGGGTCAGTTCGAACACGTTTTCCTGGCCGAAACGGCGCACCAGTCGGTCTGCGTCGCGCGGATTGATGAAACCGTCTTTGTAGATAATCAGCTTGTCCTTTCCCACCGGCATAAAGGTACAATCCAGGTGGAGAATGCCTTCGCGGGGGTCGGTGTCACTCTTGCGCAGGTTCAGCGGCACGATGGTCTTGCCCGGGAAAATCATCCGCAGATAGTCCAGGGCCAGACGGTTGGTGCGGGCGGTTTTCACGGAAGCATAGTCGGTAAAATCGTACTGGCCGAGGAAAATGATATCGTTCCACAGAACCACATCGCCGCCTTCGACATGGACCGCTTCGGGCAGGTTATAGATGTTCTTGTAATGAATCTGTTCGTAAATCTTCCAATAGGCGTCGATTTCTTCCTGCCGGTCGGGAATGATGTTGGAAACGATGATTTTGTCGTCAATGACAAAACCCACATCGCGGGCGAAAACCTGGTTGCAGTTTTCGACCAGTTCGGGACGGTAGACCGTGACGTCGTATTTTTTCAGAATGGCCTCGAAGGCGTTCATCTCCCGGATGATGTTCTCCTCGGTAGGATAACAGCCGAGCTGAACGGACTCGTAGGATTTGGCGTCAAATGTCTGCTCAAGGGTCGGGACCGGGCCGTTGGACATCGGCAGGCCCAGCACCACTTCGCGCAAACGGGCGGTTTCAGAATGGATGTTCAGGATCATGTTATGCAGTTTTGGAATCAGAACCGGGAACGGTTTTCGCGGCTTTCTGGGTCAGCAGCAGACCGACCATGGCGACACCCAGGCCCACCCACTGCATCCAGCAGAGCCGTTCGTCCCCGAAAAGGACGGACAGCAGGGCGGTTGCCAGCGGCACCACGGCCAGGAAGATGCTGGAACGGGCCACGCCCAGGTGTTTAATCGCATATGCCCACAGGGAGAAAGCCGTAGCGGAGCACAGAATCGCCAGCGCCAGGGTGGGATACATGACATCCCAGCCCAGGTACAGCGACGCGTCGAAATCCCGCAGTCCCAGGGTAAAGAACTGGGGCAGGAACATCACGGCACCGAAAAGGAACTGGTACATCACGATGACCGACGGGGCGTATCCGCCCGAAAGAACCTTGGTCAGAGAGATGTGGCTGACTTCGGAAATCACGGCGATGAAGAGGATGATGATGCCGAGCACGAAGTACGGTCCGGTGCTGGTGCGCGCCCAGGTGACCAGAACCAGGCCGCCCAGCGTGATGAAAATGCCGAGGATGTTCAACCAGTCTATCTTTTCCCGGAAAATAAAGATGCCTGCCATCGCCGCAAAAATCGGGTTGGTCGCAATTACCAGCGCCGTGATGGTCGGGGATTCGGTCAGTTTGATGCCGTAGGTTTCCGCCACGAAATAAATAAACGGTTCACAGAAGGCCAGGAGCAGGAATTTGCCCCAGTCCTGCCGCCGGATGCGCATGTCGCAGCCCATCACTTTGTTCAGGACCCACAGCAGGATACCGGCCAGCAGAATACGAATCGGCACAAAAAATTCGACCGGAATCTGCAAATCGAGCAGGCGGTCGGACCAGATATAAGACATACCCCAGAGCAAAACGGTGCCCATGGCGGCCAGGTAGACTGTGACTTTGTTATCTTTCATTCCCTCAGCAGTGATTATGAACGTCGGAACCGATATGCGGTTACGACTTGCAAATATAACCCATTTTGCGCGAATTCCTTACAAATTTCTCGAAATTTTATCGGTTTGTCGGCGGATTGTTAGCCGGGTGGTGCCCGAAGTCAACTGGCCTTCGCCACGGCAGGACTGCTGCTGCCGGCCCAGTATAGCAGCATCTGGGGCGGGATTATGCTCACGGCCACGCCCCGTTTTTTCAGTACCAAAAAGAAGAAAACTTACTCCATCCAGGCCGGCCGGCTGTAGTCAAACGCCGCGCGTTCGGCCGCCCAGGCATCGTTGTAAAAGACCGTATCCGCCCGGTCGATGTAGAGCTTGCCGTCCAGGTGGTCGCACTCATGCTGGAAGATAATGGCGGCATACCCTTGCACAGTATCCCGGTGCGGCTGCAGGGTTTCCATATCGATATATGAGACAATGACCGTTTCGCTGCGTGGCACCGTCCCGCGGTAAGGCGGCACGGACAGGCAGCCTTCCGGTCCTCGGAGCGTATCGCCCAAGCGCGCTTCCAGATGCACATTGGCATAGGTTTCAAAAGGCTGGCCCGGTTTGTCCTCCCGCCATACCACAATCACGCGCCGGTTGATACCGACCTGCGGTGCGGCCAGGCCGACGCCGTCCTGCTGCGGCGAAAGGACGGTCCGGTTCATTTTGGCCACCAGGGTCCGCATCAAAGGGCTCCGCAGCGCCTGCGGCGGCAGGTCGGTCGAGGGCGTCCGAAGCAGCAGGGAGTCGGACGGATGCCAAATCGTCGTCACATACATGACGGAATCACTGTTCTCAATAATGCGGCGCTCAGAAGGGGTAAAGCCGCCGCGGGCGCAGCCCAGGAGCGACAGGCCCAGCGGCAGGAGAAGGCGAAGGATTGGTTTCATTTTCTGCATCAATCGGTTAAATTGGCAAAAATACGGGATTTTCCGGGATAATCAAAACGCCCTGTCGCTTTTGTCCGGGCCGGCCGGGATAAAAATCCGTTCTATCCGGGCACCGGTTTGGATTAATATAGGAATTTATCTATCTTTGTCAGTTGAGTCATTCTAAAAAATTACTTGCCTCATTTTTTATCATTCCTAAGATGAACAGAGAATCCTTGTTGGCCGGCATTCTGATTGGGCTCGGCGCGTATGGCTTCCTGGCCCTGGGCGGTATTCCGGGGGCCGTGATTTTCGCATTCGGCCTGGTGGGCGTCGTCCTTTCCGGAACGCCCCTGTACACGGGTCGGGCCGGGGTGATGACGGATATCCCGGCGCTGGTGCGCATCTGGCTGTTCAATGTGCTGGGGTGTATTCTGATCGGGCTGCTGGTCCTGTCGCTGGGCGGCGAGCCGCTGGAGCGGGCGCAGAGCGTGGTGGAAGGCCGGCTGGCCCAGGGGCCGTGGCGCGCTTTCCTGCGGGCTGTGGGGTGCGGGCTGATTATCGACCTTTCGGTCTGGCTGTACCGCCGGTCGAAGTCCCTCGTGCCGGTGCTGTTCGGTGTGCCGCTGTTCATCCTCTGCGGATTCTACCATTCCATCGCCGACGTCGTCTATCTGGTGGCGGCCTGGCATTGGAACCCCGCCATCCTGTGGTATTACCCCCTCATTGTCCTGGGCAACTACGCCGGCTGCAATGTCCGCCGCATCGTGATGCCGCGCGATGCTGAAGAGCGGCATGGGGCTTGACGAAAAAGAAGATAACTGACAAATTATGAGAAACTTAGCAAAAATAGGGACCATTCTGTTGTGCCTACTGACTTGTACCTCCTGCTTTACGACGATGGCGGCCCTGGCGGTCGGATCGGCGAAGAAGGTTTCCGACGCCGTCACCGAGCGGAATATCGAATTGCAAGTGACGACCCTCGAGCAGATTGAGGAGCATGTGACCTTCGGCCGTACGCCGGATGGAACAGTTGTAGTAATTGTCACCCAGCTTTGTCCCTACCGTGACGGTCGTGTTGTCCGCGCGCATTTTGAGAGGGTCGGCGACTGCACGTATACAAACCTGAGCCGGGAGCGGAAAGTCGCCCCCGTGTACGTCCGCCGCAACAGCAAGCGGATGCGGGCGCTGGCCGAAGATTTCATGTCCCGCAGCGCCGGCGTTCCGCCGCAGGTTTCATTCGGCGGCAACTGGATTTGACGACGGAAAGGGGCGGGCAGGCGGTTGGGGAAAGCCCCCTGCCCCACTCCATCACAAACAGAGCCGTGATTTGCCAGGCCTGCGGCCTGCCACATCACAGCCCCCCTGCCCCA
>CADBPR010000097.1 GCA_902796555.1 uncultured Bacteroidia bacterium
ACGTGACCCGTAGGCGTATCTGGCAGTCCGTTCGTCCTTCTCTCTTGACAATCCCTTTGTTGATGCGGTGTGTAATCGTTATAGCCAATTATCCTTGACGGTTCTGCTTCCACTGGGTGGGCGTGAGGCCGGTTTTGGCCTTGAAGGTGCGGAAGAAGGATTTGTCTGAGGAGAAGCCGGATTCTTCGGCAACATTTGTCAGGAGCATATGGGGGTTCTCTCTCATGAGCTTCTGGGCATAGGCTATGCGGTAACCGGCAACGAGGTCCGAGAACGTTGTGCCGCCCTGGCTGTTGACGGTGGCCGTAATGTATGTGGTGTTGGTGCCAAGTTCCTGGGCCAGAGTGGCTTTGGTGAGGTCTTTGCGACGGAACCACTCCTCTTTTTCCAGGAGGTTTGTGATCCTGGATATAAGGTCCGGGGACTGGGCCTTTTCTTCGGCGGGAACTTCCTCAATTTGAGCGGGTTTTCTCCTTTGGGTGAGGCCGATGAAAACGCCAATGAGGATGGCCACAAGAAGGAGCCACCACCAGTTGAAGCCGCCGGCAGCTTCGGCCGGAGATTCTCCTAAAATGAGAAGCCTGGTTTCTCCAAGGGTGTGGAAGTTGTCCTTTTCCCTGCCGCCAGCAATGAGGATGTTTCCGGCGGGGGTGAGGACGATGGACGCCTCTTTTTTGTTCGGGTTGGAGCCTTCGGCATAGAAGACTTTGAGGCTGGATTTTCCGCCGTCAAGGGAGGGGTTGTAGTCTATTTCAAGGAGGACGTCCGTGCCGGGCTGCGCAAAGCCATACTGATAAGCTTTTCTGGCAGAGCGGTTTACGACAAATGAAGGCGACCACTTTATGGGAGAGTCGTCCGGCATGGCCACGGGAATGGAGGCGCTGGTTTCAAGGAGGGAGAAGTCTTCTCCGCGAATTCTCAGGATGCCGGGGATGGAGTCGGTTTTGCTGATGGCGGGAACAAGGTAGGTGTAGTCCCCTATTGTCAATACACCGGATACGGCGCCGCCCATTCTGCCATAGGGCTGCCAATCCTCAAGGATCTGCGGAGAGAAAGGCTCTCCCTTGAGGCGGTCTACCGTGACACGCTCCGTGCGGTTTCCGTGGATGTCCACTGCGCCGAAAAGAATGGCATTGCCGGGGGCCGACTGCAGGATATACGGCTGGCATCTGTCATTTGTCACGGGTTTTTCGGTACGGAATCCCCCGCTCCTTACATACACCTCGATGGCGTCGGAGCTGTACCAGTTTCCGGACACCACAACGGTGTCTCCGGGCATTACAAGGGCCGAAGAATATGCCCTGGGACAATCCATGATGCCAACCGGCTCCATACGGTGCTCTGCAGGGATGTAGCGTTCCACGCCCCAGCTTCGGCCTATGCCGAAAGGTTCGGCCGAACCGCCTCCCACAAGCACGGAGCCGTCCTGGAGGATAGCCGTAAAGGCGCCGTCGTGGGTGTAGTTCATGGATATCTCGTGCCACTCCTTGCCGTCGAAGTATTCGGCGGTTTCGGCCGGAATGAAACCTGTGGTGTGGCCGCCTACGGCAAGGATTTCGTTATTTTCAAGCAGCACCAGGGAAGGCACGGACCTTGGTGTGTTAAGGGAGGGAAGCTCCCGCACGCCGGCTTTCACAAAGGGGACTTCCTGCCCGGAGGCCGAAACCGGCACGAGCAGGAGAATCGCTGCTATATAAATAATTATGCGGGACATATTTCTTCCCAAAGATAAGGATTTTAACGGTAATACCTAGCGCTTGTAGAACCAAGGGGTGAGACCGACTGCACTACCGAAAGCTTCCTTGCCGTCCGGACTTACGCAGAGCTCGAAGTTGCAAAGCTCCATGGCTTCATCGTGGACCTGCTGCCCAGCTGCCCAGATAGCGGCTTCAAAGGAGTGGTCTGTATCGCCATGCGGCTCATGACCCATTTTCTTAAGCTCGTTTACGGTATACCAGGTATAACCATTGAGTTCAAATGTTTCACGGTTCATGCTCGGGCCGTCGTCAGGCCCGTCACCCCAGGCGTTCCAGCCGAAATACCAATTGTCTGAATCTCCGACACTAATCTCTTTTGCGGCCCAGATGTGGTTGTCGTCTGCTTCTATGTGCATTTTTCCGTCGTTGAGCGTGAATGTTCCCTGGATATGGTAACCCCATATGGGAACATACAGGTCAATGTTTTTTCCGGAAACTACCATACATATTCTGTAATCGGTTTCTGCTGTATATTCGGCAGGCTTGATTCCGGTGTGAGGGGCGTCCCAGCGGCCGTCCGTAAGGGTGCCGGAATCCACCTTTGCCCCGGCTTTCCGGTAGCTTTCAACTGAACGGAAACCATCAGACTCTTCCACCAGCACCAGCCAGGCTTTGCCGCCGATGAGGAGGACCCCCTTTGTCCAGGCATCGCTACCGTCAGGAGTAAAGGTAATGGTGTTATCCTTCTCGTTGAAAGACCACTTTCCGGAGATGGTTTCATCCCATCCCTTCTGAGCGAAGCTGCCGTCTTCCTTCAAGACCAGCATGTCGGTATCTTCACCCTGGCCCCAACTGCCCGCAAAATCGGCAGATGTGATTTTTTCTTCTACAACGGGATTTGTCCCTTGATCGGGGTCGGAGGGATTTGTCTTGCCGCAACCGGCAAAGAGAAGTGCAGCACATGCGATAGCTGCAAATAAATGATTCTTAGACATATCAGCGTGTTTTTAGCGTTATTGTAATCGTATTCTATCGGAGTACAGGCAATAATTGTTATGACCGATAGTAGCATAATTGTCTTTTTTATGTAACCCGTTTTAATATACCTGTGACAAAAATAGCCACCACAACAGTTTTCGCACTGACAATAGGAATAAAACTGACTGACAAAACGATAATTAAGCGTGGCGCCCAAGGTGCCACAGCCCCGTAATGTTGAAAACGGAGTTGTGCATTAGCGACGAAATCTCAGAGAGAACGAGATGCCGGAGGACGGACAGCAAACAGGGCCGGCCCGAGATGGGTCAGCCCTGAAAGATTACTGTATCAGACAATCTCTTAGAAGAGATAAGCCACACCGAGTTTGATGTTGTAGCGATGGGCGACGGTCTTGTCAGCCTTGGAAATGTTCATCAGGCCGTAGTCGAAACCGACGGTAATCTGGAGCTTCTCAGCCAGTTCAGCGCCGAGACCACCACCGAGATAGATGTTGAAGGGGCTGTGGTTCATGTCTTTGAAGCTGTCGACCACGTGGTCTACGCCCAGCACCTGTCCTTTATACTGGGAAGACAGCGCATACTGGAAGGTAGGGCCGGCGAACACCAAGAATTTCACATCACGCAGGTCAATGCCGTAGTTGAAATTGACGGGAATGTTGATGGCGTGCTCGGTGAATGTGTGGTCGGCCAGGGTGAAACCGCCGTAAGTGGTCTTCGATTTGCCGGCCAGCATGGAATAATAGATACCGGGAGCGACACCCAGACCCTTGATGAGGTGGATATTATAAGAGCCGCCCACATAGAAACCATTGCTGGCTTCCGGGTCCAGAGCCGTACCGTTATAGGATTTGTTCAGCGTGGAATTGAGATAGCCTGCGCCAACGGAAAGCTGGGCGAAAGCGTTTGTGCCCGCGAGCATCATGATAGCCGCAAGGGCGATGGTAACGATTTTTTTCATCTTTAAATTCGTTTTGTTTAACCTATATAAAGTTGTTTTATTCATGTGAATGTCATGCAAATATATTATTTTCTGCGTGATTCTCCAACAAATTTCAACCAATCCGACACGATTGGCTACGATTGTATCAAGTTCAGGAACTCATTGCGGGTGCGGCCGGACTTGAGGAAAGCACCGGAAAAAGCGGACGTGGTGGTCAGCGCGCCGGACTTCTGGACCCCCCGCATACACATGCAGGTATGGGTCGCTTCGATGACGACGGCGACGCCCAGCGGATTCAGGGCCTCCTCGATACAGTCGCGGACCTCCACAGTCAGCCGTTCCTGCACCTGGAGCCGGCGGGCGAACACCTCCACGCAGCGGGCGATTTTGCTCAGCCCCGTGATATGTTTGTCCGGGATATAGGCCACATGGGCTTTTCCGATAAAGGGCAGCAGATGGTGCTCACACATGGAGAACAGTTCGATATCTTTTACGATAACCATCTGACTGTCAGGTGCTTCAAACATGGCGGAACGAAGAATCTCCACCCCGTCCTGGTCGTATCCCTGGGTCAGGAACTGGAGCGACTTCGCCACCCGTTCCGGGGTCTTCAACAGGCCTTCCCGGGAGCTGTCTTCTCCCAGCAGGCCCAACATGTCTTTTACGCGGGCGGAAAGCTCGCGCGTCGTTTCTTCGTCGTATTGTTCAATTTTGTGATAAGCCATAAACGGTTAGTTTGGGACTGCAAATATACGAATTTTTACCCGCTGTTTGAATTTTGCCGGCCAAAAGATGCTGGCGACCGCTTATACAACCGGGGATGCTGGGCTGTCTGCATGATTTTTACTATCTTTGCAGACAATGCGAAAACGACTGCTCACCACCTTGTCGATGCTGTTGCCGCTGGTCTTCCCGTCCTGCGGCATCCAGCGGTATCTGCAACGGAATGCGGACCAGCGTTTTCAGATGGAAGCGAACCAGCACGTGCCGGAAGGAACGCTGGTGGAGGTGTCTTATCCCGTCTCGGTACCGGGCCTGCAAACCCGTCGGATGATGGTCTACCTGCCCAAAGAATACGGTCAGGACGGGCGGCGCTTCCCGGTGGTCTACCTGCTGCACGGCGCGCGGGGCAACCAGGGCTCCTGGCTGGTACGGGGGCAGATTCACCGCATCGCGGACGAGGTTTATGCCAGCGGCAACGCCGAGCCGGCCATCATCGTGATGCCGAACGTAAACCAATATGACGATGCCGAGGACGCCGTCAATATGCGCCGCAAAAGCGCTTTCGAGGCAATGTTCGAGATTGACGGCACCGTCGAAAGCGGCTTCTGCGAGGATGTCGTCCGTTATGTGGACAGCAACTTCCTGACCATTCCGGACAAAGACCACAGGGCGATTGCCGGCTTGTCCATCGGCGGCATGCAGGCCCTGTACATTTCCGCCAATAACCCGGGCGCCTTCGGCTACATCGGCCTGTTCTCGCCCCTGTTCGGCTCCCACATCAAAAAGAGCGAATTTTCCGGCTTTTATCAGGATATCGAAGAGAAACTGGACCAACAGTTCGCCGACCCGCCCCGCCTGTATATGCTGGCAGTCGGGTCCGGTGACGTGCTGTACCTGGCAACCCGGATGATTTGCCACATGCTGGACCGTAAACATTATCCCTATATTTATCTGGAAAGCTCCGGCGGGCACAACTGGGGCAACTGGCGCCATTACCTGTCGACTTTCCTGTACGCTGTATTCAACGACAAAGCAATAGATTCATGAAAAAAACATGCTTGACCCTCTTCTGCCTGGCCCTGGCCCTGATGCCGGCGGCTGCAGAAGACTTCCTGAAAGGGAAACTGCTCCGCATCGACATGGCCAAAATCGCCGACGAGCGCGGGACCAATTCCCTGAACCTGTCGCTGAGCGGGCTGAATGTCAGCCGCGGCCTCTCCCTGCTGGAGGTAGAACGCGCCATCGGAGAGGCGGCCTTCGACAACGACATTTCCATGATTTATGTCGATGCGAACAAGGTAGGGGCGTCCCTGGCGGCCGTGGAAGAGCTGCGCGCCTGCCTGCGCCAATTCAGCCGGAGCGGCAAGCCGGTGGTCGCCTATACGGCCTCCCTGGATAACCGCAGTTATTACCTGGCCTCGGCCGCTGACAAGATTTTCCTCTACCCCGAAGGGGAAGGCACCCTGACCGGCGTCGCCACGGCCCAGCTCTTCGTCAAGGACCTGCTGGACACCCTCGGACTGGACGTGCAGCTGATCCGCCACGGCAAATTCAAATCGGCCGGCGAGATGTATATCCGCAATGACATCAGCCCCGAGAACCGGCTGCAATATGAGGAAATGCTTCATTCCCAATGGGATACAATGGTTTCCGGCATGGCCGAAGCCCGCGGGGTGAGCGCCGACTCGCTGCAGGCCTGGACCGATGCGCTGGCCCTGTCGTCGGCACAGTCCTGGCTGGACAAAGGCCTGGTGGACGGACTGAAATACCGCGATGAAATGGAGCAGTACCTCTGCCACCTGTTCGGCACCAGCCAGCCCAAACGGGTGAAAACCATCAGCGTGTCCGACTATGCCAAAAAACTCCGCAAAGGCCCTTCTGCCAAACAGGTAGCCGTGATTTATGCCGACGGCGAGATTGTCCGGAGCGGCAGCGGTATCGTCGGCAGCAGCCTGGCCCGGACGATTGCGCAGGTACGGGCGGACTCCACGGTGAAAGCGGTGGTTTTCCGGGTGAATTCCCCTGGCGGTGAGGTGGTTGCGTCGGATATGATCCGCCGTGAAATCGAACTGCTCGGCCGGGTCAAACCGGTGGTGGCCAGCTATGGCGGGTATGCCGCATCGGGCGGTTACCTGATTTCGGCGGGCTGCCGGCGTATCTTTACGGACAACACCACCCTGACGGGCTCCATCGGCGTATTCGGCCTGGTCATCACCTACGGAAACGCCCTGAAAAAGCACCTGCATGTGAACCCCGTCGTCATCGGCACGAACGCGCACAGCCACCTGGGCTCCCCGATGGAACCGCTCAGTGCGGAAGAAGAAGCCTGGTACCAGGAACGCATCGAACATATCTATGACACCTTCGTGAATGTCGTCGCGCAGGGCCGCGGCATGGACAAAGCCCGCGTGGATTCCCTGGCCCAGGGCCGCGTATGGACCGGCAAGGACGCCATTGCGCTGGGGCTGGCCGACGAAACCGGCACCCTGATGGATGCCATCGCCTATGCCGCCCAGCTGGCCGGCGTCTATAATTACCGGATTACGGCGTTCCCGGAAAAGAAGGACCCGCTGTCCGAACTGCTGGGCCGTACGCCCAAGGACGATGACCACCTGGTACGCCTGCAGGAATACCTCCCGGCCGGATTTACCGCCGTCATGCGTCTTCCGTATTTAACCGTCGATGCCTTATGAAAAAGATTCTCCTGTTATGGGCCCTCCTGGGTCTGAGCGTGGCCGCTTATGCCCAAAAAAGCGGACGGGATGTATTGGATGCCCTGGAAAACAAAGTGCTGGATGCGAAGGAAAAACCCCTTCGGAAAGAATATAAACCCGTGGAATTCAGGCCTATATCGCATATAGGGTGGGGCTTTTATCTCTATGATTCGGCTGATTTCACACCGGCCAAAGGGCGGTCGTATGAGTTTTTCATCAACATCTTGACCGTCGGTTTTTATCCGGTCGACTGGCTCGGGCTGGAAATCGGGGCCGATTTCGGTACCCGGAACTTCGGCTCGGCGGAACAGTATTTCCTGCAGGATGCCGACAGCCATGTGATGCTGGCGGATTTCAGTACGATGGGGCTGGATTTCAAAAAGAAAAACGCTTCGCTGTTCAACACGCGTTTCACCTTCCCGATTCTGTTGAAAGGGCGGGTCGGCTATCTCGAAGCGAGCGCCGGCGTGGAACTTGCCACCAACCTGGGCGCCTCAACCTCTTATGCCTACACGGTCGGCCGGACCAGTACAAGCGTGTCGACGCGCGGCGCACAGATGCCTGTGTTCGGTTACAGCATCATGGCGACGCTGTCCTTCGCCCGCATCGGAATCTTTGCCAAATGGTATCCAGGCTCCGCCCGCGTTCTGCCGGAAGGGAACCCGTCCTTCCATTACTGGACCCTCGGTTTCTCGTTCGGACTGTAGCCGCTGTCGCTGCGGAACATCTTCAGCCGCTTCATCACGGTGAATACCAGCGTGTCCGGGAAATGCCGGAAAATGGGTTTGGCGAGGTGATTGATGAGCCCGGGCATGCAGCTTTTTTTGCGGGCGAACATGCGCTTGAGCGCCTTCCGGGCCAGTTTTTCCGGCGGAATGCTGATGCCCAGCCGGACAGCCAGCCGGCGCAGGTTCGGCGCCAGTCCGTAGAGGCCCGTATCCACCGCACCCGGCGTCACGACCGTCACGCCCACGCCCTGCAGGCGGTATTCGAACCACAGCGAGCGTGAAAAATGGTAGATAAACGCTTTGGTCGAGCAATAGGTCTGGATGCCCGGGAAATCCATCCAGTTGCACAGCGATGACATGTTGAGGATATAGCCCTGTCCGCGCGCACACATATCCGCGCCGAACAGGCGGCACAGCTGGGTCATCGTGACCATGTGCAGCATGACCATCGTCTCGATTTTGGCGGGCGGGACCCGGTTGAAGGCGTCGAAGAAAAAGATGCCGGCATTGTTGATGAGCAC
>CADBPR010000098.1 GCA_902796555.1 uncultured Bacteroidia bacterium
ACGACCACCTGATGGAAATCACCGAGGTCATCCGCGGCGAGGAATGGCTGCCGTCCCTGCCGCTGCACTATCTGCTGTATGCGGCCTTCGGATGGACGGATACGCAGCCGCGTTTCGCCCACCTGTCCCTGCTGCTCAAACCCGACGGCAAGGGCAAGCTCAGCAAGCGCGACGGCGACAAGCTCGGTTTCCCCGTGTTCCCGCTCAAATGGGTCAATGCCGCCGGCGAAGTGTCCCGCGGCTACCGTGAAGACGGCTATTTCCCGGAGGCCTTCGTCAACCTGCTGGCCTTCCTGGGCTGGAACCCGGGTGATGAAAGGGAAATGTTCACCATCGAGGAACTGGTCCCCGCCTTCTCCCTGGAGCGCATCGTCAAGTCCGGCGCCCGCTTCAACCCCGAGAAAGCCCGCTGGTACAACAAGGAATACCTGCGTCTGAAGACCGACGAAGAGCTCACCGACCTCTTTATTCCCATCTTGGAAAGTCATGGTATCCAGGTGGTTACCTGCCCGAAATGCGCCCTCACGGCCGGCTGCGAATTCGCCGGTTTCGGGGCTGATTTCCGCAACCATGTCTTTACCCGCGAATATGTAGAGGCGGTGGTCCGGCTGGTCAAGGAGCGCGCTACTTTCGTCGCCGACTTCTGGACGGTGGCTTCCTACCTCTTCGTCTCCCCGAAAGAATTCGAGGCCTTCGGCATCAAAGCCGGTGCCGCCGTGGAGCAGAAGCCGGCCGACCCGCGCCGCGCCCCCGATCCGCGGGCGAAGGTCTATGACGACAGCCTGACGGCCCCCTTCCTGGCAAAGGATGTCGATAAATTCTGGAAAGAGGAGAATGCCAGCCTGGCCCTGCAGGCTGCCGCATACCTGGTTGATGAATACAAGGGCGCGATGGACAAAGCCAGCGTCGAGACGGCCCTGGAGGACTATATCAAAGGGCATGAATGGCCCATGGGCAAGGTGATGAACTGCCTGCGGCTGGCCCTTGCCGGGGCTTCCAGCGGTTTGGGCATCGCCGACATCGTTTCCTTTATCGGCCGTGCGGAACTCGCCGCCCGCATGGACTTTATTAAAACGCGACTCGTATGAAAATCGGAATTTGCAGCGACCACGCCGGCTTTGCTTACAAGGGCAAATTGATTGCCTGGCTGCAGGCGAAAGGTTATGAGATGGTGGACTTCGGCACCGACTCCGAAGTGAGCATGGATTACAGCGACGTCGCCCATCCGCTGGCGCAGGCTGTTGAGCAGGGCCGTGTGGATGTCGGCATCGCCCTCTGCGGCACCGGTAACGGCATGGCGATGACCTTGAACAAGCACCGCGGCATCCGGGCCGGCCTGGCCTGGTCTTCCGAAATCGGCCGCCTGGTCAAAGCCCATAACAACGCAAATGTCCTGGTGATGCCCGCCCGCTTCATCTCCTATCGCATGGCCCAGCATATCGTGCAGACCTGGCTGGAGACCGCTTTCGAAGGCGGCCGGCACCAGCGGCGCATCGACAAGATGGTATGTTTCTGATACCGGACCGTACGCTGAAATGCCTTTCGGAGTCAATCGAGGACTATCCGGAAGGCATTGTCATTCCCATCGACAAGCCATGGCGCTGGACTTCCGCCGACGTAATCCGCAAAGTGAAATATGCGGCCGTCCGGCATTTTCACAAGAAGAACCTCAAGGTGGGGCATGCCGGCACGCTGGACCCCCTGGCTACCGGTATCCTGCTGGTGTGCATCGGCCCTGCCACCCGGCAGGCCGAGACCCTGCAGAAACACGACAAGGAATACGTCGCCGACATTGTCTTCGGCGCGACGACCCCTTCCTATGACCTGGAAAAAGAGATTGACCGGCGCTATCCCTATGAACAGATAGATGCGGAAGCACTGCGGGCCGTTCTGCCGTCATTCCTGGGTGAGCAGGAACAGGTGGCGCCGCTGTTTTCCGCCAAGTCCGTCGACGGCGTGCGGGCCTATGAGATGGCCCGGCGGCTGTACAAGAGCGGGGGAGACCTCGATGAAGCCGCCCTTTCCGCGCTGACCCGGCAGCGGATTTTGATTTCGGACCTGGAACTGCTGGCCTTCTATCCGGCCGGCTCCGCCCCGCGGTCGGCGCTGACGGCTGCCGCCTCCGCCGCCTCCGGCCGTATCCACGTCGCCGAAGGCGGCCGGGACCTGCCGATGGCCCGGATCAGAATCGCCTGCTCCAAAGGTACGTACATCCGTGCTTTTGCCCGGGATTTGGGGGAAGCCCTCGGCTCAGGGGCCCATCTGGGCGCACTGCAGCGTAGCAGGAGCGGACAGTTCGCCATCGCCGATGCGCTGACCCTGGATGAGGCCATCGCCCTCCTGCAGGCCTGAGCCAACGCTTTTTAATGACTTTGCACAGGAATACGGGCAGGTGCATCAGTGGATTGACGATGACGCGCCAATCCGGTCACGAACTGGTCCAGATATCGGTTGGCGGCGGCCAGTTCGTTAAGATTGCGCTCTTGCCGTCGTCGCATGGAAGCAGACGGCGGCCGCTTCCGGGTCGGGCAGGCAGTCCAGGTGCCAGCAGGCGGCCAGGTTCGAAGCCTTTTCCACCGTCGCGGTCATCCTGTCCATCAACGTCCGCTCCCATCGGATGGAAGACGCGGCTGACAGGATGCTGGCATAGGCCTGCAAGCCGCTCAGTCGCCGGATTTCATTGCGCGGTGCCTGTTCCAGCCGGATGATGGCGCGCACCGGTACGCGCAGATTGCGGTAGCAAGGGGTTTTCCCGCTCCAGGGGGAACCGTATACGTAGAGGACGCCGTCTTCGACACGCAGGACGGGATTGTCGTCGTTGACAAGGTCGCACCCGTCGATGTGGCTGAGCCAGAGACGGCTGTGTGTGCTTTTCCCGGTGCCGCTGACCCCCAGGAACAGGTTGGCCTTTCCGGCATACCGGACGACGGAGGCATGCATCAGCAGGGTGTCCAGCGGCGCGGTCGCATAGGTGTACAGCATCATCAGGGCCGTACTGATCTGGAACATAGTCGTATGCGGACCGAAGCCGGGCTTGGGGTAGTAGGCACCGTGACGGCCGTCCGCCGACAGGTGCAAGGTGCCGGCGATGTGGCCTTCGTCCGCATCAAATTCGTACAGGGTTTCCTCTGCGCGGCGGTAAATGTAGTAGTAGGGCGGACGCGTATCCACGCTCATCAGCAGCGTGATACGCCCTTCGGCCTTTTCCCGTGCCAGCCATGCGGGCTCCTGCGCGCAAATCTGCAGGCTCATGAGCGGCTCGGCGTCGTCCTCGCAGCGGAAAGGTTCGTATTGGGAAAAGTCCAGATCATAACGGCTCCGGTCCGCGGGCAGTTCGCTCCGGTCCTGGATAAAGGTACGCGCCGGCACTTCATCACCGGCCCGGGTGGGTACGATGGGCAGCGCTTCACCGGCCGCTGCAGCCGCTATGCGGGCGGCTACGGCAGGCACCATGTCCATAAAGCGCCAAGGGGCTTCCAATGATACGGCCATCACATGGCCGCCGACGCGGTACTTTCTCATTCTCCGGGGTGTTGGGTGTGGGCGCGACGGATGGCCGCTACCGATTCGAGTTCGCTCTTGCTCTGGCCGGGCTCCAGTATCAGGACCGGCTTGTCATCCGGGTTGAACCGGTATTTCCGGACATTCTCGGCCGTGTTGTAACCGACTTTCTTGATGACCACGTTCTCTTCCGGCAGGACGATTTCGCCCTCTTTGTCCGCTACGGAAGGGTGCGGATTATAGACGAAGTCCTTGTCCAGCATGATGAGCTTTCCGAAGTCAGACCCGGTCAGCCCGATCAGGTTCATCTTGAAGCCGGTGGCGATGGCCGTGATATGAATCGTGTCGCCCACGTTCGGGTCGTCGTCGTAGATGAGGCCGCGTTTGAATTTGCTCACACTGCCGGTATATTCCGTAATCATGTTGCTGATTTTGTTCAGCTCGTCCATCTTCAGACCCTGCTCGTTGTTGCCCGCCGTGATGTTAATCAGCAGGTTCTTGCAGGTCTTGAGGTCGAAGTCGTTCAGCAACGGAGACTCCAGGGCGCCGCGTACCGCCTCTTCGAGCCGGTTTTTGCCGCTGCCGCTGCCGCAGCCCATCAGGGCCATGCCGCTGTTCTTCATCATCGTCTTGACATCTTCGAAGTCGACGTTGATGTAACCGGGCTTCGTGATGATTTCGATGATGCCCCGCACGGCCGTCGCGAGCACTTCGTCCGCCCGGGGGAAGGCCTCCTGGACGAGTTGGTTGCCGAAGAACTCGTAGAGTTTTTCGTTGTTGATGATCAGCAGACTGTCCACGTTCTTTTCCAGTTCATGGATGCCGTCAACGGCTTTGGACAGGAAGTCGTCGCCTTCGTTCTTGAAGGGCAGGGTGACGACGCCGATGGTCAGGATACCTTTGTCCTTGGCCATTTTGGCGATGACAGGTGAGGCGCCCGTTCCCGTACCGCCGCCCATACCGGCGGTGATGAACAGCATCTGGGTGCCGCAGTCCAGGGCTTTTTCGGCAATCAGGTCCTGCGACTCCAGCGCCGCGTTCCGTCCTTTGGTCGGATTGGTCCCTGCGCCCAGGCCTTCTCCGAGCTGGATTTTGACTGGGACATTGCTCTTCTGGAGGGCTTGCGAATCCGTGTTGCAGACGATGAAACTGCAGCCTTGGATATGCTGGTTGTACATATAGGTCACGGCATTGCAGCCACCGCCGCCCACGCCGATCACTTTGATCATGGAATTCTCGGGAATCCAGTCTGCCGGGGTGAATGTCTCTTCCATATTACTTGTCCTCCATATCGTTGTTTACCTTGTCATAAAAATTGCCGATGGTGTCGCTGATGCTGTTTTTCCATCTTTCCCAGGTCACCTGCAGACTGCTCGGTTTCCGGGTTTTCTTTTTCTTCTTTTTCTCCACCTGCGGGACTTCTTCGGGCGTGAACAGTTCCGTTGAACTGCCTTCAGGAGCATCATCGGGCAGGGCCGGTGCCGTATCGGGCATGACCGGTTCTTCTTCCTCTTCCGGCTCGACCGCTGCGGCTGCAGGCGCGTCGATGCAACTGGATACGCCGTCGCCTTTGGCCTCCAGCAACATTCCGATGGACGTGGTGGCGGAAGGGGAGAACACACCCGGGCAGCCGGATGCGGAGAAGAGCGGGCGCGGAATGCCGGTCCGCACCGTATAGCCCGACAGGTCTTTGATGAAATTGCCCAGGTTGGCCAGTTCCGCACCGCCGCCGGTGAGCACCATGCCGCTGCGCAGGCTGTCGGCAAAGCCGCTCTCCTGGATTTCATACAGGACGGCGTCGATGATTTCGCGGCAGCGGGCCGTGATGATTTCCGACAGGAAATAGACCGGAATCTGCTTGTACCCTTCCACATCGCCTTCTATCTGCAGGATTTTTTCGCCCAGGTTCTGCAGGCGGTCGGGCTGGCAGGCGCCGTAGGCCATTTTGATGTTTTCCGCCAGTGACTCCGTGATGGAGCACTCACTGCGGATGTCGGACGTGATGACTTTGCCGCCGAAAGGAATGCAGGCGTAATGGCGGAGAATCTTCCCCTTGTAGATGCTGACGGAAGTGGCGCCGCCGCCGAAATCCACCAGCGCGACACCGTTCTCCATCTCGTCTTCCATCAGGACGGCCTTGGCGATGGCCCCGGGCGTGAAATATTTCCGGGAAATGGCAATTTCCAGGTCATTGAACACTTTGTCGATGGTCTGGACTGCACGTCGTTTGCCTATGAACAGCTTGAAGTTGCCCTCGAAAGACTCGCTGATGACGCCGATGATGTCGTTTTCAATCAGCTGGAAATTCTCGTCTTCGGAGTAGGACTGGGCGATGGCCCCGTAAATCTGCTCATGCTCCGGATCTTCCAGGGGATACTGTTCGCGGGCAATGCTCTTGAGCGCTTCCACTTCTTCGGCGGAAATGCTGTCTTCCGGATTGCTGCGGGTCACCCGGGCGCAGTTCGTCTCCTGCCGCACGTCGCAGCGAGGCAGTCCGACGACAACCTGTAAAATCTTGATATTCAGTTCGCTTTCTGCCTCCGCGATGACTTCGCGGATGGGCGCAGAGGCCTTCTGCGGGTTGAATACCGCGCTGTTGCGGATGCCCTGGGACGCTTTCTCCCGGTAGAAAATGACCTGGATGTCGTCCCCTGACACCTTGGCGACGGTGAGGGCGATTTTGGACGATCCCAGATCGACGGATGCAATGTACCTTTCTTCCATAACTATTGGGTTCTGCAGATGATTTGTTGCTCGTATTTCACGTTTACGGTCTTATAGTAACCCGGTTCTTTGGCCGGGGCGATGTGCGTGTAGTATTTCTCCATCCGGGCCAGTTTGTCGGCATAGCCGTCCGGCCCTCCGAAGAGGAATTTTTCCTTTCCTTTCGAAGGATACAGGACCAGGTCGCCGTCTGTTCCGACGGCAATCCGGCTGAAAGCGCCCTTCCATTTCCGGTCCGCATCCAGCCGCTGGGCGAATCCGGTGATGTCGCGCAGCCAACTGCGCTCTTTTTCCGTGGACGGCACCCCCTTGAAGCCGGCGGGAACCTGCAGGGGAATCTCCCCTTCGATGACGGTGACGTTGCAGTCGTATCCGGGATGCAGGGGGAAGAGGAAGCCGGTCGCGTCGGCATAGAACCCGCCGCCGGCCGTTTTGAAGCGGATGACGGGCTCCCGCTGGGTAACGGCCACATGCAGGATGCCGTCGCCCGTGGTGTAGGCTTCACAGGTGCGGATGGCGCTGCGGCCTTCCAGCAGGTTTTCGATGCGCTTGAGGTTGATGCTGTCCAGGGCCTTTCCCACATAGACCCCGTATTCCCGGTCGATGATGTCCTTGACGTCCTGCTGCGTGACGAAACCCAGGCGGGTGCTGTCCAGCACGGCAATTTTCAGCCGGTGGCAGGTCCGCTGCGCCCGCGTGCGGTCCGCCCCGCGGCCCAGTGCCGTGAGCAGCAGTACCAGTCCGGCCAGAATCAGTGCCAGAACACCTATGCGCAGCCCTTGTTTCATCCCAGCCTTTCTTTCAGCAGTGCGGTAATCGGTTCAATATACCGGTCGATGTTGCCGGCCCCGAAGGTAATCAGCACGTCCAGCGGCTCCTGCGCCAGGTAGTCCATCAGTTCTTCTTTGCGCAGCAGTACCTTTTCGGGCGCGGTCACGTCCTTGAAAATCAGTTCGGAACTGACGCCGGGGATGGGCTCTTCCCGGGCGGGATAGATATCCAGCAGAATCAGTTTGTCCACCCCGCTCAACGCCTGTGCGAAGCCTGCTGCAAAATCCCGCGTACGGGTGTACAGGTGGGGCTGGAACACGGCCGTGAGTTTCCGTCCGGGGAAGATGTCGCGCATCGAGCTGATGGCGGTGCGCAGTTCGTCCGGATGGTGGGCGTAATCGTCGATATAGGACAGTTTTTTCGTATTCAGGTGCAGGTCCATCCGGCGCTTGACGCCGCGGAAGGTTCCGATGGCTGCGCGGACCTGTTCGGGCGCAATTCCGTAGCAGAGGCAGACGGCGGCTGCCGCGATGCTGTTTTCGGCATTCAGCCAGCCGGGCACGCCGACGCGCACGTCTTCTATCACGCCGCCGGGCCAGACCAGGTCATAGTGGAAATAGCCCAGTTCGTCGGGCTGGGCATGCTCCGGGTGGAAATCCGCGGCCGGGTCCGTATAGCTGTAGGTCAGGATGCGGGCCGGGGTGTCCTGCTGCGTCAAGGGCAGGCCCCGCTTCATAATCAAGGTGCCGCTGACCTGGGCGGCGAAGTCCCGGAAAGCCTGCCGGTAGGCCTCGGCCGTGCCGTAGATGTCCAGGTGGTCCGGGTCCATGGCCGTAATCACGGCAATGTCCGGGAACAGCTGCAGGAAAGAACGGTCGAATTCATCGGCTTCCGCCACCACGGTAGGGGTGCGGCTGACCAGCATATTGGTGTCGTAATTCTTGGCGATGCCGCCCAGGAAGGCGGAACAGCCTTCACCGCAGTCGGTCAGGATATGGGCCGTCAGGGTGCTGGTGGTGGTCTTTCCGTGTGTGCCGGCTACCGCCAGGCAGCGCTGTCCGCGGGTGATTTCCCCCAGGGTGCGGGAGCGTTTGATGACCCGGTACCCCTGCGCCTGTGCGGTGACCAGTTCCTGCAGGTCTGCCGGGACGGCCGGGGTATACACCACCAGGGTGCGCTCCTTGTCGGCGGGAATCTGCGCGGGGTCGTCCGTGTAGTGCACGGGAATTCCCTCGGCCTCCAGCGCCGCGGTGAGTTCGGACGGGGTGCGGTCATAACCGGACACGCGCAGTCCTTTGAACCGGAAGTAGCGCGCCAGGGCGCTCATGCCGATTCCACCGATGCCGATAAAATAGATATCCGTATAACTCATACCAGTTTGTATACTTCGTTTGCAATGGTCAAGGCCGCGTCCGGCAGGGCCAGGGCGGCGATATTCCGCTCCATCGCGGCCACCTGTTCAGGCTGTTGCAGCAGTTCCAGGGCGCGAGGCAGCAGCTGCTCCTGCGCATCGATGTCCCGGACCATCAGGGCGGCGTCCTTGCGGACCAGGGCCATGGCGTTGTGGGTCTGGTGGTCCTCCGCCACATTCGGGGAGGGCACGAAAATCGCGGCCTTGTGGGCGGCGCAGAGTTCCGAAACGGTCGAGGCCCCGGAACGGGACACCACCACGTCGGCCACGGCGTATGCCAGGTCCATCCGTGCGATGAAGTCGCTGTAATGAATGTTCGGCAGGGTCCGCCCTTCCATGAAGGCGTCGATGCCATTCTTATAGTATTTGCCGCACTGCCAGAGGATTTCCACGTTTTCTCCGCCCGGACAGCCCGCCTCGATCCAGCCCTTCATCGCCTTGTTCAGCGTGCCGCTGCCCAGGCTGCCGCCCGTGATGAGCAGGTGCTTTTTCTGCGGGTCCAGTCCGTAGAATGACAGACCCTCCCGGATGCTCTCCGGGGTGGGCGGTACGATATTGCTGCGAATCGGGTTGCCGGTCATGACGATGCGGTCGGCCGGGAAAAAGCGGTCCATGCCTTCGTAGGCCACGCAGATGCAGCGGGCTTTTTTGGCCAGCAGTTTGTTGGTCAGTCCGGCGAATCCGTTCTGCTCCTGGATCAGGGTCGGTACGCCTTCTTTCTGGGCGGCCAGCAGCAGGGGAGCGGAGGCATATCCGCCCACGCCGACCGCGATGTCGGGCCGGAATTCGCGGATGATGCGGCGGGCCCGGCGGACGCTGGCCAGTACCTTGAAGGGAACCTGGACGGCATTCAGCAGGTTGCGCAGGTTCAGCTGGCGCTGCAGTCCCGTGATGGGCAGGCCGACAATCCGGTAGCCCGCCGCGGGGACCTTTTCCATTTCCATTTTCCCTTCCGCACCGACGAAGAGAATCTCACTCTCCGGGCAGAGCTCCTTGAGCTTGCCGGCGATGGAGATGGCCGGGAAGATATGACCGCCCGTGCCGCCTCCGCTGATGATGATGCGCAATTTCCGGTATTCCATAACTATATCTGGTCCAATTCGTTCATCCGGTCCCGGACATCGTCTTCCGTCTCCAGAATCGGGGCTTTTTCACTGGTTTCCTTCTCGATCTTTCGCTTGGCGCCGCGGCTGATGGACAGGATGATGCCGAAGGCGATGCTGACGCACCGGAAGGAGGTCCTGCCGTCGCTGATCATCGGGAGCGTCTGACCGGTCAGCGGTCCGAGGTCCACGTTGATGAGCATGTGCATAAGGGCCTGGCCGGAAATCAGGATGACCAGTCCGGCGATGGCCGTCTTGGCGAAATTGTCGTCGCAGTTGCGGGCTACGATGGAGCCCCTCGCCAGCAGGGCCGCATACAGGATGATGATGAGGAAGGCCCCCATCAGGCCGTATTCTTCGATGATGAAGGCGAACATATAGTCCGCGAAAATGACCGGTACGAAGTGCTTCTGCGTGCTGCGCCCCGGACCTTTCCCGAAGAAAAGCCCGCCCTCGCTGACCGCCATCTTCGCCCCGAGCGGCTGGGAAGTTTTGCCCAGGACCTCTTCGAAACGGGCTGTCCCCACGGCATCCACCAGCTCTTCTTCCGGGGACATGCCGATACGGTTGACGGCGCTTCCGACATGGTCGAAGAGCCGTCCGCCGGACAGGAAATGGATTCCGATGCTCAGCCCGACCAGCAGGACGCCGCCCAGAATCACGGGCAGCAGTTCGCGGACCTGAAGCCCGCCGATCAGAATCGTCACGAACATCACCCCGCCGATGAACAGGGCGCTGGACATGCTGCCGCCGATGATCATCAAGATGACGATGCCCATCGGGAAGTAGATGTAGAAGAATTTCTTGCCCAGATCGGTGCTCAGCCAGCTCAGGAATTTCTTGTCCTTCCAGCGGTAGACCAGTTTCAGGCTGCCCCGCCCCTGCTTGTCTTCCTTATAGGCGTTGACGGCCCAGGCCAGGTACATGACCATGGCCACCTTGACCACCTCGAACACATGCAGCTGCAGGCCCATGATATTGATGGTACGCCAGGCCTGGTTGATGTATTCGGCCCGCATGAAAGGCAGCCGGATATGGAAGGTCAGGAAGCTGAGCAGGAACAGGGACAGGGGGAATCCCAGCATGCCGGCGATTTCCAGCACCTTCAGGTTCTTGATATGGTAAATGCCGATGATGGAGGCAAGGCCCAGCGCCGCCACGACCAGATGCTTCTGGATGATGGCTTCGCGGGTGGTCTTGTTGGCCAGGGCCAGCAGGGAAGTGGAGGAAGAAATGGCGATGACGGAAAACATAATCAGCACCAGCGCAATCATCCAGATTACGCGGTCGCCCTCTACGTTTTCCATCAGGCCCAGCAGCTTGCTGAAACGGCTTTTTCCCTGCGTCTTGTCCATATCCTTACAGATTTCTTACGGCTTCCTTGAATTTCTCGCCCCGGTCTTCGTAGCAGGTGAACAGGTCGAAGCTGGCGCAGCAGGGGCTCAGCAGCACGACGTCCCCGTCCTTGGCCATCTTGCTGGCCGCCCGGACGGCTTCTTCCGCCGAACGGGTGTCCACCATGTTCTCTGCGCCTACGATGGGCTCGAAGGCGGTGTGTATCTTCCGGTTGTCCACGCCCAGGCAGACGATGCCCTTGACCTTGTCCTTGACCAGGTCGTTCAGCACACTGTAGTCGTTGCCCTTGTCGGTGCCGCCCACAATCCAGACAACCGGTTTCTTCTGGCTTTCCAGCGCGTACCAGGCCGCATCCACGTTGGTGGCTTTGGAGTCGTTGATATACAGCACGCCGCCCACGCTCATCACCGGTTCCAGGCGGTGCTCGATGGCCTTGAAGGACTGCAGGGAGGCCCGGATGACGGCATTGTCGATACCGGAGGCCTTGGCTGCCAGCGCGGCGGCCATGGAGTTGTAAATATTGTGCTTGCCGCCCAGGGCCAGTTCGTCCAAATACAGGTCACATTCTTCTTCCTCGTAGCGGACGATGATTTTGTCCTTGCGCAGGAAAGCGCCCTGTGCCACTTCGCCTTTCTGGGTGAAGGGCAGCATCTTGGCCTGGGTTACGATTTTGTCCAGGTGGTTGATGGTAATCTCGTCGTCGGAGTCGAAGATGAAGCAGTCCTCCGGGCGCAGGTTCCGTACGATGCGGAATTTGGCACGGACGTAATTCTCCATGTTGTGGTCGTAGCGGTCCAGGTGGTCCGGCGTGATGTTGGTGATAATGGCGATATCGGGCCGGAAATCGTAGCAGTTGTCCAGCTGGAAACTGCTGATTTCCAGTACATAATAGTCGAAGTGCTCCGTGGCTACCTGGTAGGCGTAGCTTTTGCCGATGTTGCCGCCCAGACCCACGTTCAGCCCGGCTTCCTTCAGGAGGTAGTAAATCAGCGTGGTGGTGGTGGTCTTGCCGTTGCTGCCGGTCACGCAGATTTTCTTCGCGTTGTCATAGCGGCCCGCGAATTCGATTTCGGAAACGATGTGGATGCCTTGCTCCTCGATTTTCCGGATCATCGGGACGGTCGACGGAATACCGGGGCTCTTGATGACCTCGTCCGCGTTGAGAATCAGTTCCTCGCTGTGCTGCCCCTGTTCGTAGGGAATGCCCCATTTGTCCAGTTCGGCCGCGTAGTTGTCCGCAATCTTCCCCTTGTCCGAAAGGAAGACGTCATAGCCTTTTACTTTTGCCAGAACGGCGGCGCCCACGCCGCTTTCCGCTCCACCTAAAACAACAATTCTTGCCATATTTGCTTTATCTCAATTTCAACAAGGCGAGTGTCGCCACCGCCAGGATGATTCCGACTATCCAGAAACGGGTTACGATTTTGGCCTCGGGAATGGCATGGGCCGGGCTCTGGATCAGCGCCGGGATGCCTTCCTTCTGGTAATGATGATGCAGGGGTGACATCTTGAAGATGCGCCGGCCCTCACCGTATTTGCGCTTGGTATATTTGAACCAGCCCCGCTGCAGCAGGACGGACAGGCTCTCCACGAAGAAGATGCCGCAGAGCACGGGCAGCAGGAGTTCTTTCCGAATCAGGATGGCCCCCACGCCGATGATGCCGCCGATGGTCAGCGAGCCGGTGTCGCCCATGAATACCTGGGCCGGGTAGGAGTTGTACCACAGGAAGCCAATCAGAGCGCCCACGAAGGCGGACATGAAAATCGCGACCTCGCCCGTTCCGGGTATATACATGATATTCAAATAATTCGAGTCAATCAAGTTGCCGCTCAGCCAGGCCAGGATACCGAGAACGACGCCCACGATGGCGGAGGTTCCGGCGGACAGGCCGTCCATGCCGTCGGTCAGGTTGGAACCGTTGGAGCAGGCCGTGATGACCAGCACAATCATCAGGACATAGATGGCCCATTTGGTATACCAGCCCCATTTCCCCTTGAACGGAGAGAGAATCTTGTAGTCGAACTCATGGTCCTTGACGAAGGGGAGGGTGGTCTTGGTGCTCTTGACCACGTCTTCTGTCTTCCACTGGCCCGATGTGATGAGCCGTTCCGAGTTGACGTTGACGTCATCGCTGTGTTCGGAAACATAGACGGAGGTGTCGGCCACCTTTTCACGCACGACGATGTTCGGGCTGTAGCAGACGGTCAGGCCGATGGCGAAGCCCAGTACCACCTGAAGGATGAGTTTCATCTTCTCGCTCATCCCTTCCTTGTTGTGCTTGAATACCTTGATATAGTCGTCCGCGAAGCCCATTCCGCCGCACCACAAGGTCGTGAACAGCAACAGGCTGACATACACGTTCCGCAGGTTGCAGAACAGCAGGACGGACACGACGATAGCCAGGATGATGATGACACCGCCCATGGTCGGGGTTCCTTTTTTCTGCAGCTGACCTTCCAGGCCCAGGTCGCGGATGGTCTCGCCGATTTGTTTGCGGCGCAGCAGGTCGATGATCCGTTTGCCGACCAGCAGGGAGATGAGCATCGCCGTCACGCTGGCCAGCATGGCCCGGAAGGACAGGTATCGCATCAGCCGGCCGCCCGGGATGTCAAATTGTTGCAGGTATTCGAAAAGGTGGTATATCATAGTGTCCGGAATATTTCAGTTACAATTTCACGTTCATCGAAATGGCGTTTTTCCGTTCCGATGATCTGGTAGGTTTCATGGCCTTTCCCGGCCAGGAGGATGGTAGCGCCTTCCGGGGCCAGCATCACGGCCGTACGAATCGCTTCCTTGCGGTCGGCGATGAACAGGGCCTTCGCCCGCCCGTCGGCGTCCAGTCCGGCGCGGATGTCTTCCAGGATGTCTTCCGTCCGCTCGGTCCGGCTGTTGTCGGAGGTGACGATAATCCGGTCTGCGTAGCGCTGGGCGACCTGTGCCATCTCGGGCCGTTTGGTCTTGTCCCGGTCACCGCCGCAGCCGAACAGGCAGATTAGGCAGCGTTCCGGGGCGATGTCCCGCAGCGTCTTCAGCACATTTTCCAGGGCGTCCGGGGTGTGGGCATAGTCGATGACGACGGACAGGTTCCGCGGTCCGCGCAGGGTCTCCAGCCGTCCGCGGGCAGATTCGAGGGTGCTCAGCGCCACCAGGGCTTCTTCCTGCGAAGCGCCCACCAGGATGGCCGTGGTGTAGATGGCCAGCAGGTTGTAGGCGTTGTGCTGGCCGATGAGTTTCGTCCAGACGTCCCGCCCGTCGATGCGGAGCAGCATGCCGTCGAAGCTTTCTTCCAGAATCCGGCAGCTGTGGTCGGCCAGGCTCCGGCAGGAGTAGGTCACCACCTGTGCCTGCGTGTTCTGCACCATGACGCGGCCGTTGCGGTCGTCGATATTGGTGATTGCCCAGGCGTCCTTGGGCAGCTGGTCGAAGAACAGCTTCTTGCAGCGCAGGTACTCGGCAAAGGTCTTGTGGTAGTCCAGGTGGTCATGGGTCAGGTTGGAGAAGATGCCCGCCCGGAAACGCAGCCCGGCGACCCGCTCCTGTTCCATGCCGATGGAACTGACCTCCATGAAGCAGTACTGGCAACCGGCATCCACCATGTCCCGCAGCAGGGCGTTGATGGTGATGGGGTCCGCCGTCGTGTTGGCCGTCTCCAGGCGGCGCGTGCCGACGAAATTGGCGATGGTCGACAGCAGGCCGCAGTTGTATCCCAGCTGCATGAACAGCTGGTAGAGCAGCGTGACGGTGGTGGTCTTTCCGTTGGTCCCGGTAATGCCGACCAGGGTCAGCTCCCGGGAGGGATGTCCGTAGAAGTTGTCGGCGATGTGCGCTTCGGCGAAACGGGAGCGTTCCACCTGCACCAGCGTCAGTCTTTCCAACGCGGCGACCCGGCCGCTTTTGGCTTCCTGGTCGTTGGCCGGTCCGATTTTGGCCAGCTCTGCCGCGAGGGCCTTTTCGTCCTCATATACAATGGCTTCCGCACCGTTTCGGACGGCCTGTCCGATGTAGCTGTGGCCGTCGCTCGCGAAGCCTTTTACGGCAATGAAGAGGGACCCGGGCCCCACCTTGCGGGAGTCCGAGGTGACGGCGCGGATGTCCAGGTCGTTCCGGCCCCGGACCGACAGCACGCCGCTGTTCTCTATGATATCTTTTATCAGCATCTTATTCCCATTTCGGCATCTGGCCCGTGGCGTAGAGGGTCTGTCCTCCGGCCGGGTCGATGGCATATATTTTGTCTACGATTTCCCGCATCGTCAGGGCCGGCGTGGTACCTCCGTAGAAGATTTCCCGGTCCAGTTTCGAGTATATCACGACGATGGCGCTGTATTTCGGCGCTTCGGCCGGGAAGAAGCCCACGAAGGTGGCCTGGTATTGCTTCCGGCCCTGCATGTCCTCGTACGGGGTGCGCCGCTTCACTTTCTTGGGGTCCAGCACGATACGGGCGGTTCCCGTCTTGCCGGCAAAGGCGCATTTCGCCGTTTTGAGCCGTTTGCCCGTACCTTCTTCCGTCACCCGGAGCAGGGCCCGCGTCAGCGTGTCGGCCGTGGCCCGCGAGCAGATGGACCCGTTCAGGATGCTGGGCCCGCGGCTTTTGCGGACGATGCCGTTCTCCTCGATGCTTTCGACCAGGTAGGGCTTCATCATGCGGCCCTTGTTGGCGATGGCGTTGTAGAAGGTCACGATGTGCAGAGGCGTCTCGGAGACGGAATAACCGATGGCGACGCTGCCCAGGTCCGTCCCGCTCCATAGTTTGGAGTCGGGCGAAGGCAGGGAAGGCGCGGCCAGCCCGTCCAGGTCGAAGTCGTAGGCCTCGCCCAGTTTGTACAGGTACAGCTTGTCCATCATCTGCTTGGGGTTCTGCCCGTAGTGGTCGATGGCGAGTTTGCGGAAGACATAGTTGGAGGAAATCTCGAAACCGTGCAGCACGGAAATCTCCTTGGTCTTGTTCTCGCGCTCGTAGTCCACGATGTGGTTGTCCGGGGAGAAGCCCTTGACGAAGCCGTGGTTGGTGGGGATACGGGTCTCCAGACTCACTTTTCCGTCTTCCAGCAGGCTCATCAGGGTGGTCGTCTTGAAGACGGAACCCGGTTCCCCGGCCCGGCCGATGGCCATGTTGAGGCTTTCGTTCATGCGTCCGGACACCGAGTCGCGCAGCAGGTTGACCATGGCGCGGATGCCGCCGGTCTCGACGTCCATCACGATGACGCAGCCTCCTTCAATCTTCGGATTGTCCGTAATCTGACGGCGAAGGGCCTTGTCGGCGATGTCCTGGATGTCCACGTCAATCGTGGTCCGGACATCCCTTCCGTCCACCGCTTGGACATAGGTGCTGTCCCAGTTGCGGATCCGGCCCCGCCGGTCGGTCAGTTTCATCCATTCGTATCCTTCCTGCCCGTGCAGTTCGTAATTGTATTTGCCCTCGATACCGAGGCTCACCGGCGTCTTGGTGTTGGTTTTGACATAACCGATGGTACGGCCGGCCAGGTTCCCGTAGGGGTACTGGCGGGTGTCATATTTCTCTACAATCAGCCCGCTGCGGTACTGACCTTCCTCGAACAGGGGCAGCGCCTTGACCCGCTGGAGGGTCTCGTGGTTGATTCGGCGGCCGATTTTGACGTATTTTCCGCCGTTCCGCCGGTTGCTGGCAATCAGCGCCATCCAGTCCTGGGGCTTGCCGCCGTACACGTCGGCCAGACCGACAGACAGGGCCTTGGCTTTTTCCATCCATTCACCCTCGCGGTCCCTGATTTCCTTGACGGGCTTGCCCTTTTGAATCGCCTGCTCATTGTATTTCTGCACCTTTTCTTTCTCCCGCCGGAACGCTTCCTTCTGGACGGTGCAGTCCATAAATACCTGATACATAGGGGTGGACATGGCCAGCAGACGGCCGTCCCGGGCCAGGATGGACCCGCGCATCGGTTCGATGACTTCTTTGACGTCGTGGGGCTTGATATAGGCGGCAATGCTCGGGTCGGGCTCCCAGAACAGTTTCAGCCAGACAATCCGGCCCAGGATGACGAAGCCCACCAGCCAGAAAATCATATAGAGGGCCCACAGCACCACGGTGATGCTGTCCCTTTGCTTCTTTTCTGTGCCCTGTACTGCCATCTTATTTCAGTTTATCGGCCGGTTTTTCGGGGAATGTCACCTCGGAGCCCTTCTCCTGCAGCAGGTCCTCCAGTTTGGACATCCGGTTCATGCTCATCATCTCGACGGTTTTCTGGGCATGGTAAATCTTCATGTCGCTGAGGACCGTCTTGTTGCGTTCCACCTGGAGCTGGGTGCTTTCGGACTTGATGCCGATCCAAATCATCAGCCATACCAGGAAGAACAGGTAGAGGATATGGGGGAAGAAACGCTCCACGCGGAGACGCATCAGGAACTCGCCCCGGGCAATCGCTATCAGGCTGTTGCCCAGGCCTTTCATCAGGCTTTTCCACGTGAGGTCCTTCCAGCTCATATCTTTTCCGCTATTCTGAGTTTGGCGCTCCGGGCCCGGGTGTTCGCGGCGATTTCGCTCTCTGCGGGCAGGATGGGTTTGCGGTTGACGGCCGCAAACGGGGCCAGGCTGCGTCCATAAATATCTTTGTTCTCGATGCCGTCCACGTTTCCGCTGCGGATGAAGTTCTTGACCATCCGGTCTTCCAGCGAGTGGTAGGTAATCACGACCAGGCGTCCGCCCGGCCGCAGGGAACGGGCCGCGCCTTCCAGGAATTTCTCCAGGGAACGCATCTCGTGGTTGACTTCGATGCGCAGGGCCTGGTAGACTTTGGCCAGGAACTTATGCTCCGCCACTTTCGGGGTGGCCGGGGCGATGGCGGCATCCAGCTGGCCGGTCGTCGTGATGGGGGCGTTTTCACGGGCCTGTATCATCAGTCTGGCCAGTTGCCGGGCATTGTCCACTTCGCCGTACAGGCGCAGAATCCTTTCCAGGTCCTCGGCGCTGTACCGGTTCACCACATCCGCGGCGGTCTGGCCGCCTTCGGTGTTCATCCGCATGTCCAAGGGGGCGTCGTAGCGGAAGGAGAAGCCTCTTTCGGCCGTGTCGAACTGGTGTGAGGAGACGCCCAGGTCCGCCAGGATGCCGTCTACCTGGGCGCCGGCATCGCGGCCGTCTTCCCAGGCCAGGTAGGACGTGAAATTCCGGACGAAGCGGAAATCGGCGTGCACCAGCTGCAGGCGGGGGTCGCCGTTGCGGTTGGCCAGGGCGTCGGTGTCACGATCGAAGGCAATGACCTTTCCGTCATGTGTCAAGCGTGAAAGTATTTCGGCGGTGTGGCCACCGCCTCCGAATGTGGCATCGATGTATATACCGGACGGGTTGGTAATCAGTGCTTGAATGCTCTCTTGGAGCAGCACGGGGGTATGATATTCCGACATCTATTCTCCCTCCTAAAGCTGCTGGGAGAGTTCTGTCGCAAGGGCTACGAATGCTTCCTGGGACAGGGTGGACTGCGCATAGGCGTCCTTGGCCCAGATTTCAATCTTGTAGTCGTTGCCGACGAACACTACCTCCTTGTCAATACCAATCAATTCCTGGAGGTCGCGGGGAATGCTGATCCGGCCGAGCTTCGGGTCGGGTTCGACCACGGCGCGGAACTGCATGTATCCTCTCCAGAATGCAGCGTGACGGGGGTTGAGGGAGTTGAGTTTGGCTTTGATTCCTTCGCTCTGGCGTTGCCATTCTTCGAAGGTGTACATCTCCAGACACCGGGCATGGATGTCTTTGTGGAGCACGAAACGCATATCGCTGCCCTCGGGCATCAGGCTCTTCAGCGGCGACGGAAAGACCACGCGGCCCTTGTCGTCCACTTTCGCTGAGTATGTGCCGATAAACGATATCATCGCTTCGTTTGTTGGTTTTTGGTTTACCTTTTGGTGCCGGGCAGCTGGTACGCCCCCGACCCTTTCACGCTTGGGTTACAAAGTTAGCAATTATTTTCCACAATTTTACATTTGCTTCCATTTTTTTCCACAATTTTATCAACAATTTTGTAACTATTTGATAATCAATCGTGTTTGCATACAAATAACTATCGTTATATCTGGGACCAATACGGAACACAAAACTCGTGGCGGCAGGATATGCGGTCACGTATTGCCTGCGGCAGCGGTATGGGTATCCGGGGGCGTGTCCACCCTCGGACAAGTATAGGGGGAGGGGCCCGCAAGATACGAGTTATCGCGGAGCGATGACGAAGTAGATTGTGGGAGGGGCCGGAGAGAGCGCAGCGAACGAAGTCCCCCGGATACCCCATACCGCTGCGGCTAAAAAAGAGACCGACTCAAAAATGAATCGGTCTCAAGGTTTTGTGTTGCCGGACAGGCCCCGCCACGGCATGTGCGTGACGGGGCCTCGGAAGGCGAAATCCTTTTTCGTCAGAAGACCAGCAGGAAAATACCGGCCGCGACGACACCGCCGGCGAGGGGACCCAGGACCGGGACCCAGCTGTATCCCCAGCCGCTGTCGCGTTTGCCCTTGATGGGCAGGATGGCGTGTGCGATGCGCGGACTCAGGTCTCGGGCCGGATTCATGGCATATCCGGTGGTGGCGCCCAGGGACATACCCAGGGACATGATGACGCAGGTGACCGGGAAAGCGCCAAGGCTGCCCATGCCGGCATTGGCATTGCCCTCGGTGCCCAGGCACAGAATCAGGAAGACCAGCACGAAGGTAGCCACCATCTCGGAGAAGAAATTCACGGTCTTGTGCTCGATGGCGGGCATGGTGCAGAAGCAGCCCAGCATGCCGTCCGGATTGTCGGCCGTGGCGGCGAAATGGTCGGCGTAGAAGGCATAGACCAGTACGGCGCCGCAGAAGCCGCCCAGCATCTGGGCCAGGCAGTAACCGAGCACCCCGCTCCAGGCGAATTTTCCGGCCAGGGCCAGGCCCAGGGTGACGGCCGGATTCAGATGCGCACCGGAATAGGGACCGGCCACGAAGACACCGCACATGACGGCAAAGCCCCAGGCCAGGGTGATGACCACCCAGCCGGCGCCTTGCGCCTTACTCTTGTTCAACGTGCAGGCGGCGCAGACACCGTCACCCAGCAGGACCAGGATGAGCGTGCCGATAAATTCGAACACGCATTTTTGAAAGAAAGTGATTTCCAACATATTACAAATTGTTTATCGTTCTACGGATGGCGTCGGCCCAGCCTGCTTTCAAGGCTTCGACCTTGGAGGCGGGGGCCAGCGGTGCAAAGGTTTTTTCGGCTTTCCACTGCCGTTTGATTTCGTCCAGGCTGTCCCAGTACCCCACAGCCAGTCCGGCCAGGTAGCAGGCGCCCATGGCGGTGGTTTCCGTCACTTCCGGGCGGATGACTTTGGTGTCCAGGATGTCGGCCTGGAACTGCATCATCAGGTTGTTCCGCGATGCACCGCCGTCCACTTTCAGTTCGGACAGCTTGACGCCCGCATCCTTCTCCATGGCGTTTACGATGTCCATGGTCTGGAACGCGATGCCTTCCAGGGTGGCCCGGGCGATGTGGGCGGCCGTCGTGCCGCGGGTGATGCCGTGGATGCAGCCTTTGGCATACTGGTCCCAATACGGGGCGCCCATGCCGGTAAGGGCCGGTACGAAATAAACGCCGCCGTTGTCGGACACCTGCATCGCAAGGCCCTCAATCTCGGAGGAGGAACGAATCAGCCCCAGGCCGTCCCGCAGCCATTGCACGACGCTGCCGCCCACGAAGATGCTTCCTTCCAGGGCATAATTGACGGTGTCGCCGATTTTCCAGGCAATCGTGGTGAGCAGGTTGTTTTGGGACAGGATGGGCTTTTCGCCGGTATTCATCAGCAGGAAGCAGCCGGTTCCGTAGGTGTTCTTGACCGAGCCCGGGGTGGTGCACATCTGTCCGAACAGGGCGGCCTGCTGGTCGCCGGCGATACCGGCGATGGGGACTTCATGGGCGAAGAGGGTGGTTTTCGTATGGCCGTACACTTCGCTGGAAGACTTCACCTGCGGCATCATGGAGGCCGGGATGCCCATCAGGTCCAGCAATTCGCGGTCCCACTCCAGGGTGTGGATGTTGAACAGCATCGTACGCGAGGCGTTGCTGACGTCGGTTACATGCACTTCCCCGCGGGTCAGGTTCCAAATCAGCCAGGTGTCCACGGTGCCGAAACGGAGTTCGCCCCGCTCGGCTCTTTCCCGGGCGCCGGATACATTCTCCAGAATCCAGCGGATTTTGGTGGCGCTGAAGTAGGCGTCGATAATCAGGCCGGTCTTTTCCCGGATTTTTTCCGTCAGGCCGGCGGCTTTCAGGCTGTCGCAGAATTCGCTGGTCCTGCGGTCTTGCCAGACGATGGCGTTATAGACGGGTTCACCGGTGGCGGCGTCCCACACCATCGTGGTTTCCCTTTGGTTGGTAATGCCGATACCGGCGATATTCAAACCGTTGATGCCCAACTCGGTAATGGCTTCCGCGATGACGGAGGCTTCGGAAGACCAGATTTCGCGCGGGTCATGTTCCACCCAGCCGGGTTTCGGGAAATGCTGGGTGAATTCTTTCTGGGCGACGGAACGGATGCGGCCGTCGTGGTCGAAGACAATGGCTCTTGAAGAGCTGGTGCCCTGGTCCAGGGCGAGGATGTATTGTTCCATATATTGTGTTATAGATATGCAGTATTCAAATGTACGAATAAATCGGCAATTATTCAAAAAAAACAGCGACCCGGTCTTTTCGCTGGGAAAGACCGGGCCGCTGTAAACTGTGTCGGACAGACGATTAGAATCTGTCTTCGGAAGAAACGGTCAGTTTCTTGCGGCAGTGGCGGCGGCGGGAAGCCAGGACGCGACGGCCGTTAGGGGTAGACATGCGCTCGCGGAAACCATGCTTGTTGACACGTTTGCGCCGGGAAGGTTGGAATGTTCTTTTCATTATCTTGTCTTTTTATATTTTTCGCAAAAGGACTGCAAAGATACTAATTTCTCTTGTAATTCCAAAATTTTTCCGGTATTTCCCTATATTCTTTTCTTATACTGCGACGGTATTACGCGGTTTTGTACATGACAATATTTCCAAACCTTTCTCGCCATGACCGGTCAGGTTGCCCCTGGGGTCGTAGGCGAATGTGCTCGTCCGGTCGGGACCGTCGGTCTCTGTCGAGCAACTTACGTTATGGTAAAATTTCTCCGGACAGCAGTGATTATGAATAATAAACGGCCGCACGCTTTCTACATGGTACCTTTGAAAAAAATCCGAGGGAACACAAAATCAGGAGCCGTCTCACAACCGGATAATACCATAAAAGGGATTCGTAGATAGTTGGACCATTTTAGACTTTCGTCTTCTTCCCAGAAGGTGCTGTCGTAGACTACCGCAGATTTGGGATAGTACACTGGAACTGAATAATTGTCTTGGCCATTAATGAATTGCCCCATTACTGCTTGAACCGGGGTCAAATATACCTTTACACGGTATTTCAAGGGCTTTACTCCTTTCCAACTATAACGGTTCTTCACTACTTGTTCTTGTACCAGTAATTTGTGCTGATCGATAACCTCCAAAAAGGATGTGATATATGTGGGATTAACATAGGGGTATAGAGCACTTCTCGGAAGTCCGTTGGCGTCATCAAATCCTACCCGGAAAGTCAGTGTATCACTATTCGTATAGTGGTTATCTAAAAACTTCTGGTAATTCTCCTCGGGCCAGCAGCTTATCAGTACGGGACAAGCTTTCGAATCCATTTTCTCCGGGCCCGTATAAAGCAACCAATAATAAACAAATGGTATTTTCTCACTTGCATAATAAACCTCATAAGTAATCGCCAGATAAGATGATGTATCAGCGGGGTGCGCAAGCAGGGTCGCCGAAAATAGTAAACTAATGAGATACAAATACTTTTTCATCTTTGAAACAATGAGTTTTTACGTAGACCGATACAATAATTTAACAACTCTGACACGTCTGAGGGCTGTAATGGCATTGCGGGAGCTGACATTAAACTATTTTCCCCTCTAGGCTTGTCAGGGAGACCAAGAGTATGTCCGATTTCATGAGCCAATGTAAGTGCATCATTATTACGAAGTGTAACAAGAGGTCCTGTCGTCATACCACGTGCATTGGGGTTTTTGGGTAATGCCGTTGAAATAATAGCTGCTGATGCAATTCCATAGTCCAGGACGACACTCCCCGGTGCGGCTGTGGCTTCGCTGTACAGGGCCACCGTGCTGCGGACATTGCCCAGATAGTCCGAGACATAGAGGTAGTCTCCCAGCCCCAGACCGTCCGTCCTGGCCGCGCAGGCCCCCTCGGCCCAGCGGACGCTCTCGACCGCCTGGCTCAGGCTGGAGGGTCCGCTGAGCAGGTACGAGCCACGGTAGCGATAATTATTCATAATCTATCACTTGTGTATTATCATCTGAACACAAAGGTTGCCCTTTTGTAATAATCGTCAAAAACATATTAATCAGTATCGTGACTGACAAAACTAGGGATAAGATTCCATCAAAATACACAAATAGCAGACAGGATGAAACCGTTAAAAGGAGACCTTTTATCAGCACAAAGAGCAGACCATGTCTCCTTGTCAGATACAAGGAAATGGAGAAAAGCATGAACAGGGCAGCTTGGTAATAGCATATAACGCTTCGATGACGATAAACCGGATAAAACGACGTGTCGGTCTTTACGCTTACAACCAATGCTACAAGGAATATGATTATCCATATCAAACCAACCACCCATGTTAAACAATCTGTCTGAACGGAATCAGAACGTGACAATTCATACATGAGACAGACAACGATAAAATTAAGTGCCGGAAACACCCAAATCCAAAACGGAGGTCTGGGAATCAGGATGGTCAGGAAAATGGTAAAAATGGACACTGCATACATGAGCACCCATGGGACTGCTCGGAGAAAACCGTTCGTTCGTGGTATGGCCCACATACTGATTCCGGCAATTAGAAACACAACGGCTGGCACAAGCATTTCAAGACCTGCGTATGGTTGACAGGACAAAAATACCATTAATATTGTACAGAACAGCAAGTAAATGCTAATACACATTTTAATGCTGCGTTTTTTTAACTTCACGTCCATTCGGATTATGCTTTTTTATTTTGGAATACGCTCGTTGTGGAATGATAGAGTTCCTCGTTTCTTTAGGCAACAAACCAGCAGCACGTAAAGCATCTTGAACAGCAGTTGCACAGTTCTCGTTATACCAACGATACGTCTTTTGACTGCTATTATTAAAGGATTCCTTCATTTTAAGGTCCTGTTCAGATGTCGAAGAAACAATAAACGCTATTTCATATTCATACCCGGAAGTTTCACGATTTTCCTTGTCATCCCCGCGGTTATAGCTGCTATTCAAAAAATCTTCAGGACTATCGAATGTAAATTCTCCTTTATGATCAAAAGTCCTACCGCCAATGAAGGTATTCGTAAACGGAATATATGCTGTGTCTCCATTCACAGAATAATAAGCCCATTTATGCCTTCGGGGACCTCCTCCTTGCCGCCGAGATGCCAGCGGTGCAGATCAAGATTGACGTTATCTTTCATAGTGACGCCGCCACAATTGCATTGTTTAATTATAATCTCCAAATTGTTATAGAGATAACGTAAGTTTACCATAACGAAGCGTTAAGAATAGAAGATTCATACGAATATAACCCGGAAGTGGTGAATGATACGTCCCGTCACTGCCTAATACTTGGGAATAACTGCTACACTCAAAGTCGATATGGCAGTTCGTACTATATCGAGCAAAATAGAATAATAATGGATTATATACTGAGTCATCATACCGTATATCTGAAGATGGTGTGACTTGAAAGGCATCATCGAGATAGACCGTTCCCATGGGTAATTTCATAGCGAGTGTGCTTCTATTCTCGGTATTACCGATTGTTATTGAATAATAGGTTTTCTCTTTTAGGCAAATCATCCAGAAAACACCTTCCGAATAAAAGAAGAAGTTGTACTCCATAAGAACATCTCGTTTTAACGAATTGTCGATTAAACAATCCATTTGTGCACGAAGACCGCTATAAGGGTCATTCTCTGATTTAAACTGCGTAGGACTGGATGCAATATGCAATACAGTATCCGGACGGTCCGGATACCTGTATTGCATTAAGAGTGAAAATAATAATGTTAGTATCAAATTATCTTTCAATAGGTATAGCTGAAGGGTATTTTAAAGGAATACGAATTCCGTGGTCTATACCGTCTCTAAACGAAGGTATTTGATGTGACCTTTTCTTTGTTTATTGGTTGTCAATTTCTGGTGTTCCGGTTTCCAAAGCAGGTTTGTCTTTTGCATTAAGAGATGTGATTACACTGGTACCAACGCGTTTCTCGATGTTTTCCATCTGGAGCCAGCATTCCAACAGGGGTACAAATTGTACCCCACTTGGCACTTAGTTCCGGATCTCTGGCTCGCATC
>CADBPR010000099.1 GCA_902796555.1 uncultured Bacteroidia bacterium
ACTGGAAATGGTATGAAATCATGTACGGCGAACGCTATATGGAGACCCCGGAAAGCAATCCGGAAGGATTCGAGAAAACGAGCCTTCTCAACCATGCCGGCGCGCTGAAAGGCAAGCTGCTGATTTGCCAGGGTGCCGTGGACAACACGGTGGTGTGGGAACATTCCCTGAGTTTCATCCAGGCCTGCATCAACAGGAACATCCCCGTGGATTACTTCCCCTATCCCCTGGCGGAGCACAACGTCTTCGGACGCAACCGGGTGCACCTGATGAACAAGGTCACCCAGTATTTCGACGATTATCTGTAGCGCGTCTGCAACCGCCCTCCATAATACCGAGGTCGGTATAGCAAAAAAAACGCTAATTATCAATTATTTACAAAAACAACGGCCAGCTCCGTCAATCGGGCCGGCCGTTTTCAGATACGGGGCATCTCCGTCAATACTTGATATAGGAGCGACGGACATCCACGTCCGACAGCATGAAGGCGGAGCTGACCTTGCGTTTTTCGTAGGGCACATCGATATAATCCCCTTCCGGACCCACCATGCCGGTGGAACCGCCGCCGTCCAGGTTGATGGCGCTGACAGCACCGAGTTCCTTCATGTACGTGGCCATTTCTGGAAGCGTGGCACCCGCACTGCCGCCTGCATTGCGACCGTCCAGGGCCAGGAACACCACCTTGTTGTCAGCCGTTACGCCGATAGCGGAACGGGGATGGCGTTTATAGCCCTGACGACCGCCGATGGCATGCACTTCCTTGTGATAGGCCTCCACCGTGACGTCTTCGCCGTTCAGCAACAGCATCGGACCTGCACCGATGGCCTCTTCCGGCTCCCAGAGCTCGGCTCCGGGGGTCTTCGTCGTCGGGGCGCTGGTCATATAGGTATCGGTCCTGTCGTCGTTGTCCAGCGGTGAAGGGAAAGCATACAGCCGCCCGTAGGCATCGTCTGCGCACGGATAGACCCAGCGACATTCGAAGGTACCGTCGGGCATCATGCCGAAGGCCGCCCGCACCAGGTAATAGCCGTCGTATTTACCTTCCGACGAGGCGCCGGTCGCCACCACCACGGCATTGTGGACCACGGGGCTGACCGTGGAAGAGCCGCCGAAGTAGCCGGCGTTCAGCAGCAGATACGGCTTCACGCCTTCCTCCGCCCAGTGGCTGTAGATGGACGGGAGGGTCGCATTGCCGGGGACCAGAATCGCGTTGAACACCAGCCGGGGGTCGCTGACATCGGCGATGCAGAAATAGCCTTTCGCGACGGCTCCTTCGCCCAGGTCTTTTTCGAAATGACCGAAATCGAGGACCTCTTCAAACGGCGGAAGGGCCGGCTCGGAAGAAGGGTCGGGAGAAGGTTCGGCCGGTTCCGCGGAAGGTTCCACGGAGGGCTCAGCAGAAGGCTCGACAGACGGTTCGGCGGAAGGCTCCACGGACGGTTCCGCAGAGGGCTCTTCGGAGGAATCCGGTCCGGCGGGCTGGGGGTTGTTGCACTGCGCCAGCAGGCACATGGCCGCCAGCAGCATCAAGATGGATTTCACACGTTTCATATCAGAAATCGTTTTTGAGTTTATCCTGGACATATTCCCGGGTCAGCCGGAAAGTCTTCTTCCGGGAAGACGGGGCCTCATACATGGCGTCGGTCATCACCTTTTCGCAGATGGAACGCAGGCCGCGCGCACCGGTTTTGCTGCGCAGGGCCGTATCCACGATGACGTCCTTCGCCTCCGGGTCGATTTCCAGCCGGATGCCGTCCAGCGCGAACAAGGTTTCGTACTGCCGCAGCAGGGCGTTCTTCGGTTCGGTCAGAATCCGCTGCAGGGCGTCCCGGTCCAGGGGGTCCAGGTACGTAATGACGGGCAGACGGCCGATGATTTCGGGAATCAGACCGTATGCACGCAAATCCTGCGCGGCGACGTACTGGAGCAGGTTCTCCTTGTCCACCAAGTGTTTGGAGGACGTGCCAAAGCCGATAATCTGGGTATTCAGGCGCTGGGCGATGGTGCGTTCGATGCCTTCGAAGGCGCCGCCGCAGATAAACAGGATATTCTGCGTATTGATATGTACGAACTCCTGCTCGGGATGTTTGCGGCCGCCCCGCGGGGGGACATTGACCACGCTGCCTTCCAGCAGCTTGAGCATGGCTTGCTGCACCCCTTCCCCGGAAACGTCCCGGGTGATGGAAGGATTGTCGCTCTTGCGGGCGATTTTGTCGATTTCGTCGATGAAGACAATTCCCCGCTCGGCCTTGGCCGCGTCATAGTCGGCTTCCTGCAGCAGGCGGGACAGAATGCTTTCCACATCCTCCCCCACGTAGCCGGCTTCGGTCAGAACGGTGGCGTCGACGATGGTGAACGGTACGTCCAGCAGGCGGGCGATGGTCTTGGCCAGCAGGGTCTTGCCGGTACCGGTCGGGCCCACCAGCAGGATATTGGACTTCTCCAGTTCCACTTCGCCCGCATCATTTCCGGACAAATTGTGGTTCAGCCGTTTATAGTGGTTGTACACCGCCACGGACAGCATCTTCTTGGCCCGGTCCTGTCCAATCACGTACTGGTCCAGGAACGCTTTGATATCCTGGGGCTTGCGCGCATTGTCGTAGTGAACGTTCCGCTCGGATGCCTGCCGGGCTTCGCTGAGATACTGGTACCCGTAACTGAGGCAGTCGCTGCAGATGCAACCGTCCATTCCCTGCAACAGGAAAGGCACGTCATCTTCGCTCCGACCGCAGAACGAGCAATGTCTCACTTCTCTTTTTTTACCGGCCATCAGTGTTTCTTGCTGCTAAGAACTTCGTCCACCATCCCGTATGCACGGGCTTCCTCGGCCGTCATCCAATAATCCCGGTCCGCATCGGCGAAAACCTTCTCGAACGGCTGGCCGCTGTGGGCGGAAATGATGTTGTAGAGCTCCGTCCGGGTCTTTTCGATTTCTTTGGCGGCAATCATGATATCAGACGCCTGGCCCTGGGCCCCGCCGAGGGGCTGGTGAATCAGCACGCGGGAATGCGGGAGCGCGGAACGCTTCCCCTTGGCGCCGGCGCACAGCAGCACCGACCCCATCGAAGCGGCCATGCCGGTGCAGATGGTGGCCACGTCGGGCTCCACCAGCTGCATCGTATCATAAATGGCCAGTCCGGAAGAGACCTGGCCGCCCGGCGTATTGAGGTACAGCTGGATGTCCGCCCGACTGTCGGTAGACGCCAGGAACAGGAGCTGGGCCTGGATGATATTGGCCACGTCATCGTCGATGGGTACGCCCAGGAAGATGATACGGTCCATCATCAGCCGGCTGAACACGTCCATCGACGCGACATTGAGCTTGCGTTCTTCGATGATGGTCGGGTTGATATACCCGTCCATCACGGTGTTGTAACGATGAAGGGTCGCAGAGGATATGCCACGGCCCTTCGTCGCGAATTGTGAAAATTCGTCTTTCATAAAAAATTATTTCAGTTCGCGGAACTTCTCCAGCGAAATCTTCTTGGATGCGAGGGTCACCTGTTCGCGCAGGGCGGCATAGGTCTTCTGATCCTCGACGCTTTCCTCCAGGCGGCGGACCTGGTTCTCATCGGAAAGCAGCTGCTTGGCGGATTCTTCCACCAGCTGCGGCGGCACATTGCCCATCCCGTACATCATATACTGGTAGGCGGCATAGCCGCGGGCGGCCTCCTGGATGTCCTTATCTTCCACCTTCAGGCCGTACTTGTTCATGACGTAACCGCGGACCATCTGCCAGCGGAAATCGGCCAGGAAGCTGTCGAACTCCTTGTCAATCTGCTCCTCGGTGAACTTGCCTTCGTTGACATAAACCAGCCAGCGGCGCAGGAAGGCCTCGGGCAGGGCGATGTCGGCCTTGCCGAGGAAGTACGCGCGCAGGTCCTTGTTCAGACGATAGTCGGCCTCCTGGGTGTAGTTGTTCTTGAGCTGGGCGGCCACGGCCTCGTCGAATTCTTCGCTGTTGTGAACCTTGTCCTCACCGAACATCTTGTCGTAGGTCTCCTGGTTCTCTTCGGCGTTGACGAAAGTCTTGATATTCACTACGTTCACGTGGAACTGGGGCGCGATGCCGGCCAGTTCGTCCTTCTTGACCTTCAGCATGGCGGCCCGGTCGGACTCGTTGGTGAAGGTGTCGTTGACATTGATGTCGAACTGGTCGCCGCTCTGGCAGCCGACAAACAGCTTACGGGCCTCGCCTTCCACGCTGCGGACGGCGATATAGGCACCCTCCACCGTTTTCTCACCGTTGGAGAGGTCGGCAATCACAAAGTCTTCTTCTCCGGCCTTGTCACCCTCCTGGAGGGAACCGAACTGGCGGAGCATGTTGGCCTTCATTTCCTTCTTGGCCTCGGCGGTCACATTGATGGTATAATACGGCACCTTGTCTTCCTTGCCGATTTCGAAAGTCAGTTCAGGGGTCGTGGCAATGTCGAACTTGAAGGTGAAGTCATTGCCGGACTTCCACTCGATTGCGGGCTGGTCCTCGCTGGCGAGGGGTTCTCCGACCACGCGGAGCTGATTCTCTTTGATTACATTGGTGAGGCCTTCTGAAATCACTTCGTTCACCGCCTCGACGAGGGCCTGTTCACCATATACCCGCTGGATCAGGGACATCGGGACATTTCCTTTCCGGAAACCCTTGAAATCCGCATTCCGCCTGCGCTCCTGCAACCGCTTCTTCTCGGAAGCCGCATAATCCTCCGCCGTCACGGTAAGGGTCACCTGCCAGTTGAGGGCGTCAATCTGATTTTTTTCTACGTTCATTTTTTTATAATTGTATTAATTGTATTCTCAGCGGGCAAAGATAGCAATTTTTCACCGTTATTTTAATCAACGAAGTAACAAATTTCGTATATTTGCATGAATTTGGCTATCTCAACAGAAGCCCGATTCCAGGAAAATAACCAAAAAGAAACAACCATATAATTCATTTTCAACAAGTATGAAAATTGTTAGAACACTCATGAACGGGACCGGAAGGCTCCTTTGCCTGCTCTCCGCCCTGTTCATCCTGGCCCCGGCATCGCTGTCGGCGCAAAGCCAGAAAATTACGGGTACGGTTTCCGCAACCACGGGAGAGACCCTTGTCGGTGTCTTCGTGATGGTAAAAGGGACTTCCAACGGCGTCACCACGGACGGGAACGGACGTTATTCCATCTCCGCCGGGAAAGACGCCGTTCTTGTCGCCTCCCTGATGGGATACGAAACCCTCGAAGTGAAAGTCAACGGCCGCAGCAAGGTCGACTTTACCCTCAAGGAGGACAGCATGCTCCTGCAGGAAGCCGTTTCCATCGGTTATGGCAACCAGAGCAAAATCACCCTGACCGGTTCCGTGGCCCAGACCTCCGGTGCCGAACTGGTGAAAAACTCCTCCGTCAACCTGTCACAGGGTCTGGCCGGCCGTATGTCCGGCGTTATCGTGAACAACCGTTCCGGTGAGCCCGGTAAGGACGATGCCGTGATGTTCATCCGCGGCCGCTCCACCCTGGGTGACAACTCACCGCTCATCATCATCGACGGCGTGGAAGGCCGTGGCGACGAATTCTCCCGTCTGACCGGTGAAGAAATCGAGTCCGTGAATGTGCTGAAGGATGCTTCGGCCGCCATCTACGGTTCCCGTTCCGCCAACGGCGTTATCCTGGTGACCACCAAACGCGGCAAATACAACGAGGCCCCGAAGGTAACCTTCACCTATGACCTCGGTCTGCAGCAGCCGACCCGCCTGGTGAAACTGGCCGACGCGGTGCTCTTTACCACCGCCTACAACAAGTCCCTGGACATCAGCGGCGCCGCCCACGTGTACAGCGACACCCAGATTCAGCACTACATCGACCAGGACGACCCCATCAGCTATCCGAACACGGACTGGTTCCATGAAATCATCAAGCCTGTCTCCGCCCAGCACAAATACGGCGTGAGCATCAACGGCGGCGGTGAGAAAGTGGCCTACTTCGTGCAGCTCAACGGTCAGTACCAGGACGGTATCTATTACAACAGCGCCACGAACTACAACCAGTACAACGTGCGCTCCAACATAGACATCCAGGTGACCAAGAGCCTCAAGCTCGGCATAGACCTGAACGCCCGTCAGCAGCACAAGAACTACTCCGCTTTCCCGAGCGACGACTATGGTATTTTCTATATCGCCATGCGCATGCGTCCGACCGGTGCGGCTTACTATCCGCTCGGTTCCGGCGCCGACCAGGGTCTGGCCGGCCAGCGCCTGCTGCGCGGCGGCACCAACCCGGCCGTCCTCGTGCAGGATTTGACAGGCTATGACAAGACCACGATTAATTCCATTAACACGACCTTCACGGCCAACTGGGACCTCAGTTCCCTGGTTAAGGGCCTGTCCCTCAACGGCCACCTGGCCTATGACCTCGTGAGCCGCTTCAAGAAGAACTGGCAGCAGAACTGGAATTATTTCTCCTACGATGAAATCACGGAACTGTTCACGGAGCGCGCCAACTCCTATTGGCCCACGCCTGTACTCCATGAGTATCAGACCCATACGCGCAATCTCGCCGTCAATGCCAACATCAACTACGACCGCGATTTCAATGGCCACCATGTGACCGCCCTCCTGGGCTTCGAGCAGAGCTCCTACCGCCTGGACTACTTCACGGCCGGTATCAACTCCTACGCTTCCGACTATCTGGACGAACTCTTCGCCGGCAGCGCCGACAAGAGCTGGTATGCCATCAACGGCTATGCCCGTGAAACGGCCCGCCGGTCCTTCTTCGGCCGTATCGGTTATGACTATAAGTCCAAATATATGGTCCAGGCCCTGCTCCGTGCCGACGGCAGCGAGAACTTCGCGCCCGAAAACCGCTGGGGCTGGTTCCCGGGCGTGTCCGCCGGCTGGCGTATGTCCGAAGAGCCTTTCATCAAAGACAATGCGCCCTGGCTGACCAACCTCAAAATCCGCGCATCCTTCGGCGAGCAGGGTAACGACAAGATTGACCCGTTCCAGTATATCACCACCTACGGCTATACCTCCGCCTATTCATACAAGTCGATGTTTGACGGCAAGGAAGTCAACTACATCATCCCCGGTACCATTCCCAACGAAAACGTCACCTGGGAAGTCGCCAAGACCTGGAACGTGGGTATCGACGGTAACATCTTCAACGGTCTGTTCGGATGGGAACTCGAGGCCTTCTACACCCAGCGTTCCAACATTCTGTGCTCCCGCAACGCTTCCGTTCCGTACTATACCGGTCTGACCAACTCCTTGCCGGACGAAAACATCGGCCGCGTCAACAACAAGGGTATTGAACTCCAGCTCCACCACGAGAACCGCGTCGCCAACGGCGATTTGATGTACCGTGTCAGCGGCAACATCATGTATGCCCGGAACACCGTCGAATTCATGGACGAAACGCCCTGGCCGGAAGGACATGACTACATGAAACTCGAAGGCCACCCGATGGGATCCTCCCTTTATTATATGGTAGGCGGCATCAACAAGACCCAGGAAGACCTGGATTCCCACCCGCAGATGAAGGGTGCCACCCTCGGCGACTTCTGGTACGAAGACCTGGACAAGGACGGTGCCATCACCAACCTGGACCGCAAGCGTCTGGACATGACCGCCGTTCCGGAAATCGTGTTCGGTCTGAACGGCGACCTCACCTGGAAGAACCTCGACTTCTCCATCCTGCTGCAGGGCCAGGCCCGCGCCCGGTACTACTACGCTCCGATGATGGACCCGGTGTCCGGCAACCTGGAGTATTATGCCGCGACCTACGCCTGGACCAAGGATAATCCGACCTCGGACTACCCCCGTATCGGTTCCACCATTTCCAACGGTGGCGTGAACCGTTCTTCTTACTACTACAGGAACGCGGCTTTCATCCGTCTGAAGAACGTGGAACTGGGTTACACCTTCACCCAGAAGATGTTCCCCAAGTGGATGGGCGTCAAGGGTATCCGCCTCTATGTGGCTGGCTACAACCTGCTCACCCTGTCAGAACTGAAATTCGTCGACCCCGAAACTTCGGACGAAGGTTACCAGACCTATCCGCAGATGAGGATTTTCAACGCCGGTGTCAAACTTTCATTCTAAGCGAATCATGAAAAAGATAGCCATTATACTCGCAGCAGCCCTTGCGCTGGTTTCCTGCAAAGACGGTTTCCTGGACAAGAAGCCGCTTGACAAGCTTTCCGAAGACGCCGTTTTCAACAGCGACCTCCTCGCAGAGGCGTATGTCAACGCCTTGTACACGGTGCTTCCCGACCCGTTCCAGGAAGGAAATGTCGGATGTATCTCCGACGAAGGTTACTTCCGTTACGGCGGCACGTCCACCCGTTACATCGCTTCGGGCTATATGGACCCGGACAATGTGATGTATATCAACGAAGGCGGACAGGCCCACAACACCCGTACCACCATCCTGAACATCTGGAACCGCACCTACCAGTGGATCTACCGGATGAACTATTTCCTCAACTACATTGACGAAAAGGGTTCCCAGATGTCCGACGGCGCCAAGACCCGGCTCACCGGTGAGGTCTATTTCCTCCGCGCCTGGGCTTATTTCCTGCTGATTCAGCGCTATGCAGGCGTCCCGATTATCACCAAACCCCACTCCCTGGACGGCGATTTTACCACCAAACGGGAGAACTTCGACGACTGCGTCGATTTCATCCTCAGTGACATCGACAAGGCGCTCGAACTGCTCCCCGAGAAGGAAG
>CADBPR010000100.1 GCA_902796555.1 uncultured Bacteroidia bacterium
CTGTGCCACCCTCGGCATCATAAGAGGGAGGGGCCCAAATGCCGGCATCAGCCGGCCGGCCGTGCCCGTGACTTGCCGCTGGTTCCGTGTCAACGAGGCAAGTCGTGGAGGGAATAAAGGCCGCAGGGGGTTCGGGGGAATTCTATTCCCCCGTATATATTTGGGAGGGGCCGCGTATACGCGGCGGCAGGAAAAATGATGCGGGTTATTTTTTTCTAAATCCTAAATGTGTATCTTTGTAACAAAGAAAGCACTGTGTAATGAAACCTGATAACCTGATGATTGTCCCGGTCAAGGGACGGAACATGCTGAAGCAATTTATCGAATTTCCGCTGGAACTGTATAAAGACTGTAACAAATGGGTTCCGGCCTTCGAAGACGACGAATACAAATCCCTGGGCGACGACAACCCTTCCCTGTCCTTCTGCGAGCGGGAACTCTACCTGGCGCTCCGCGAGGGCGAAGTGGTGGGACGCGTCGCTGCCATCATCAACCACAACGCAGACAAGAAGTGGGGCGAGAAGGTCGTCCGCTTCGGGTGGATTGACTTCGTGGCGGATTTTGAAGTCGCCAAAGCGCTGATTGATACCGTGATTGAATGGGGCCGTGCACGAGGCGCCGAAAAAATCAAGGGCCCCCTCGGATTCACGGACATGGACCGGGAAGGCCTGCTGGTGGAAGGATTCCAATATGAAAGCCCCTTTACCGTCATCTACAATTATCCTTACTACGGCGATTATCTGGAGAAACTGGGCTTCTCCAAGGATGCCGACTGGACCCAGCGGTACATCGACCTGCCCGAGCAACTGCCGCCGATGCTCCAATATGCCAACCTGGTGGAAAAGCGCTTCGGTATCCACATCTACCGGGCCTCGTCCCTGAAGCAGATGGCCCGCAGGGGGCGGGAAATGTTCCACGTACTGAACGACGCTTTCGCCCCGCTGTACGAGTTCACGAAACTCTCGCAGGACCAGATTGACGGCTATGTCAAGCAGTACGTGCCGGTCCTGAACAAGGACCTGGTGGCCTTCGTCGTCAACGAAAAAGACGAACTGGTTGCCTTTACGGTGACGATGCCGCACATCTCCGCCGCGGTCCGCAAAGCCAAGGGACGCATCTTCCCCTTCGGCTGGATTCATCTGCTGCCCGCCCTCTCGCCCAAGCGGAACGACACGGTGGAGGCCCTCTTGATCGGGGTGCTGCCCGAGTACCAGGCCAAAGGCGCGGCGCTGCTGATGTTCAAGTATTTACATGAGAATTACCAGCGGCTCGGCATCAAACGGATGCTGCTGAATCCCCAGCTCGAAGACAATCACAAGGTCCAGGCCCTCTTCGGAGAAGGCTACGATGCCAAAGTCTTCCAGCGGAGAAGAAGTTACGTCAAGGCGCTGTAAAAGTGAAAACGGCCGGCTCCAAATGGGGCCGGCCGCTTGGTTAAAGGGTACAGGTCTCAGGCAGTGGCCTTGACCACGTAGTCGCAGACGTCGCCCACCTTGCTGAAGGCCGGCTGACCGTCAAAGCGCATGCCGAATTTTTCCTCGACCGCCAGGGCGAGAATCACCATGGACAGGGAGTCGATGCCCAGTTCGCGGACCAGTTCCGTATCCATGTTGACATTCGTCAGATCCGTGCTGGGACGAATCACCGAAATGACCTCTTTCAGGCCTTCGAACACCTCTTCTCGGGTCATACGCGGGATACCTTCATGCTGCCGGTACGCTTGAAATCTTCGGTGCGGACCGTCACCTTCATGATACGATGGGTGGTAGGCAGGGTCGCGTTGATTTTCTCAACGAGTTTGTCCATATAAGCCTTCACCTCTTCAAACGGCTTTCCTTCAAAGGCTTGCATCAGCGGAAGAATCTCCACGGCGATGCAGGGAGTTCCGTTCAGTTCATCTTCCTTGACCATGGCGTCGCGGACGCAAGGGTCGGCATAGAAGGGCTCTTCGAGGCTTTCCGGGCTGACGTTCTCGCCGTTCGGCAGGATAATCAGGTTCTTGATGCGGCCGGTGATATAGAGGAAGCCTTCGTCGTCGAAGTGGCAGAGGTCGCCGGTGCGCAACCAGCCGTCCTCGGTCAGAGCCTCGCGGGTCCGCTCGGGATCCTTGTAGTAGCCGGAGAAGACGTTGTCACCCTTGATCCAAAGCTCGCCGTCGACAATCTTTGCCTCCTGACCGGGATAAATCTTGCCGATGGAGGTAGGTTTCTCGAGGGCGTTGGCATTGGCGGAGGTGAGGTTGGCCGTTTCTGTCAGGCCGTAGCCGAAGCAGAATTCGACACCCATCTTGCTGAAGATGTCCACCAGCCGGGGCGGCACATTGGCGGCACCGGTAATAATCATGCGCAGGCTGCCCAGGAACTGGGGACCGTACATTTTGCACAGGCCGGCCAGGATGTCGCAGATACCGGGCACGATGACGAGAACGGTCGGGCGGATGACCGGCAGTTTGCCGATGGCGGCCTTCATATCCTCGCAGGTGAAGATGAGGTTACCCGTATAGAAGCAACCCATGGTGCCGGCAATCAGGCCGAATACGTGGCTGAGCGGAAGCAGGGCCAGGTAGCGGTGGACGCCGATGACGGGACCCGGTTTGAAAATCGCGTTGTAGTTGCCGCGCATCAAGGCACGGTGGCTCAGAACGGCACCCTTGGGTGCGCCTGTCGTACCGCCGGTAAAGAAGATGGCGGCAGGGCTGTCCGGGTCGGGTATGGTGACCGGCGCTTTCTCCTCGGCAATGCTGGAAGCCGGCAGAACCTTGACATTCTGCAACTTCTGGCAGAGCGGGGCGAATTCGTCACGAACAAAAATAGCCGCGATGTCGAATTTCATGCAAGAGCCGATGACGGACATTTCCGGCAGCTGGGCCGGAAAGTTCATCGCCACGTAACCGGCGGAAGTAATGGCCAGGAAAAGTTCGATGGCATCCAGGCTGTTGCGGTCGAAAATCGCGATGTGCGCGCCTTTCGGCAGGCCCAGGCCCTCGATGAAGGCACGGCGGCGTGCGACGCGGTCGCACATTTCTTTGTAGGTGTAAGTGTTTACCTGGTCAGAAATAGCCGGTTTGTCGGCATATTCCTTCTCCATCCATTCCACGAACTGTCCGAAGGTAGGCAGATAAGGGATTCTCTCGAACTCCTCCTTCGGGAGCATGTCATAAAAATAATTTCCCATTCGAATCAGGTTTTGGTTTTAATTCTACCGCAAATATAGCATATTTTTTCAAATTCTTACTATTTACTTTCCCGCCGCAAATTGATTTTGAAATCCCCGCTTGACATCATCAAGAAACCTATCTCCCTTGTGGGCAAAATCATCACGGCCGTTCTCGTACTGGCCACCAGTTGGATCGGCCTGGCCGTGTACTATTTCTTCGCCAAGGACCGCCTGACCTCCTGGTTCAAATAGTCGCGGCTACGGTTTCTTCCAAGTAAGGGTTTGGGCTAATCCCTGGACATCCGGTAGGCCATGTAGTCGGCGTAGAGTTTGATGCCGGCATCCTCACCGGCCTGCCGGTGAAAAGCCGGATTGTTGAACACCCCGGGGTATTGATAGCAGAGAATCTTCTCGAAGCCGTCCATCTCCGCCAGTTCCTGCCGGATGGACGGGAATGACCGGGGCGACAGGGAGCCGTCCGGGTTGAAGGCAAAGGCTTCCAGATCCATCCACAGATGGGCGCCGGCGGCATCACACCAGCGCTGCAGGGTGGCAGCGGCCTCCTTCCCGGACAAATCGCCCTCCGGCATGCGGGAAAAACCAAAGGGACAAAGGATATCGAGATGCTTCAGCAATGCGGCATACTCGGCCTCCTTCCCTTGGATTCCGAAACAATTGGTCGCCAACATGACAGGCTTGGCCGGGGCCAGGTGGCGGCAGTAATCCGTAAACTGCTCGAAAAAGCCCGCAATTTGCCCGTCCAGGCAGCCGAAGCATTCCTCAGACACATAGAAACCATAGAAGGAGGGATGGTGGCCATAGCGGTCATAGACCTCCTTCGCCACCGCCTTGTGCCATTGCAGGGACGTCTCACCGAAATCGAACCACGCAAAAAGGCCGATGCCTGGCAGCACGTGCATCCCCAACTCATCGGCGGCGGCCATGATGGCTTCCACCGGGTCGGGGCAGGCGATATCCATCCGCCCCGGGTACAGCGACGACGGATAGTAGGCTTTCCCGGGGTAAGTATCCAAGGTCACATCGTGTGCATTCACATACGCCTCGTGGCGGAAAAGTTCCTGAATGACAATGATATCCATACCGATATGATGCATCGCCCGCACGACGCCCTTCCAGTCCTCGGCCGTAAAATGCCGGATGTCCCGATTCCAATGCAGCCCTTCTGTTTCACTCCAATGGTAGAGCCCCGCCCAGGCGCCGTCTATCGTAGCGGTCGCGCGCGAAGGCGAAGGAACGACCTCGATGGGACGCGAACGGGTGATGGTTTTCAGCCCCTTACGGACTTTGACCAGCACATTGTATTTTCCGGACATGTCTGCGGTCTTCACGCTTTGCTTCAGCAAAAGCGGCTCGCCGGGAGCGACATGGACCCGCTCCTGGCTGACCAGCCTTTCCGCATCATGGGTCTGAAGATAAACGGCCACATCATACACCCCGGTAGCGCTGCCATGGTGGACAAGACCGGTACGGATATCGAAAGCCGCCTTGTCGCTTACGCTCACGGGCGGGACAAGGGTCACATCCACATCAGGCCGGCCGCAACACACCAGCAACGGGAACAAAAGGAATAGCATTCTTTTCATATCGGTAAAGATAGCACAACCGGGGTTAAAATCCAAGCGAACAGCGGGAACCTTGGCGGGTGCCGCGTTCCTGCAGACAGTAATCCAGGCGCCAACGGCTCTTGGTAAGGAATGGTCAGCATCGTCTCAGACGAATGGGCGGCCTTATCGTTTTTGAAAAACAAAAAATGTCCTTACATTTGCAGCAAGCATCACTGTTCTTCTATTCCGTCCGTCCCCTGCGGAAGCAGATGGTCAGCAGCCTTGGAACGGCTGATAACGGTGCGACCCAATTCTTTCTCTAGCTGAGCGCGTGCGACCTTGGCGGTGTTACCCCCGGCCTTGGCCACCATCGCGTTCTGCGTGAAGCCCTTTGGGTTGCGCTGTTTGGAAATCTCTGTGGTTGAGGCCTCGGCCAGGATGTTGAGGGCCAGTTCGATGTTGGTCATATTGTCTCGCAAGTTCTCTTTCTTGAGGCCCTTGTGGTGCTTGTACTCGCGCGTAGTCATACCGCTCCAAGTCTTGGTAATGATGTCGGTGAGGGAGGCAAACTGCTGCCCCTGTACGCCGCTACGCTCCCATTCGTCGGTGAGTTCCTTGCGGACTTCGATACTCTTTATGCGCTGGTTAATCCATTTCTCTCCGTAGCCAAGGCGCCGGTAGTCGGCGATAGCCTGCTCGATGGAGAGTTCGGGGTCCTGAATCTGGTCGATGCGGTTAGACGCGACCCGCGCCATCCACTGTTTGAAGGGCTCAGCCTTGGATGAAGGGATGGACTGGATGAGGCGAAAGAGTTGCTCCTGGTCGGCGACATCTGTGAGGCGCATTTTGCCGTCGGCTGCGGTCAGTTTCAACTGGTGACAATTTGTCACCGTTTCATTTCCTTCCTCTCTCAACCTCTGCTTCAGCTTATTCCAGTATTTTCTTGCAGTCAGATAATCCTTGCTGCCGGTGAGGACAGCCACTACATCGACAATGGAGAAGTACCATTTCTCAGCCGCATCGTCCCATACGGTGCGGACTTTCTTTTCTTCAAAGAGCTGTATTTCCTGTTTCTTCGTCATGGCTAGTCAAGGCATTATGGCCGGCGTCAAAGTTACGAAAAGAATTCCACGCGGCAAAGGACCGCCGTGCATCCCTGTATTTACCCGGTCAGCCACGCAGCCAGGTGAAGTTTTCTTTGCCGGCGCCTGCTTCAAAATGATATTTCACGATGCCCAGGTCGATATGGGTGTAGCCTACCATGGAGAAAAGCGCCTTGGCCTGCACCTGGTTTCCGCCCCGCAGGATGAATTTGAACTTCTGCTGATTGACGGCGGTCGGGGCCAGCAGGGCCGCCTCTATGCCGTCCATGAACCACCGGGGCGGAATGCTGTCGGACTCATAGAAGGACTCCCTGGGCTTCCGGGGGTGCTGCACGCCGGGGATGGTGCCATAGCCGAGGGCAATCACGCAATGGACGTCCTCTCCTTCCAGGAGCGTAAAGGCCCCGGGAATCTTCTTGTAGGTAAGGCCGACCCAGCAGGTATTGAGGTCCAGTGTCTGGGCCAGCAGGACCAGCTCCTCGCCGAAGTATCCGATTTTTTCCTCAGTCTCTTTTCCTTTGGGTCCGGCCATGACAAAATAATTCCTGACACCGGAGAACTGGCCGTATTTCCACATGCCGGAGGCAAAGGCTTTCGGTTCTTCCAGCACGAGCTGGATATGCAGGCCGGCCTCGGCATTGATCCGTTCGATGGCGGCCTTGAGCGTGGCTACCTTGTCGCTTTCAATCGGTTTGTCCGTGTATTTGCGCACGGAATGACGCGCCTTGATTGCTTCTATTGTTGTCATAGTTTATTGTTATGGGTACGAAGATACTGATTATCCGTGTCTTTTGCAAGACAATTCAGGGACTACCGCTCCCCGCGTTCTTGCAGGCGACGGAGCAGTTCATCCTGCCGGAGAAGTCTCCAAGGGGAGGCGGTAAAGCGGGGAGGCAAGACTTTGTTGCCCGCAGAGAGGAGATGTCATGTCAGACAGTTTCACCGTTTTTCGCGGACAAGGGGCTTTTTGTTGCCAAAAATCGCTATATTTGTCTGTATATGATACCATCCCGTCATATCGTTTTCCTATATTACTCCTCCATAGGGTTGGGTAAACAACTGAAATTCAGCAGTTTAATATATATAACAGGCGCACCGTCCGCACGGATGATGCGCCATAACCGTATGCTTCTATGAAAAAGATTATTGCTATTGCAGCGGTGCTGGCAGTACTGGCCGGCTGCAAAAAGTCCGGAGAACCGGTTCAGCCCGAGCCTCAGAATCCCACGACTGTCGAGCTCAAAGGAATCACCCTCAGCGAGGAGGCTATTACCCTTGAAAAAGGTAGCAGCACGGCACTTGGGGTTGTTTTCGACCCTGCCGACGCTACCGACAAGACCCTCACATGGCTGAGCAGCAATCCCTCAGTAGCCACCGTTTCGGACGGGGTCGTTACCGGCGTCGGGGCCGGAGAGACTGAGATCAGTGTCAAGGCGGGCAACTGCGCAGCAAGGTGCAAGGTGACCGTAACTGTTTCATTAAAAGGCATTCAGCTTCAGTCAAAAATTGAAATATACCAGGGCGAGACGGCCACGCTGACGGCTACGCTAGAACCCTCGGATGCTACGACAGAAATCACTTGGGAGTCCTCCGATGAGTCTGTCGTAACCGTTTCCGAAGGCCTCATCAGGGGCGTTCGCGTCGGAGATGCGACCGTCACTGCCAAGGCGGGAAGCTTCAAGGCCGAATGTGCTATAACCGTACTTCTTGCAACAGACTGTTCCGGTATTGATCCGGATGCTGCCGCAAAGGTGATGAAGCAGTGGAAAGTGTTGACCAGTGATGCTGAACATGGAAGCTATAACTATATCAGAGACTTCGGCTACACGTTCAGGAATTACTCCATCTACTGGGAGGATTATCGGTCGGATTATGTGGCGCAAACACTGAACGGGGGCAGGATTGTCGCGGTTTCCTATTTGTCCAACGGATGGATCAAGTTGGAATGGGATGCCGTTGATTACTTCGCCCTCTTCAGAAATGTCACGGAAACTACTGCAGAATACATGCTCTATTATACAGAGGATTACGGAATGGGTTATCCTGAGGATGAATATGGCTGGCCGGGGTTCTCCGCGTGGAATAGTCTTTCTGTCTGCGACCCTCCTTATCCGCTGACCTTTAAGCAAGGTGCCTTCAAATTGCCGAATGTCGGCAATTATCCCTACCATGCGGCCGTAACTTACCCCTCCGGGTATGATGCAGAAGAGGGCTTCTTCAACGATGTGATGAAAGGGTCTGAAGGCTCGCTTCCCAACATCGTGGTCATCAACGGCTATGGTACGGCAGAAGACTTCGAGAAAGCCGAAGACCAGGCGGATGTTACCGGAAAGGTGGTGCTCCTGAACAGGGGAAGTAACACGTTCGCCGAAAAACTCAAGAATGCTGTAGATTACGGTGCTGTTGCGGTGCTTTGTGTCAATAATGCCCCCGGCTTGACGTATCCTGATGTCAGTGCCTTGCCGGAAGGTACAAAAGACATCCCGTTCTTTTTGCTCTCCCAAGACTTTGGCAAAAACTTCGGCATGAATCCGGGCGGTAAATTCTTCTGCCAAGAGTACGGACGTAATACGTTGTTCTTCGTTTACGCCACGAATCCCCAGAATTTTGTCGAAATATATTGACAGAGGAAGAGGGGGCTTACCCCTCTTTTTCGCCGGAATCTACCGCTCCCCTTCCGCGTAGTGCCGCGGGGTGGTGCCGAATTCGGCCTGGAAGCATTTGGAGAAATAGGAGGCATTGGTGAAGCCGACCCGGTACATCACCTCGGAGACGGTGTAACGATTCTCGCGCAGGAGGGCGGCCGCTTTGCGCAGGCGCAGCGTACGCAGATACTCCACAGGCGTCAGGCCGGTCAGCTGTTTGACCTTGCGGTACACCAGTTTTCCGCCCAGACCGGTCCGCTCGCTGAGCGCCGAGACATTGAACATATTATCATCCAGGTGATTTTCAATTAGTTCCGTAATCTCCGACAAGAACCTTTCGTCCGCGGAAGGTTGCGCCTGAGCGGGAACTTGCTTCACTACGGGGAAGGTCATCCGGACGCAGGTCCCGCCCTCGGAGACAAGCTCCAGGGTGCCGCCGCTGCGCGTCACATAGACATCGGCCAGGTACAGTCCGACTCCGGCCCCATGGCGCCGGGCACCCTGCCCGCGGTAAAAGCGTTCCTTGACATGCGGCAAGTCCTGCTGCGGAATGCCGGGACCCTCGTCGGACACAGACACGGTGATCTGCCCGTCATGCAGATGAAGCGCCATTTCAATCCGGCCGCGGCCGTGTTCGGCTGCATTGGTCAGGACATTTTCCAGCGCGGTGGCAATCCGATATTCGTCAATTGAAATCGTACAGGCGGACACATTGGTGGTAAAGACCGCCTCCCGTCCGTCCAGACCTGCCTTGAAATCATCGAAACAACGGCGGGCCAGTTCCACCAGGTCGGCCGGTCCCATCTGAAGGGACGCTTGCACCAGATTGTCCAGGATGGCGTTTTTCTCGATTTTCTCCAACTGCAGCCGACGGCTGAGCCGCTCGAAACGAATCACCCAGAACACCAGACCGGCCCCCGCCAGCAGATACAGCAGGAAGGCCCATCCCCGCAGATACCAGGGCCTGCGGATACGGAAATGGACCGTACGCACGCCAGCCGGCTGGCCGGCCGCATCGGGCGAAGCGACTTCCAGGGCATACCTGCCATACTTCAACTGATTGAACATCACTTGGTTCTGACCGGACGGAAGCGGATTCCACGTGGTATCGATTCCGGCCAGGCGCCACAGCAGGCGGCTTTGGTCCGGTTCGTCATAAGGCAAATCGGAGAAGGAAAAAGACAGATGCGTCGTGCCGGGACCCAGCACCAGGTTGTCACAATCTTTTACCGCTTTTCCGTCCAGCGTATAATATACTGTATTTCTGATGGTTACCGCTGTCAGCAGCACCGTGCGCGGCCGCTCCGGGACCCGCAGCGAGGCCGCCGGACCCTGCAGAATGGCATCGCGCGTACCCAAAATGGCGTCGGGGCCATCCCCGAAAATCGCCGAAACCGTATGTTCCGCCGTGCGGATGCGTCCAATCCGGCCGGTCACCGGGTCCAGGGCGAACACCCCGTCCGCCGTGCTGACCCACAGCGCGCCGTCTACCGCACCCATGCACAGGACATCGCCCGGGAAAGGAAGATGATAGCTGTGGTCTCCCTGCCGGATTACACCCGGCTCCGCCACCCAGACCCGGCCGGCAGGGTCGCCGTACAAACAGGAAGGAACGCTCCCCCGCGAGAGAAACTCGCTGCTTCCGTCCGGAGAAAAGCGCCACAGGCCGTCGTTATAAAACAGGCACCAGATATGCCCGTCCCGGTCCTGGGCCAGCTGGTAGGCATACAGGCCATGGCTGCCGCCGGGAAGGGTAATCGTGCTGTCCGCCCGCTGCTGACCGGCCAACAGGGCTGCCTTGTCCTTGATCAGGACCCCGCCCAGGCTGGTCGCCACCCAAATCCGGCCGCGGCTGTCGTGGACCATGTCGTAGGCCCAGTTCGCATTGCGGGTACCCGTACTGTCAGACAGGTCCAGCCGGCGGAATCGGTTGCCTTCCAGAATATGGAGACTGCCGTCCGTGCAGAGCCAGATATCGCCGTCACGGTCTTCATAGACCCGGCGAATCCGGTTGTGGGCCAGGCTGAGGGCCGGGTCATCCACCCGGTACCAGCGGGTTTTGTCTCCCGTCCGGCAGAGCAGCCCGTCCGTTCCGCCGAGCCACAGGCGGCCGCGGCTGTCCTTCAGAATACTGGTGAAACGGTTCCCTTCCCGGCTTCCGGTCATGTCGGCGATACCGGTCACCGGCACCGGCGGAAGCACCGCGGAGACGCTTTCGTCCGTACCGAGCCAAATCCGGTCTTCACGGTCGCGCAGGATGCTCCAGACAATATCGTTGCCCAGGGAATCCTCCCGGCCCGCTTCGTGGCGAACATGGCGGATGCCGTCGGGGCCCAGAATATACAGGCCGTTGTCCGTGCCAACCAGCACATGACCCTGCGCATCCGTCCCGAATGTCTTGACGGAGTTGCGGCTGACCGGGATTTCCTGCACGGCGCCGGAACGGGGGTCATAGCGGAAGAGGCCGTCTTCCGTGCCGACCAGTATGGTATCCTGCCAACGCGCCAGGGCATTGACAAAGATATTGACCCGCCCGCCCGGATTGGGCAGGGGAATATCCGTAAAGGTCTCCGTATCCTTGCGGAAAGCCGTCAGGCCGTCGTAAGTTCCTATGTATAAAGTGTTTCCAGCATCAAGCAACGAATAGATGATATCGGTGCGGAGGCCGGGATGCGGGGTGAAGCGGCCGTCCCGCCAGCTGTAGAGCCCTTCAAAGGAGCCGAGCCAGAGGCTGTCGGCGTCGGCCAGGACGCTGCGGATACCGCCCGGACCGTCTTCCAGGGTGCGGCAGATACCCGTCCCGCCGTCCAGCAAGGCCAGCCCGTCTTCCGTGCCGATATACAGGCGCCGGGCATCCGGGTCGCTGACGATGCTGTAGGTGCGGCCCGCGCCGGGAACGGCATGGGTCGTATAACCGTCATGACAATACAGCCCCCGGTTGGTGCCGAACCAAATCAGCCCGTCCCCGTCCTGGGCCAGCGCTTCGACCATGGTGACACCCGCGTCCGGTTTTACATGCCGGAAGCTGCCGTAAGGTGTGACGAGTGTCAACAGAAAGACAAGCAGAGCAGTCATAGCGCATCTTTGGGCCGGCAAGGTACATAGAAATTTCCAAAAAACAAACAGCAATTTTCACAGTCTTGTCCGAAAAATGTCGTTTTTTGTCTGATTTGGACAGGGGGTAAAAAACGTTTTGACGTATCTTTGCAGCCGTTAAACGCATAAAAAATACTAAAACGTTACAATACATGTTTCACAAACTTAAACTTATTCCGGTTATCGCGGCCCTGCTGGCAGTCCTTCCCCTGGCAGCCCAGGAGCGTGTCACGGTGACGGGAACCGTGTATGATGAGGCCGGTGTCACCCTCATCGGCGCTTCCATCCTGGAAGACGGAACGACGAACGGCACCATTACTGACATTGACGGCCAATTCACGCTGACGGCCGGCGCCGGCAGCACGCTGACCATCGGGTACATCGGTTATGTCTCGCAGACGGTCCCCGTGCCGGCGAACGGACAGCTGACAATCACCCTGCAGCCGGACAGCAACCTGCTGGCCGAGACCGTGGTCATCGGCTACGGCGTACAGCGCAAGACCGACCTCACCGGTTCGGTGAGCAGCATCTCCAGCAAGGATTTCAACGAAGGTATGATTTCCTCGCCCGAGCAGCTGATCAACGGTAAGGTCTCCGGTCTGCAGATTACCAGCGGGGGCGGTTCCCCGACGGCCGGCAGCACCATCCGTATCCGCGGCGGCGCGTCCCTGAACGCCTCCAATGACCCGCTCGTCGTCCTGGACGGCGTCCCGATGGAAGTCGGCGGCAGCGTCAGCGGCGGCGGAAATTTCCTGGCCCTGGTCAACCCGAACGATATCGAGAGCATCACGGTTCTCAAGGATGCCGCTTCGACGGCCATCTACGGTTCCCGTGCCTCGAACGGCGTCATCATCATCACCACCCGCAAGGGCAGCCTGACCAAGTCCCGCCCGCGCATCAGCTTCACCACCACTAACGGTATCCAGACCCCGACCCAGTCGGCCGACATGGTCAGCCGCGACGAAATGATCAATCTGGTGAACACCTTCGGCAGCGACGCCCAGAAGGCCCTGATGAACCCGGATGTCAACACCGACTGGAACAAACTGATTTTCCGTCCGGCCTTCAGCACTGACAACAGCCTGAGCGTCTCCGGCAACATCGCCGAGACCCTGCCCTACCGCGTCAGCGCCGGCTACAGCAACCAGAACGGTATCCTCAAGACCGACAACGCCACCCGTTATACCGGCAGCATCACCCTGTCCCCGACCTTCTTCGACAACCACCTCAAGCTGGTCCTCAACGGCAAGGGTACCTGGAACAACAACCGTTTCGCGAACCAGAGCGCCATCTGGGGCGGCTCCACCCACAACCCGACCCTGCCAGTCTACAGCGGGAACGACGCTTTCCTGGGCTTCTACGAGGCGGTGGACAACTTCGGCAAGCCTGTCAACGGCGCCACCGGCAACCCGCTCGGCCTGATTGAAGGCCGCACGGATACGTCCAAAGTCTACCGTATCATCGGCAGTTTCGACGCCGACTACAGCATGCATTTCCTCCCGGAACTGCACCTGCACACCACCCTGGGTTATGATTACTCCAACGGCCGCGGCCATGTATACGTCCCGCAGGCGGCCTATCAGAACTACGACACGGACGGTCTGGATTACGACTACGGCCCGCAGGAGAATTTCAACCGCCTGGCTACCGTCTATCTCAATTACAACAAATATTTCGAATCCATCCGGAGCAATGTCGACCTGACGGCCGGCTACGATTACCAGTTCTGGAGATACTACAGCCCGGCTTTCACCTCTTATAACGCACGCGACCCGCGCGAGGTCCAGAGCCAGTCCGCCGCCAACGACCAGCGCCACGTCCTGGTGTCCTGGTATGCGCGTCTGAACTATTCCTTCGCCTCGAAATACCTGCTGGGCGTAAGCTTCCGCGCGGACGGTTCTTCCCGTTTCGCCAAGGACAAACGCTGGGGTCTCTTCCCTTCCGTTTCGGCCGCCTGGAAGATTTCCGAAGAGGACTTCTTCGCGCCGTTGAAAGGCGTCATGAGCACGGCCAAGGCCCGCGTCAGCTACGGCGTCACAGGCCAGCAGGACGGTATCGCCAACTACAGCTACATGCCGCTGTATACGGCCAGCCAGCCGGGTGCCTCCTACCTGTTCGCAGGCGTCCCGGTGCAGACTTTCCGCCCGGCCTCCTACAACGCCGACCTCAAGTGGGAAACCACCAAGGCCTTCAACGTCGGCTTTGACTTCGGCTTCCTCGAAGACCGGATTACCGGCAGCGTGGACTATTATATCCGCAACACCGAAGACCTGCTGGCCACCGTTCCGGTCGCCGCGGGTACGAACTTCGACAAGCAGCTGCTCACCAATGTAGGCAATATCAGCAGCACCGGCGTGGAAATGAGCTTAAACGCAGCCGTCATCGACACCCAGGACCTCAGCTGGGACATCAGTGCCAATGCCACCTGGATGAAGACCCGCATCACCAATCTCCGCCTGGGCGGGGAAGGCGAAGCGCCCGATACGCCGGCAGGCTGGATTGACTCCCACTATGTACAGGTGCTCTCCGAGAACTACGCCCCCTACAGTTTCTTTGTGTACAAGCAGATTTACGAGGCTTCGACGGGCCGCCCGATTGAGGGCCTGTATGCCGACCTGAACGGGGACGGAGAAATCAACACGAAAGACCTCTACCGCCACCACAGCCCGGCTCCGGACTGGATGCTCGGCCTTTCCACCAGCCTGCGCTGGAAGAAACTCACGGTCAGCACCACCCTGCGCGGCAACATCGGCAACTACCTCTTCAACGGTATGGCCATGAACACCGGCGCCTGGGAAACGGTTTCCTACAACACCTTCCAGGTGAACAAGGTACACCGGAGCTTCATGACCTCGCATTTCGCCAAACGGCAGTATGAATCCGACTTCTATGTAGAGAACGCCTCTTTCCTGAAGATGGACAACCTGCAGGTATCCTACAATTTCGGCCAGATTGCCCCTTGGTGCCGGCTGAATCTCTCCGCCATGGTCCAGAATGTCTTCACCCTGACCGGTTATTCCGGCGTGGACCCGGAGTGCGCCGGCGGCATCGACATGTCCGTCTACCCGCGTCCGCGGATTTTCTCCCTCACCGTAGGTCTTGAATTTTAAATGATTGCGACTATGAAAAAGATAATAATCAGCCTATTGAGCTGCCTGGCGGTCCTGACCTCCTGCATGAAAGACCTCGACCAGCGTCCGGTTACCGATTCCGAATCCGACGCAACCGCCGTGTACAACAGCGTGGACGGCTTCCGGATGGTCCTCGCCAAACTGTATGCTTCCTATACCCTGGTCGGCCAGGAGAAAGGCGGCGGCAACGCCGACATGGCCAGCAACAACGGACAGGACTTCCTGCGTTGCTATTTCAACCTCCAGGAGGCACCCACCGACGAGGTTGCCTGCACCTGGCTTTCGGGCGACAAGATTGAAGCCCTGACCTATATGACCTGGGATGCCAACGACCCTTGGGTCGCCGACGGCTATTACCGCCTGTACTATACCATCGCCCTGTGCAATGAATTCCTGCGCCACGGCGCTGCCGCCGACGCTTTCAGCGAGCAGGACAAGGCGACGGTCGCCACCTATATGCAGGAGGCCCGTTTCCTGCGCGCCCTCGCCTATTGGTGCGTGCTGGATCTCTTCGGCCAGGGGCCCTTCGTGGATGAGACCATGCCGGTAGGCGCCTTCAAACCGGCCGCATACAACAGCAAGCAGCTGTTCGACTATATCGAAAGCGAACTCAAGGCCCTGACCCTGCCCGGCCGCACGGCCGTCGAATACGGACGTGCCAGCGAAGCGGCGGCCTGGACCCTGCTCGCCCGCCTGTACCTCAATGCCGAGGTCTATGGCGCCGGCGACCATTACACCGACTGCATCACCTATTGCGAGAAAGTCCGCGGCGCCGGGTACTCCCTGGAAAGCGACTGGTCCAAGCTGTTCAATGCCGACAACCACCTGCGTACCAATGAAATCATCTTCCCCTTCGTGGTGGATGCCACCCATGCGGTGACCTGGGGCAGCACGACCCATATCATCTGCGGCGAAGTCGGGAACGACAATGCCCAGAACCCGGCCGACTACGGTCTGGACAAGGGCTGGGGCATGTTCCGTGTCCGCGGAGAACTGCCGGCCCTGTTCGGCGACGTGGCCACCAGCAAGGACAGCCGCTGCCGCTTCTATACCGGCGGCACTACCCAGTGGTTCACGAGCAATATCGACAACCAGGCAGAGGGCTATTTCAGCGAGAAGTGGACCAACCTCAAGGATGACGGCAGCATCGCCTCCGCGTCCGCCGAGAACGGCGTGGATACCGACTGGCCTTTCTTCCGCCTGGCCGACGTCTATCTGATGGAGGCGGAGGCCCAGCTGCGCGGCGGCAGCGGCATCAACCGCAGCGACGCCCGGGAGCTGGTTAACGCCCTGCGTGAACGCGCCTATGGCAACACCCTCGGCCAGGTAGCCGACGGAGATTTCAACCTGGATTTCATCCTCGATGAACGGGCGCGCGAACTGTATCACGAAGCGGTCCGCAGGACGGACCTGCGCCGCTACGGCCGCTTTACCGGGGGCAGCTATATCTGGCAATGGAAGGGCGGCGTCCTCGCCGGCAAAGCCGTGGATGACAAGTACAACATCTATCCCATCCCGGCCGCCGAACTGTCCGCCAATACCAACCTCAAAAACGACAAGTACTGATGAAAAAGATAGCGATATTTTCAGCCCTGGCGACCCTGCTGGCCGCCTGTGTGCCGGCCGAAGACCTGCATGTGACCACCACCGGTCCCGAACCGGTCGTCCTGACCTGTTCCGGCGACGTGGTTCTCCAGCGGGAGAGCAACCCCAACCTGGCCCTGACCCTCAACTGGACGGACAACAACAACATCGGTACGACCGGTGTGGCCGCAGCGCCGAAGAACGCCACGGTCAACACACTCCAATTCTCTGCGACAGAGGATTTTGCAAAGACGTATGACCATGCCGTGGCCAAAGGTGCTACCTCCGCGCAGTTTACGGTGGAAAGCCTCAACACCCTTTCCGGCCGGCTCGGCCTGAAAGGCGGCGTAAAGTCCAGCCTGTACATCCGGCTGGCCTCCGCCCTGTCCGCGACCGGAACGCCCGTCTACAGCAACACGGTGACCGTCGGCGTCACCCCGTACGAAGTTGATTTGTCCGTGGCCCATATCCTGAATTCCAGCCATGAAGACACCGGCGCCGTTCTCCGGACCCTTTCCGAAGGCGTCTACGGCGGCTTCATGGGTGTCTCCAGCTGGTACAACTGGTTCCTGCTGGAAGGCAGCGGTACCGAGTGGGGCAACCTCGGCCAGGACGGCTTCCCCTTCTACCTGAGCTCCGCTTCCGACAAGTGGAACTTCTGGTTCCCGGGCCAGGCCGGCTGCTACTATACGGTCGTCGACACGAAGAAGGCCGAATGGTCCGCCCTGTACATCCCGTCCCTGAGCGTGAGCGGTGACATCAGCGGCGACATGGTCTTCGACAAGGCTTCCAACAGCTGGATACTCGGATTCAACGCCACTGCTGCCGGCAGCGTGACCGTCCGGATTTCCGGTACGGGCAAACAGTACAACATCGCCACCGGCACGGATGACACGAAGGCGACCGACGCCCCGGTGGGTTTTGGCGGAACGGCGGATGCCGTAACCTTCGGCGAGGCGGCTGCCGACCTGACCGCGACCGTAGCCGGCACCGGTGAAGTATCGCTGATTCTGGACCTCGGCGCAATGACCCTGCGCGTGGATGCCGGCGGCGTCGCCCCGGTGGAAGTCCCGCAGCAGCTGTACCTGGTGGGCATCAACGACGGCTGGACCAACAAAGACTGGGACTTCGACAACTACCTGACCCTCTTTGACGAAGACAACCTCGCCTATGGCGGCGCCTGCAACGTCAATTCCAAGTGGGGCTACCGGTACTACACCATCAAGGATACCTGGAGCGATTTCTACGGCATGGAGTCCGGCGATTTCACCAGCGGTACGCTCGTGGCGAATACGGAGACCAACATCCCCGCCCCGGAGACGCCCGGCCTGTACCTGATGACGGTATCCCTGAGCGGCCTGAGCTACACCAACACGGCCATCAGCACCGTTCAGATTGCCGGTGTCGGCAAGGATACCGGTTGGGAACTGCTCGATATGACGCCCGGTGAAACCGCCGGCGTGTACAGCCTGGCCATCCCTGTCGAAGACAAGACCCCCTGGGGCTTCAAGATTTACATCAACGGCTGGGATTATTTCTTCGGCGGCAGCGACGGCATCCTGCGTTACAACGCCGACGGCTGTCCGCTGGACGATTCCTACATCGGCAGCACCTGCCTGTTCACCGTAGATATTTGCAAAGGAACCTATAGCATCGAAAAGCAATGAAAATAAATATATTGACTCTGGCGGCAGCGCTGCTGGTCACCTGCTGCACCCCGGCTCAGCCTTATAACGCCCCGGACAACAGCGTTCCGGAAACGAAAACCGTAACCTTCGCCAAGGGCGCCGACGTGAGCTGGCTGACCCAGATGGAAAGCGAAGGCCTGACCTTCAAGAACAAGGCCGGAGAAAGCCGGGAGTGCATGACCCTGCTGCGGGACGAATGTGGCGTCAATGCCATCCGGCTGCGCGTATGGGTCAACCCGGCCGAGGGCTGGAACAACATCGACGACGTCCTCGTCAAGGCCCGCCGGGCCGCTTCGCTCGGCCTGGCCGTGATGATTGACTTCCACTTCAGCGACACCTGGGCAGACCCGGCCCACCAGGATGTGCCGGCCGCATGGGCCTCGCACGACATTGCCGCGCTGCAGAAAGATGTTGCCGACCATGTGACGAAGATGCTGACCGCTCTGAAGACCTACGGCGTCACCCCGCAGTGGGTCCAGATCGGCAACGAGACCCGGGGCGGCATGATGTATCCGCTGGGCAAATATGAAAACGGTGCGAACTTCGCCCAGCTCGTCAACGCCGGCTACGATGCCGTCAAGGCCATTTTCCCGGAGGCCAAGGTCATTGTCCATATCGACAGCGGCGACCGGGCGGACCTGTATGCGCGCATCTTCGGTTACCTGACCATCAATGGCGGGAAATACGACATCATCGGCGTTTCCTTCTACCCGGAAGCCGACTCCTGGCAGTCTTCCACGACAACGCTCGTGAACAACATCAAGACCGCCAACACCACCTACGGACGGCCGGTCATGATTTGCGAAATCGGTATGACCTGGTCCGAGGCGGAAACTTGCAAGTCCATGATCAGCAAGATTATGAGCGAGTTCGGCACAAGCGGCGAAGTCCTCGGCGGCATCTTCTATTGGGAGCCCGAGGCCCCGGCCGGCTACAACGGCGGCTATGACAAGGGCTGCTTCACTGGCGGCACCCCGACCGCTGCACTGGACCCGTTCAAAGAGTAAGCAAGCGTTTATGAAAAAGCTCCCCATCCTTCTGCTTTGCCTCCTGGCCGCCTGCACAGTCCGGGCCCAGGAAAGCGGCCTGCTGAATGCCGATTGGTCGTTCTGCAAAGGTGACAATCCGGCCTATGCCGACCCGGCCTTCGACGACAGCGCCTGGCGGGTTCTCGACCTGCCCCACGACTGGGGCGTGGAGGGACCTTTCGTGCAAAGTTACCCCGGCGAAACGGGGAAACTGGAATGGTGGGGAACCGCCTGGTACCGCCGGCACCTTCAGCTGGAGGCATCGGAGTCCCTGTATTTCCTGGATTTCGACGGCGTTATGTCCCATTCTACGGTCTATGTGAACGGCCATGAAGCCGGCGGACGGCCCTACGGTTATTCGTCCTTCCGGGTAGACCTCAGCCCCTGGCTGCGGGACGGCGACAACGTGGTGGCGGTCCGGGTGAACAACCTGCCGAATTCCAGCCGTTGGTACCCCGGCGGCGGAATCTACCGGGACGTACACCTGGTCAAGGCGGAGAAAACCGGCGTGGCCTGGCAGGGTATCCAGGTGACGACGGAAGCCGTCAATGACAAAGGAACGGCCACGGTACGGGTGCGCACGACGCTGCGCGGGAGCGGCCGGGCCGAGGTGTTGTCCGCCATTCCCCTGCCCGAGGCATCGTTCTTCGGAACGGCCCCGGAAACACTGGAGAACCGGAAAACCAGCGCTGCGGGTGAAACGGTAGAGCAGGTCTTCCGCATCCCGGCAGCCCGGCGCTGGAGCCCGTCCGCTCCGTTCTGCTATACGCTGAAAACCACGGTCCGCGACCTGGAAACCGGCCGGACCGAAGAACACCTCACCACCTTCGGCATCCGGACGGCGGAGTTCCGCCCTGACGGGTTCTACCTGAACGGCGAACGCTGCTTCCTGCAGGGTGTCTGTCTGCACCATGACAGCGGCGCCCTGGGGGCTGTGTGGAACGAAGCCGTGTGGGAACGGCGCCTCCGGCAGCTGAAAGAACTGGGCTGCAACGCGGTCCGTTTCGCCCATAATCCCCCGGCACCGGCCCTGCTGGACCTGTGCGACCGGATGGGATTCCTGGCCATCGACGAACTGACGGACACCTGGACCGTGCCCAAAAAGCCGAACGGTTACGCCACCCTGTTCGAAGAGTGGGCGGAGCGCGACCTGGTGGATATGATTCACCGGGACCGCAACCATCCCAGCGTGATTCTCTGGAGCGTGGGCAACGAGTGCGGGGAGCAGGGATACAGCGACAAGTGGGACATTCCGCGCCGCCTGACGGAGATTTGCCACCGGGAGGACCCGACCCGGCCCACCACCAGCGGCAACGACAATGTATGGGGCGCCTTCCAGCCCTATCACGAGACGGTGGACGTATTCGGATTCAATTACAAACCGGACCATTACGCCCGTTTCCACAGCGAATTCCCGTCCCAGCCTTTCTATGGCAGCGAAACGGCTTCCTGCATCAGTACGCGCGGGTATTACCGGTTCCCGGTGAGCGACGACAAGGCGCAAGGATGGAACGAAGGAGCGCCGTACCAGGTCAGTTCCTACTGCCTGTATGCGCCCTACTGGGCCAGCAGCCCGGACCATGAATGGTATCACGAGGACCTGAACCCGGATTTCTGCGGGGAATTCGTCTGGTCCGGCTTCGACTATATCGGTGAACCGACCCCGTATAATTTCGACCCGACGGTGCTGACCAATTTCCATGACGAAGCCGCCCGGGCGGCCGCCGAAAAGGAATTGGAGGAAATGAGCCGGAACGCCCCGCCTTCCCGGAGTTCGTATTTCGGCATTTTCGACCTGGCCGGTTTCCCGAAAGACTTGTACTGGCTCTATCAGTCGCGTTGGCGCCGGGACTACCCGATGGCCCACATCCTGCCGCATTGGAACTGGGCCGGGCGCGAAGGTGAAGTCACGCCGGTCCATGTGTTTACGTCCGGCGACAGCGGAGAGCTGTTTGTCAACGGCCGCTCCCAGGGCGTGCGCCGGCGCGGCGAGGGCGTGTACCGCCTGCGCTGGGACGACGTGGTCTACGAACCGGGCGAAGTGCGCGTGGTGACCTGGAAGGATGGCAAGGAATGGGCCTGCGACACGGTGGCGACAACCGGGGCTCCGGCCCGCCTGGAACTGTCCGCCGAAACGTCCGGAAAGACGGTTTTTGTCACGGTGAAGGTGGTGGATGCACAGGGCCGGCTGGTTCCGACCGCCACCAACGAACTGACATTCAACGTATCAGGTCCTGCCCGGCTGGTGGCTACGGATGCCGGCGACCCGACCAGCCATATCCCCTTCTACAGTCCGACCCTGCCGGCCTTTGGCGGCCTGTGTTCCGCGATTGTCTACCGCCAGGCACCCCCGCGTCCGCAGGGCCGCCTGAGCCATCGTCCCCAGGTCAAGCCGGCCGCGCCGGTTTTCGTGACCGTGTCCGCCCCGGGCCTGCCCGACGCGCGCATCGTGGTCCGGTAACGGGGAGGGGCTGTCCCTCGCCAAACGTCGTTTCCGCGGCCGTAGCTTCTCAAGCGCCTCTAATAGCGATAGGGTACAGATTTGAGGGCATCCTGAGCGGAAGAACCGCCATACAGGAGCTCATAATAGCCCCGGAGCGGCTTCATGTCCCCGGAGCGGGCATCCCACCACAGGAACGTGTCCGGGGTCAACGGGAAGGCAACCGTTACTGTGGCGCCGGCGGGCACCTGGACGCGCTGGAACCCCCGGAGGGTTTTGACGGGGCCTTCGGCATCGTCCGGGCGACGGACATAGAGCTGCACCACTTCCGTCCCGTCCACGGCAGAAGTATTGGTGACCGGAACCAGCAGTTTCCTGCCCCTGATCCGGGCATCCCCGTAGCTGAAGCGGGAATAACTGAGGCCGTAGCCGAAAGGATAGAGCGGCTCCCCGCGGAAATAGCGGTAGGTATGGCCTTCCATCGCGTAGTCCTCCACATCGGGCAGCTGGTCGACGCTCTTGTAGAAGGTGACCGGCAGTTTTCCGGACGGATTCACGTCGCCCAGCAGGATGTCGGCCACGGCGGTGCCGCCTTCCTGGCCCGGATACCAAGCCTGGAGGATGGCGTCGCAGGTCTCCGTCTCGGGAACAAGGCCCATGGCGCTGCCCGAGAAGTTCACCAGAACCACCTTCTTACCGGCCGCATGCAGGGTTTTGAGCAGACGGCGCTGCACGGCGGGAAGTTCGATGTCCGTACGGTCGCCGCCGGAGAAACCAGGCACCTGGACCGGCATTTCCTCGCCCTCCAAGCGGGGTGAAATGCCGCCGGCAAACACCACGACATCCACGCCTTCCAGTTGCTGCAGCAGGGTTTTGTCGTCCAAGGCGGACGAACTGTCATCCGCATCCACGATGTCGCAGCCACGGAAGCTCACCAGGTCGGGAATGCGCTGCCGCAGGGCTTGCAGCAGGGTCACCGTATGCTTGGGAACGGGATTGTAGTTGCCCCAGAGCATTTCTTTGTCATCGGCATTGGGTCCGACCAGGGCGATTTTCTGCCCGGCGCGGAGCGGAAGGATGCCGTTGTTCTGCAGCAGCACCATCGACGCGCGGGCCATTTCCAGCGCGAGGGCCCGGTGTGCCGGACCTTCCACAATGGCGGAATCCAGCCCGTCCCAAGGGGATTCGCGGTCCATTTCGCCCAGCCGGAAGCGCTCGGTCAGCACCCGGAGAAGGTTCCGGTCCAGCTCTTCTTCCTTGAGCAGTCCCTTTTCTACAGCCTCGACAATGGAGGTATAACTGTCACCACATTCGACATCGACGCCATTCCGCACGGCAAGCGCGGCGGCCTCCATCATGGAAGAAGAATAACCGTGACGGCCTTCTATATAAAAATCCGCGACGGCCCAGCAGTCGGATACGACCATGCCCTCATAGCCCCATTCCTTGCGCAGAATGTCCTGCACCAGATAGGAGGAAGCGGTACAGGGAACCCCGCGGAACCGGTTGTAGGCGGTCATCACTTCCCGGACACCGGCCTTCGTCACCAAGTCTTTGAAGGCGGGCAGGTAGGTCTCCCGGAGGTCCCGCTCGGAAACATCCACGTCAAAGCGGTGGCGGCTGCTCTCCGGGCCGGAATGCACGGCGAAATGCTTGGCGCAGGCATGGGCCTTGCGGACGGGGGCGTCGGGGTCGCCCTGCAGGCCGCGGACCACAGCCATCCCCAGCTGACCGGTCAGGTACGGGTCCTCTCCATAGGTTTCCATGCCCCGGCCCCAGCACGGGTCACGGAAGATGTTGATATTGGGCGTCCAGAAAGTAAGTCCCTGATACCGAAAAACTTCCCCCTGCTCAGCAGCCAGGCGGTTCTTGACGCGGGCCTCGTCCGAAACAGCGCTGAACACCGCTTCAATCCGGTCTGTGTCAAAGGAAGAAGCCATGCCGATGGGCTGGGGAAAGACGGTGGCGGAGCCGTTGCGGCCCACCCCGTGCAGGGCTTCGTTCCACCAGTTGTACGGTTGGATGCCCAACGGTTCTATCGCCGGAGAATTGAACAGGACCAGGGAGGCCTTTTCTTCCAGCGTCAGCCGCGACAGGAGGTCTGCGGCCCGGACCTCAGCGGGGAGGGTTTTGTCCTGATACGATACCGGGCCGGTGCAGGCGGCGAAAGCGAGAGCTACGGCCGCTGCCAGCAAGAAAAAAATCCGACTTTTCATGGTTGAGCGATTATTATCACGGTTATTCCGGCAGGTCGGGCCGGGAGAGGAAAGGACTGCGGATGCTGCGGACGGAACCGTCCCGGAATTCCACCTCAAAGGTCGTGAACTCTTTGTTGGCAGCCCGGATACAGCCTTCTCCAAAGACCGCATGGCACACGGTGTCACCCACCTGGAAGGGGCTGTTATAGGCGGCCCGGTCGGCGGCAAAAGGGTCCCCGGAAGCCGGCATAAGCGGCCGCGTGGGGTCCATCTCCTCATCCAGCACATGAATCAGATTACGGGTCCCCCGCCACAGGTCTTCCGGCACCACCCCTTCGGTCACCAGCATCTCCCGCTTGATTTCCGCCAGGAAACGGGAAGGGTACTTGTTCATCTTGGTCGAGAGGTTATACCCTTCGGACTCGGTCAGGAAAAGTGCCTTTTCGGCCCGGGTAATGGCGACGTACATCAGGCGGCGTTCCTCCTCTTCTCCGTTTTTCTTGTACTCCCGGACCGAGCGCATGTTCGGGAAAATGCCCTCGCTCAGCCCGATGATAAACACAAAGGGAAACTCCAGCCCCTTGGCCTGGTGGATGGTCATCAGTTTCAGGGTCGGCGCCTCTTTGCGGTGGTCGTCGTTGGTATACAGGGCGATGTCCTGCAGGTAATCCGACAGGGTCACTTCGTCTTCCGCACGGGCGGTCTCATAGAAACGGATGGAGGACAGCAGCTCGTCCAGATTTTCCAGCCGGTCTTCATCCTGGTCTTCCCGAATGGCTTTTTTCAGCCCGGAGCGGTCCAGCACCCGCGTCAGCAAATCGGAAATCCGATGGCCGGCGGCATATTCGCGGGCTTCTTCTATCAGCGTCACGAAGGCCACGGCCCCTTCTTTCCCCAGTTCGTCCAGATGGTCGCGCAGGGTGGGATACAGGGGCTTGTCGTCCTGGAGGGCCAGGCGGCGCAGCTGGTCCTGCCACACCCGGCCCAGCTTGCGCGAAGGGACATTGATAATCCGTTCGAATGAAAGGTCGTCTTCCGGATGGGCAATCAGGCGCAGGTAGCTCAGGGCATCTTTGATTTCCCGCCGCTCAAAGAAGCGGGTCCCGCCCCAGATGGTATATTCCAGCTTGGCGGAAAGGAGTTCCTGTTCGATGGCCCGCGACTGCCATCCGCTCCGATAGAGGACGGCGATGTCGTTGACCCGTGCGCCGGCATCCAGCAGAATCCGAATCTGCCGGACCACCCATTCCATCTCTTCTTTTTCGGTCTTTCCATGGAAATGAATCACGGCGCGGCCCTCGGCCCGGCGGGTGAACAAATCTTTCGGGATACGGTTTTTATTATTGGATATCACGCAGTTGGCGATATCCAGAATCTTGGGTGTACTGCGATAATTTTCGTCCAGGATGATGTCCCGGTCCGAAGCGAAATGGACGAAAAGGTCGGGCCGGGCGCCCCGCCATTCATAAATGGACTGGTCCGGGTCGCCGACGACAAAGAGGTTCCGGTGCCGGGCGGCCAGGCGTTCGATGAGGTCCCAGTCGTCCAGGTTGCAGTCCTGCGCCTCGTCCACCATGATATAGTTCAGGGCATTCTGCCACCAATCCCGGGCCTCCTGGAAGCGGTCCAGGATGTATTTCGTCAGATTGACGAGGTCGTCGAAATCCAGGGCGAAATGTTTCATCTGGCGGCTGACATAGCCGGCCAGGCGGGAGGTCTTGCGCTGCATGTCGGTCACGACACAGCCCGGCAGCATATAGGTTTCGATATAGCCGTTCAGCGCTTTTTCGCTTCCGATGGCATCCAGGAACTGTTTGACCGTCTTTTCGGTCCGCTTGATGCCCATTTCGTCCATCGTATCCTTGGCGAGGGCCTTGCAGTCCTCCTCGTCCAGAACGGTGAAGCCTTTGGGAAAGCCGATGCGGTAGATTTCTTTGCGCAGGAATTTGACGCAGAAGCCGTGGATGGTGCAGACAAAGTCGTTGTAGTCGCCGCTGTGGACCATGGAGGCAATCCGCTGGCGCATTTCGGCGGCGGCTTTGTTGGTGAACGTCAGGCAGAGGATGTTGGCCGGGTCGATGCCCAGGGTGTTGACCAGATAGGCATACCGGTGCGTCAGGGCCTTGGTCTTGCCTGTTCCGGCACCGGCCACGACCCGAATCCGTCCCTCCGTGGAGACGACGGCTTCGCGCTGTCTGCTGTTCAATTCATCCATCGGTACAAAGATAACAAATACTGACAGCTTTTCAAACGGCTGCCGCGACAATGGCCGGCCGATGGAACGTTCCGCCCGGGAGGGGGCCCCGACGCGCATAAAAAAACAAGTGGAAAACCTTTCGGCCTTCCACTTGCAAGACGTTCGGAGAACTACAGTTCCCAGCCCAGGGCCGAAGCGCCGAGGATGGCGGCATCGGATTCTTTCAGCTGGGAGAACACCAGTTTCACCTTGTCGCGCCACAGCGGCAGGACGTTGGCGTTCATGCTGCGCTGAATCGGTTCCGTCAGGAACTCTTTGGCACGGGCCAGACCGCCGAAGAGCACGATGGCTTCCGGAGCGGAGAAGGCGATGAAATCGGCCAGGCTGGCGCCCAGCATCTCGCCGGTGAAATCAAACACCCGGAGGGCGAGTTTGTCACCATCCTTCGCGGCATCGTAGATATCCTTGGAGGTAATCTTGTCCAGGCTGCGCAGCGAAGACGGTTCGTCGCTCATATCCAGCCATTCGCGGGCCGTACGGGCGATACCGATGGCGGAGCAATAGGCTTCCAGACAGCCGGTCTTGCCGCAACCGCACAGACGGCCGTTGTGACGCACCGCGCAGGTGTGACCAAGCTCGCCGGCAAAACCGTCGTGACCGTAGACCACTTCCCCGTTGATGACGATACCGCTACCCACGCCTGTTCCCAGGGTAATCATGATGAAATTCTTCATACCGCGGGCGGCGCCATAGGTCATTTCGCCCATGGCGGCTGCGTTGGCGTCATTGGTCAGACACACCGGAATCCCGTCCATCGCCTCGGAAAGCATCTTGGCGAAGGGAATGGATTTGGTGCCGCCCCAGGTCAGGTTCGGAGCGTTTTCAATAATGCCGGTATAGTAGTTGCCGTTCGGGGCGCCCACACCGATGCCGCGGATGTTGTTTTCCGCTTTCGCTTCGGAGATGATGCGCTTCAGGGCTTCCGCCAGTTCTGCGATGTAGGGTGCGATTTCGGTATAGGTATCGGAACGGATGACCGTCTGGGCCAGGACCGTACCGCGGGCATCGACGATGCCACATTTGGTGGTCTGTCCGCCGACATCAATGCCGATAACGAGTTCTTTTGCCATAATTATTTATATGCTAAGAGTTTATGCTTTCTTGATACGGGAACCGACGAGGGCGAAGAAGAGGATGAAGGCGAGACCGCAGACAATCACCCAGTAGCTGCCCATATAGCTTACCTTGTCGGCAATGAAGTTCTGCAGGAGCGGGAGGATACCGCCACCGACCACCATGGCCATGAAGATACCGGAAGCCTTTTCGGTTGCGGCACCCAGGCCTTCGACGGCCAGGTCAAAGATGGTACCCCACATCACGCTGGTGCACAGACCGCAGAGGACGAGCAGCAGGGCGGACAGCGGGATATTGACCATGGAGAAACCGGAACCGGTGAAAGCGGGCATCGAAGCGCGGGTGGCAGGGGAAGCGAAGATGGCGACCAGAACCAGCAGCAGGGCGACAGCGGACACGCAGGTGAGCTGGGCGCGGGAAGACACCTTACCGCTGATAACGGTGGAAATCAGACGGCCGACCAGCATCAGGAACCAATAGGTACCGGCCACGAAACCGGCGATGGAAGCTGCGGTGGCCGGGTCCATACCGGCGCCGCTCTCAGGATCGGAGAGGTAGAAGTTCAGCGTACCGGGGATACCCACCTCGACACCGACATAGATAAAGATGGCAATGATACCGAAGATGAAGTGACGGAACTGCCAAGGGCTGGCAGCCACCTCGCCTTTGGATTCGGCCTTCGGGTCCTCGATGGGGATGAACAGCAGGATGACGAACGCAGCTGCGAAGACGCCCATGGCGATGTAGAGCAGCGGGTTGACGTCAGAAATGGCGGACTGGGCGGTCAACTGGCCGATCAGGGCACCGACGAACATCGGGGTCAGGGTACCCATGAGGGAGTTGAAGGAGCCGCCGACCTGGATGTACTGGTTGGAACGGGCGCCGCCGAGAATCTTCAGGGCCGGGTTCACGACCGTGTTCAGCATACAGACGGAGAAACCGCAGATGAACGCACCGAGCAGGTACACCACGAAGTTGGTCGGGAAGGAGGCGACGACACCGGAGAGGAACTGGACGAAAACGCCCAAGAAACCGACCGCGATAGCCGCCAGAATGGTCTTCTTGTAGCCGATTTTGCTGAGCAGGTTACCGGCCGGAATACCCATGATGGCGTATGCCAGGAAGTTCATCATGTTGCCCATCATACCGAGGGCGTTGGAACCCGCAATCTGCGGCTGCATCTTCCAGATGTTGCCCAGAGGTGCGGCGAGGTTCGTAACGAAAGAAATCATTCCGAACAGGAATACCATCGTGATAATCGCGATGATGTTGCCATTTTTCTTTGCCATGTGTGTTTATGTTTTAGTTAATGATTATGCCAATAAAAAGCATCGTCTTACAAATTTATAAAAAAATTCATAAAACGATGCAAGAATCGGAGTTTTTATACGCCTATCTGCGCTTGAAGAAACCGACCGCCGTCTTGACGGCCCGGTACTCCTGCTTGCGGGACGAACCCTTGCCCTGTTCCCAGGTGTTGAGGTGGGTGCTGCCCAGCATCATGCCGGTCGAGCCGCCGCCGTCCAGGTTCTGAGCCGCGACACAGCCGATGCTCTTCATCACCAGGCCCAGCTCCGGCAGGGAGGCGCCGTCGCTTTCATCCACGCGGCCGTCACAGACGAACAGGACGACACGGCCGTCCGCCAGGATGCCGATGGCCGTACGGTCCGGGCTGTAACCCGGGAAGATATCGCTGGCCAACAGTTCGTAGTTGGTCGTATACCAGTCTCCGTTATGGGAATGGTCGACCACCACCTTGTTGTCATACAGGACCATCGGGCCCGCGCTGATTGCGTTGTACGGCTCCCACTGCTGGTCCTGTCCCGGGAAGGAACTGAGCTGGGTGTCGTTGGACTCATACCAGTATTTGGCCTGGTCGGGCACCGTCGGCTGCGGCAGGGTATAGTAATACGCCTTGCTCGGACGGGCCGACCACCAGTAGGCGGAGGCGTTGCCTTCTTTGTCCACACCCAACACGGCCGGGGTCGTCAGGGTCCAGCTCTTGTCGGAAGTGCGGGAGGAGCCATAACCGTCGCCAACCCGTTTTCCGTCAATTACATAAGGGGAAGACCAACCGCTGTCCCAAGCGAAATAGCCACCGTTGATCATCACATAGCAATCGCCGTTGAAACCGGCCGACAGTTTGTCGATGGTCGTGAGCGAAGAGGGGGCTACCATGCGCAGTTCGATGTCTTTCCGGCAGTCCGCCACGGCATACCAGGCCTTGAAAGGCCGGCCGTTCAGCGGGGTTTCGGTCGCATAGACCTCCACACCGGCGGGAACGCCTGCGGGATTGGACACCCGTTTCCAGTCCAGGGAAGGCAGGGCGGGCTCTTCGCCCAGGCGGACCTTCACCGGCGTACTGTACCAGACATCGTCGCCGGAACGGGCATAGACACAGACCTGGAAGTCGGTGTCATATTCCAGTACGGCGTTGGGAATCAGCTGGCTGACCGTTTTGTTGGAAGGCAGGCTCGGCCCCCAGATAACGGTATCGTCCAGGTCGGGGATGCCGTCTTTGGAGAAGCACAGGCCATGCTCGGGGTTGTTGCCCAGGCCCTTGATGGTATAGTTGACCATCACATAGGCGTAGGTGGACTTGACATCGTTGATAACCGGGGTCTTGGACGGATCCTGGACGCGGCAGGGACCGCTTTCCGCCAGCCGGGAGCTTTCCCGCAGCGGCTTGGCAACGGCCTGTACGCCGGCGACATAGGTACCCGCGGCCAGACCGCTGACGGCATAGGAGGTTTCACCGGCGGCGAGGCTCGCCACGGCCGGGCCGAAGCTTTCCTCTTCCTGGGAACGGATATAGACCTTGTACCCTTCGGCCCGGTCTCCGGCCGCTTTCCAGGTGACCTTCAGTTCGCCGCGCTCCGCCACGGCGGTGACGTCCGCGGGCGCATCGATATGGGTCCCGTCATGCTGGGAAGCCTCGTAGGCGGTCTGCATCGTGTACTCCGGCGCATAGGCGATGGCGGAGTGCTCCGTGAGACTTTTCCCGAGCGACTGTACGCCGAAACTGTACTTCTTGCCCGCCTCCAGGCCGCCGTATTCATAGGACGTTTCCCCTGCAGGCAGCGGGTTGTTCATATTCAGGGGTTCCACATGGTAGGCGGACGTTTCCGTCCGCAGGTACACGCGGTATCCCTGACTGCCCGTCATGGCTGTCCAGGTAAGCCGGGCGTCCGTCTCGGTCAACTGCTCGATGGCCAGACCTTCCGGCTTGGGCCGCGCCGTGGCAGAACTGGTCTCTTCCGCCGGCTTGCAGGCAAGCGCGGCGGAAAAGAACAGGAAACAAGTCAGTAAATATTTGATTTTCATGCTTATCAGTCAACCTTGAACAGGGACATACCCGTGGAAGTGATACCGGCAAGGATGTAGATGTCGCCTTCATCGGTGGTCAGGACATCGCAATAACCGGTCTTGTTCGTGCCTTCGTGGCCGACCGCGAAGAAGTCATCCGGGTCGCCGAGGGCATACCGCTGGAAGTTGTTGTCGTTGTTGCGGTTGTCATACAGGGCCTTGCGGAAGTGGTAACCGTCGGGATCGGTGGCGGCAGGCACCCGGATCAGCCGCAGGTAACCGTAAGAACGCTGGTTGGCGTCCTGCTCGATGCTGACATAGCAGAGGTACTCTTCACCGTTGAGGTAGAACAGGCGCGGATCGAGCGCGTTGTTGTCAAAGTTGCCCATGCCGGAGTAATTGGAATAGACGGCTTCACCGTTCTCTTCCGCCATTATGGTTTGATACCAGCCGTCCGGCTTGCCATAATACCACATGACGATGAAACGGAGGCTGAAGTTGCTGGCGTACAGGGCCTGACGGGTGGCGTTATCGCCCGTACCGGCCGGAGAGGACGTGATATAGATACCGCCTGTCTCGGCGCCCTTGGTCGTCTGCAGATAAGGAGCCTCGGTGGCCTGCGGGTCGATGGCGCCGCCGGCAATGTGGAAATCAATCGAAGTACGCTGGCCGTTCTTGGATTCCGGCACATAGAAGGAGACGAAGGAGAACAGGCCGTCCTCATCGTTGCCCCAGAAGGTCATCTTGTCACCATATCGCTCGCCGGCCGGCACTTCGTAGCCGTCCAGCACAGTCTCAGCCCGGGTCGGAACACCTTCGCTGTCCGGATCGGTCAGGCGGTAAATCTGCAGCTTCTGGCCGCTGTCGCCCATCGCCATGTTGGACACATAGATATCCGTCGTCTCGTAGCTGGGCACCTTGACGATACCGCTGGTCCAGAAGCGGCCTTCCATCGGGAAGCCGTCGGTAATCGTACGGACATAGGAGCCGTCAGCCCGGCTGAATACGGCCACGCCGTATTTTCCAATCTCGTTGCCGGCGATGGTCACATAGACATAGTCGCCGAGGATGACGGCGTTGCGGTTCCAGTTGGAGCAGTCCGTCACAGCGTCGTCCCAGTCGCCTTTGCTGCCGTTGTAGTGGCCCCAGACGCGGGTCAGGGTGGTCATGGCGTTCGGGTCAATCAGCACGTTCACGACACCGTCGACATATTCCACCTGTGGAGCGAAGGTGTTGCCCTCGGTGGTGACGTCGGCATTGGCCTTGTACGGGGTGGAAATGTTGCCGTTGAACTTGTTGTTGTCACGGGCGCCGTTACCCAGGGTAATGGTGCTGGTTTTCAGGTTGTTGAAGTGGACACCGCAGGCGGAAGGGCCTTCGAAAGTATTGCTCGCCAGGACGACGTCGTTGTTCTCGTTGCCAATCCGCACCGCATAGGAAGAATAAGGATTCTTGAAGGTGTTGGTGGTCAGGCTGGCCCGGCCGCCGTAAATCTGCATCAGGCGGTGTCCCTTGCCGCCGTCCACCGTAGTGCTGCGGATGATGTCGTGGCCGTAGCCGCTCTCCTCGGAAAGGAGGAAGATACCGGTTGCATTTTCCGCGAGGTTGGTCATATCAATCGTTACATTGGTAATCGTCACGCCGTAACCGGCCGAATGGAGCATGATACCGTGCGGGTAGTTGTAGCTGGTGCCGAGGGTCGGCAGGGAGCCTTCGCCGCTGTTGCAGATGGTCAGACCGCTGATGGTGGCAGCCTGCTTCTTAATCTCGATGGAGCCGTCGAGAACGGCCACGCCGTTGCCCTCGATGGTGAGCGGCATGTTGGTCTCGTCGATGATGATATCGCCTTTGTGCGTACCGGCAGCCAGGGTCAGGGTGGCCGGACCGTCTGCCAGCTCGGCATAAACGGCCAGGGCGGCCGCCAGGTCGGCATAACCGACTTCGTTGAGAATCACGTGCGGTTCGCTCTGTTTGATCTTCAGGACGTAAATCAGCTTGTCGGTGCCTTCACGGTAGAAGTTCACCTCAGCCTCGCGAACGGCGGGTTCGCTGTTCGGCGCCAGGGTCAGGATGGCCTTGTCGGCGGTGACGGATACGTCAATCCAGTCGGCCTCCGTAGAGGCGGAGAAAGGCACGTTGGACGTCACATTCAACTCGAAGGTACCGCCTTCCACCGGATAGATTTCCTCGGACTCGACCGAAATTTCGATACCGGCGCCGGCTTTCTGCATCACGGCGAAGGTCTTGGACTCGGTACCGTCCTGGGGTTTGAGGGTTACGCGGGTCTGCCGCATGTTTTCCTCTTCATTCTTGGTGACGGAGAATTCCAGGGTCTTGGTCTCGGCCGCTTTGGTGCCGACATATTTCAGCCACGCGGCCTCTTCGGGAATCACCACGTCGAATGCGACAGTGGCGGTCACCTTGACCTGGAAATTCTGGGCATCGGCGGAGAGGGTTTCCACCTCCTCAACCTCGATGGTCGGTTCCGGTTTGACCGGAGTCGGTTCCTGCTCTGCCGGCTTGTTGCAGGCGAAAAGCAAGGATGCTGCCATCAACGCATAGAGAATCTTTTTCATAAGAAATGTTTTTAATGTTATTTATCGGTTATTCGCTTTCAAAGGGTCATTTGCAATCAGTCGGCAGAGCTCGTGAAAAGCTTCGTTGTCGACCGGGTCGGAGGATTGGCGCAGGTGATTGAAGGAGTCGGTGTCCTGGTACATGGCGATGGGTTTCACGCCGTATACGCCGGCGCTCTTCATGCCTTCAATGTAGCTCCGCCAGCGGTTTGCATAGTCCTCCCAGGTTTCCGTGACCGTTTTGCCGTCCTTTTCCTTCGTGTACTCGGACGCCTGGCGGTCACGGGGATGCGGCATCATCATGTCATCGAACTCCAGCTCCATCGCCAGGTTGTACCGTGCGATTTCGGAGAAGAAAGAGGACATGGGATTCACCCCGAAGGTGTCCCAATAATAGTTGGGCTGCATCCAGGCATAATCGATGCCGAACTCGGTCCAATACCGGTACCCGGCTGCCGCACGGTAGGGAATCCAGCATACGCTCTCACGATACCGGTGGATATAGTCGGAAACCATCGGGAACACTTCGTCCCAGGCCTTGTAGCCGACCTCCCATCCATCCAGCAGGACACCGTTGACGGTATCCCCGCCACGGCCGCCGACGCCGGAACGCGTACTGGGCAGTTCTTCGGACATGATATAGAAACCGCCGAGCTCGATATGCTGGAAACCGGCCTCTGCAAAACGCTTCCGGACCTCGTCCACATACCAGAAATAGGCTGCCCGCCGTTGTGCGGGTTGGGAGAAATCGGTCTGTACGCCTTGCAGTTTCCCCCAGTACGTGGTCGAAGAGCCGACCACATTGTAGCGCTCCCGCGGGGCGATGTCCGGCATCATCACGATGATTTTCGTCTTCGCCACCGGTTCGCCAATCCGGGCAATCGCCTCTCCCGTCAGGGCATCCAGCGCAGGAAGACCGTTTTCGGAATTGAACCAGTAATCCAGGAATGTCAGGGCGTCCGCCTGGTTGGCGGCCGGCATGGCGATGCTCGGGTTGCTCCAGTCACGGGCGCCGACCGCATAGGAACGGGGCGGGTAATCCGACGTCCGGCCCTCCAGAATCAGGAAGGCGTCGAACAGCCATTTTTCCTCGCCGGTGTCCGGGTCGGTCCAGGTGACGAAAGACTTCAGCCGGTCGCGGGACCAGTACTTGGGTGTACGGCCGGCAGCGCCGTACAGCAGGGCCATATCGGCAAAGAAGGGCACCTTCGTACGGGATTCCTCCCAGGCATACAGGCCACCCTTCCAGGTCTGGAACGTCGTTTTGACAACGGCGCCCAAACGGCCGTTCTCCCCTTCTGCGCAGGCATACAGGATATAATCCGTCGACGGCTGCAGTACTCCATATTCCAGATGGAGACCAGCGTCGAAGGCTTTCCCGTTGGTGCGGATTTGTTCGGCAGTTTTGTCGGCCAGGTCACCGGTCACAGCCCACAGCCACGCCTTCTGCGCGTTGACCAGTTTCAGGTCTATCCAGACAGAATGGCTGCCGACGGAATCCACATCCATCTGCAGGGCAGGTTGTGCAATACGCTCGGCTTCCCGCCGTCCGCCGGCACAGGCCAGCAGCACGACAGGAAGCAAAAAGGCGATGACCCGGCAATGCATCATGATTTCTTGGTCTTGGTAACGCGGACCACCATCTCATCCTCGGTAACGGGCATGAAGTCCAGGTTGCCGTTTTCGGTGACAACCTCCACGGCGTCAATCTTGATGATGCCGGCGACGTGGGACACATCCAGGCCCACTTTGTTCATATCCATGGCTACTTCGATATCCGTCTCGATATCACCGGCTTTGATGGTCGCTTCTCCGGAAGGGAGCGTAACGGAACCGGCCGGGGCAGCCACGTAGTCAATCCCGTTTACGGTGGTGGCGGCGGGGTCGAAGTGGAACTTCACGATTACGTTGTGATTCGGAATGGCATGGTCCAGTTTCACGCCGACCTTGGCCGTAGCGACGGATTCTTCCTTGCAGGTCATCGGGTTGTCCAGGGCGCGTACGCTCAGGGTGGACAGGACAGGACGGACCAGCACCATGTACTTGGTCGTGCTGACGGCCAGGTCGGCCTTGCGGATGAAGACCGGGATGACAAAGGCGTCGGTCTCGGTGGTCATCTTGGTGACCATGGCGCGCGGATCCCATTTCACGTCCACTTTCTGCCGGGCTTCTCCGGCGGTGAAGTTCAGTACCGTGCCGTCGATTTCGTCGGCATTGTACAGGCTCTTGGGCAGAGGCAGGTATCCGGTCGAATGGCGCTCGTTATAGGCCAGGAGGGAGTCCGTCGGTGCGATGCCGATTTCCACGGTGCTGGGCGAAAGACCTTTCCCGGCCTTGATGACACCGATGCGGAACTGGGCATCGTATACCGAAAAGTCCTGAATCAGGGCATCGGTCTCGCTGCGCATGTATACGGTATCGTTTACCATATAGTCGTTGCGGAAATCGTGACAGGCGGACAGGCAGGCTCCGGCCAGGACGATGGAAAGTATGTACTTATATTTCATATCCTTCAATATTAGAATCCGGGATTCTGGGTCATGTTGGTCATCTCGGCCAGGTGCTGGGCGTAGATGGGGAACAGGTAGTCACGGTCGGTGAAAGTAGGGTTGCCACCGCCGACATAGTCGTTGTTCACCCGCTGATACTGCTCCTCATAGGTCGTGGCGGAGCACTTCAGGGTCCAGTTGTAGGTGGTGTATTCCTCCTTGGCGGTCATCCAGCGGACACAGTCGTAGTGGCGCAGGGTTTCGCCGTTGAATTCCACCATCCGCTCCATCCGGAGCGCTTCGCGCAGCAGGTCGCGGTCGCCGTCGATGCCCGGGTAGGCCTCTTCAATCTTGTTCAGACCGGCGCGGGCACGCACCCGGTTGATGTATTCGCAGGCCGTGACCAGGTCCGGAGCCGGCTTCTCAATCAGGCACTCGGCGTAATTGAGATAAATCTCGGCCAGACGGATGGACGGATAGACCACCGCCATCTGATAGGCAGCCCAGTTGTTGAGCGGCCGGTCGGTGGGATACCACTTGCGCCACAGGTAACCGACGCGGTTGGCATCGCCGGAAGACACCCACGGGGAGGAACAGGCGGAGCTGTTGTAGCAGGTAAAGTAAATCGGACCGCCCTCACGGTTCTTGTCCGGCCAGGGGAAGCCGCTGGGCACCAGGCACTGGTAGTAGCGGGCGTCGCGGCCGACCGTGCTGTTGTGGGCCTTGAAACCGGTCGGATGGGTCGGGTCCAGCGTCGGGTCACCCTGCCAGGGGGCGTTCACCGGCACCTTGTAGTTTTCGGTCCAGCCTTCGGCCTGATAGCCGGAAAGCGGGTCCACGTTCGGCTTGGAATAGTCCAGGCGGCCGTTGGTCTTCTGGTACATGTTGCCCAGCTGGAGGGGATAACGGCCTGTCGCCTGCATCGGGAAGGCGTCCACCAGTTTCAGGGACGGGGTGATACCGGAATAACCGGCCAGTTCCAGACCGTTGGCCAGGGTACAGACGATAATCTGTCCGGCACCGGCCACATAGGAGCCGTATTCGGAAGATTCGCGCTTCCACCAGCCCCAGATGGTTTCCTTGTTCCACGGCTGCTGGAAGATGGCCTCATAGTCGGACGCAGCCACCTGCATCGGGTTGGGATTGGTGGTGGTACCCTGCATCAGGGCATATTCACCGGTTTCAGCCAGGTCAATCAGGTCTTTCTGGGCCTGGGCAGCGATATCCCATTTGTTCGGATCGTATTCCGGGAAGAACTTCTTGCCGTTGGTCTTGCTGACGAAGTTGTCATACAGACCGGTACCGTTCTGACCGTTGTACAGCGGGGAGGCCTGCATCAGGGCGACACGGGCCTTGACGGCCATGGCGGCACCCCGGGTCGCACGGCCCTGCCAGGTGGCGGACTGCTCGCCGTAGTCGCCCACGTGAATCGGCAGGTCGGCAATGGCGCCGTCCAGCTCACGCAGGATGAAGTCGAAGCATTCCTGCACCGTGTTGCGCTCCAGCGTCGCACCGTCCACTTTCAGGTCGGGCGTGACAGGGTTGCCGTTCTCGTCCATCCACAGATAGACCGGGCCATACTGGCGGAACAGCACATAATAGTAGTAGGCACGCAGGAAACGGGCTTCCGCCTTGGACTGCTTGATCAGCAGGGCGATTTCGTCCTTGGTTTTGTTGCCGTATTCGGCCACCTGGTCGATATGCTCCAGGAACACGGAGCACTGGGCGATGGCCTTGTAGAATTTCTCCCAGGTCAGGAAGCCGGCCACGTCCATGGAACCGCTGTAGGTCACGGAAGTGGCGGAGGAATAGTTCCCTTCGCGGAAGGTCAGGTAATTGACCCACTGGGTCCAGGAGAACTGGGCTTCATCCGAACGGGGCACCACCCAGCCTTCCCGGTTGTTGATGGATTCGTCCTGCGGGATGAAGGAGTACAGATGGGCCAGATACCGGAACGCCGTGGTTCCCTTGGCAAAGATTTCATCGATGGTGGCCTGGTCATACAGGTTCACCTCCAGGAATTTGCTCCCGCCCTTCTGACCTTCTTCCTGTTCCTTGGTGCAGGACAGGGAAAGGGAAAGCAGGGACAAAGCTATCAATATTCTTGCGATATGTTTCATAATCTGTCCTCTCTTTTAGAACGCAATATTAAGACCGAAACTGTAGGTGCGCATCTGCGGGTACGTGTTGCCGTTGCTGGCATTCAGCTCCGGGTCCCACAGTTTGAACTTGGAGAAAGTCAGCAGGTTGACACCCTGGGCATAGATACGGACCGTGCTGAGGCCAATCTTGCGGGTCAACCGCTTCGGGAAGGTATAGCCGAGTTCGGCATTCTTCAGACGCATGAAGCTCATGTCGCGCTGCCAATACGTGGAAAGAGCCGACTGCCCGTCCTGAACGACATTCACCTGGTTGTTTTCCACCTTGTTGGTGGCCAGACGCGGATACGGGGCGTTCGGATTGGGGTTGTCCACCGTCCAGCGGTTTTCCGCCACGTCGGCATAAATCTGGCCGAGCTGGCGCATGTTGGTGGAGGCACCGTAGAGGTTGGCACCCGTGATGAAACGGGTATAGTTGGCTACGCCGGAGAAGAAGACGGAGGCATCCACGCCGTGCCAGGCCATGCTGAGACCGAAACCGTAGTTGATTTCCGGCACGTGGGTGTAGCCGATCGGCACGATATCGAAGGAGTCCACCACACCGTCACCGTTGACGTCGCGGTACTTAATATCACCGGGGCGGACATCGCCGAAGGTCTGTTTCGGCCAGGTGTCGATGTCTTCCTGGTCCTCGAAGAGGCCTTCCGCAATCAGACCGCGCTGCTGGTAAACCGTATATCCGAAGGTGTTCTGATAGGCCCACAGCTGGGGAGCGATATCATCATAGAGCTTCTGGTTGCGGTTGTAGCTGTAGTTGCCGCGGGCGGACAGATAGAACTTGTTGGAGAAGGTCTTTTCGTACTCCACGTTCACCTCGAAACCTTTGTTCTGCAGGCGGCCGATGTTGGCGAACTGGTTGGTATTTTCACCCACGACCGAAGGGATGCTCTGACGAGTCACATAGATACCGTCACGCAGCTCCTGGAAGTAGTCGAAATTGACGCTCAATTGGTTGAAGAAACGGGTCTCGATACCGAGGTTCATCTTGCGGGCGGTTTCCCAGCCCACGGAGTCGTCACCGCGCTGGGCGGTGGCGATACCGGTCACCCAGGTCCGCTTGTTCGCTTCACCGAAGGTAAATCCGGCCGCACCGGTATTCATGGTGGTGTTGAAGGCGAAACGGGTTCCGCCGATATCACCGTTACCCACCAGACCGTAGGAAGCCTTCAGTTTCAATACGTTGACGGCATCCTTGATGGGCTCCCAGAACTCCTCGTTGCTAATCATATAGCCCACGGCGATGGACGGGAAGAAACCGAACTGATGGGCCGGGGCGAAGTTCTCGGAACCGTTGTAACCGAAGTTGCCTTCAATGAAGTAGCGGTCTGCATAGGAATACGACAGACGTCCTGCCAGGCCCAGATACCGGTACGGGAAGGCATAAATATAACTGGCGGGCACGTTTCTCTGGTGGTTGCGGATGCTGAACAGCATCAGGCCGCTTACCCTGTGCTTGGAGTCGAACACGCGCTCGTAGTTGATGGAGGCGTTGCCCTCGATGGACATATTGCTGTCATGTCCGGTATACAGGCTCATATACTCGCTGCCCTCCTGGAGCTGATGCTTGACCAGCGGGAAGTTGCGGATATCGCCGGCCGGGAAGCCCAGGGACAGGTCCTCCACCGGCTCGCGGCCCAGTTCGGGCGTAGCCTCATAGATGGTCGGATAGATGGAACGGGTCAGCGTGGTGGAAGTCCAGGCGTCCCAGGCGAACTTGAGGTTGACGCTGAGGCCCTGCAGCCAGTCCGCGAAATCGTCGAAATGCTGGGTCAGGGAAATCAGGGACTGGGCCGTAATCTGGTTGTTGGCCCGGTAACCGACATGGTTGAGGTCATTATACGGGTTCTGACCCACCAGACCGCGGGAGTAGGTGCCGTCGGACCAGATGGTCGGAATGGCAATCGGGGTCATCAGGAGCGTATAGGTATAAATGTTCCCCAGGTCGGAAGCCGGCGTGTTCTTCATCGTATATTGGGTGGAGAGGGACAGGCTCAGCTCGGTGCTCTTGGTGATATTCATATCCGTATTCGCGCGGAAATTGAAGCGGTTGAAGTTCAGGGACGCGTCATAGCGTCTGTTCTCTGCCGGATTGAGGATGGAATTTTCCCGGTAATAACCGCCGCCCACATAATAACGGACCGTCTTGGTACCGCCCGTCACGCTGACGTTGTAACGCTGGGTGGTTGCCAGGTTCTTGTAGATGGTGTGCACCCAGTCTACGTTCGGATACAGGTCGGGGTCCGCGCCGGAGAGATACATTTCCTTCTGATATTCGGTAATCGGAGCCGTTTCCGCACCGCTGTCCATGTTGACGGCGTTGAAGAAGTCAATCCACTGCTCTGCATTGGCCATATCGGGAATCTTGACCGGCTGGGTCAGGCCGAATTCGGCCTTCAGGCTCACCTTCGGAGCGGACTCGGCACCACGTTTGGTGGTCACGATAACGATACCGTTGGCGCCCTTCACACCGTAAACAGCTGTGGCAGAGGCATCTTTCAAGATAGAGAAGGAAGCGATATCGTCGGCATCCACCAGGTCCAGGCTGCGCTCGATACCGTCCACCAGAATCAAAGGCTTGTTGTTGGAGGAGCCGAAGGTGGAGATACCACGAATCCAGAAGTCGGCACCGGCACCCGGCTCACCGGTACGCTGCAGCACGACCAGACCGGCCATCTTACCGGCCAGCGAGGAAGACACCTGACCGACAGGGGCCTTCAGGGCCTGGGTATCGATGGTGGTGATGGCACCGATGACGGAAGCTTTGCGCTGGGTACCGTAGGCCACGACGGTCACTTCGTCCAGCGCGCTGGCCTGGGACCGCATGTGGATGGTCAGCTCGCGCTGGTCACCGATTTTTACTTCTTCGTCTTCAAATCCGAGGAACTGGAAAATCAGCCAATCCCCAGGCGTGACGTCAATCGAGAATTTGCCGTCCGGATCGGTCAGCACACCACGGGAAGAACGGCGTACCAATACATACGCACCAGCAATCGGTATGTTCATGTCATCCAGAACAACACCGGTTACGGTGACCCGCTTCGACGGTTGCTGGGTCGTTTCGGCTTCCGATACGACAGGAGCGGCGAAGGCCGGCAGTCCTCCCAGCATCAGAGCCAAAACAAGAGTTACGAATGTCTGCTTGGTCATGAAATTTAGTATTAATAGAATCAATATCGCATCCGGGATGGTATGAGCCGCCATTTACTTCAAAAAACGAACACCAACCATCAATTTTACAAAGATATTCAATAATTCTGAATATTTAAATAAAATTCTTTAAAAACGCACTACCGAAACTCGTAATATCCGCTCCAGAACAGGGTTTCGTCCTTCCGGAACGTGTAGGGCTTACCGCCGTCCTTGTCACCGATGAGCATGTAATACCCTTTGCCGTTGTTGGCGCCATAATATTGGGTCAGAGCGGAATAGGCCGTCGTAGCCAGGTTGTACGCACCCAGGCCCTCGGGGTCCATATGCGCGATGACCCGGTGTCCGCCGGCGGAATAGCCCGTCATTTCCCGGACCTTGCCCTTGACCAGCAGGGACGTGGTCGTTTCTGATTCGGTTCCGTCTTCGGTCGTGAAGGTGAAGCGGCTGCAGAAGCCGTTCGCGATTTGCATTCCGTAATAGACCGTGACCCGCACATCTTCCAGGGCACGGGCCTCCAGGCTGACATAGAGCCGGCCGCCGCGGAAGGTGTAAGTGACCGTTTCTTCCAGCACGAAACGTTTGGCGTCGTCAAACTTGGTATTGGCCGCCTCCACCAGGTTATAGACCGTGCAGCTGGCCTCGCGCGCCTGTACCGTTCCCATGGGCACCGGCTCGCCGTCGGCCACCACGGCGATGCGCTGCGTACGCGCAGTCGGGTCGCCGGTACCGTCTCCGTTCGACCCATGCCATCCGCCGGTAAAGCCCCAGGCTTTCTCCGTCTGGCTGGTTGACGCCACGGTCCGCATGTTCCAGGGGCCGACCCAGTCCGTGTAACTGCGGAAGGACTCATTGCCGATGGTATACTGGTCCAGCTGGACGGTATGGTTGGCGCTGACGGGGGCCAGGGTCAGCAGCAGGTTTTCCCCACCGGTGGAGCGGCCCGAGAAAACGACCCGCATCGCATCCCCGTCCACCGTGAGGGTAAACGGCTCCGGAGCAGGGTCCTGAGACGGCTCCTCAGAAGGTTCCACAGAAGGGTCGGGCGACGGTTCCTCAGAAGGTTCTTCGGAGGGGTCAGGAGACGGCTCCGCGGAGGGCTCGGCCGAAGCATCCCGGCTCGGGTCGCCGGAAGGCGTAACGACAGCCGGGTCGTCGGAAGTCACCGGCGGCAGCGTTCCGGCGGCACGTCCGCCTTTACAGGACAATATCAGCAGCGAGAGAATAACAAGGGCAATCTGTCTGTTCATGATGATATGCGGTTATTGGGGTTAATGGTATACAAATATAAGAATTTTCATAAAAAATTAGGCCGTGGCTTTCCCCAAAACCACGGCCCGTATAAAACGAACTTAACAAATAGACACGAAAAAACTTCAAATGTCCAGTGCAAAGGTACGGCATATAAATCGTTTTTCCAAATAAATTTGAAAAATAATTTTTCGATTTTCTTCCAAATTGAAAGCCATATCGCCGGATAGATTTCAATCTCAATCAGTTAGCCCTGGAAATAATTTTTGTTCATATGCACCGAATCTCGACCGAAAGGTGAACACCCGGCCGGTAACGGGGCGGCATATCTATTGACTTTTCGTCCTTTTGAACAATTTTGAGGCATACTATTTGCAAAAAGCTGCCATAATTACCCAAATAGAAAAGTATTACACCAATCAATGAGTGAACCGCTCCAGAACATCAGCATCAACCAACTGAGGCATCACCTGCATGGCGGCAGCAACGACGCCAGCCTCGGAAACGACTTTTTCCTGAAGGAAATACGGTACGACAATTCCATGCAACAGCTCCGGCACCCTTTCCGTTTCGACGGATACATCGGCCTTTTCTGCCTGAGCGGGAGTTTTACCGTGGAAATCAACATGAAGCGCTACAAAATCCGGCCGAACAACTTCATGGTCTGCGTTCCGGGCTACATTATGCACATCTGCGACATCGACACCACCCCTTCGGAGGACCTGCATTTCATCATCGTCGCAATGTCCAAAGACTACATGCCCGCCATCCGGCTGGATGTCAACCGGCTCTTCAACGAAGGGATGACCGTGCTGGAAACGCCTGTGGTGAGCCTGAATGAAAAGGAATACGCCCTCTGCAAAAAATACATGGACCTGGCGCTGGACGTCCTGTCCTCCACGCTGTCGGACAAAAAAGGCGTACTGTCCCACCTGATTGCCTCCGTGATGCACCTGTTCAGCCAGATTTGGGACCGGCACATCGAAAGCGCCCGGTCGACCGGGACCGCGGCGACCCCGCGCAACAAAATGATTTTCGAGCAGTTCCTCAAACTGGTGGCGGAGTATCATACCACGTACCGGAACATGGCCTTCTATGCAGAGCGCATGTGCCTGACGCCCAAGTATTTGTCCAAACTTATCAAACAAGCGAGCGGACGTTCCGCCCCCGAATGGATTGACTCGTTCGTCATCCTGGAGGCGAAAAATCTGCTCAAATACTCCGACACCACCATCAAGGAAATCGTCTACCGACTGCACTTCCCCAACCAGAGTGTCTTCTATAAGTTTTTCAAGGCACACACGGGAATGACCCCGAGCGAATACAGAAACTCCTGAGGCCCTGTCAGGCGATGGAGGCCATGTTCTTAGGGTTGTAGAGGTCTTTGCCTTCCGGGGTATAGGCGTAGGCGATACGGTCGGCGTAATGCTCTTCGACCTTGCCGCGCACAATCTTGGAAGTGGAGTTGACCATCTTGTTGGCGATGGTGTAAGGCTCGTCGCATACCACCACGGCTGCCGGCAGCCAGCGCTCCGGGAAGAGACCGGCATGGGAACCACCGCGTTTATAAGTATTGATTTCTTCCTGTATCTTACTCAACATCAGCTTCTTACCCTCGTCTGTATCCGGGTCGGTACCCTTGGTCTTGGCATACTCGCGGAGAGCATCCTTGTCCGGCACCAGCAACACGATGGTATACGGGTCCTGGTTGTTGTGCAGGACGACCTGGTTGATATACTTGGAAACGGCGGAGAGGCTGTCCTCGAAACCTTCCGGGCTGTACTTCTCGCCGTCGGCAGAAATCAGCAGGGACTTGAAGCGGCCCACCACATAGAGGTAATCGGTATCGAAGGGGCAGATGTAGCCCATGTCGCCCGTATGGAGCCAGCCGTCGACCACGGTGTCGGCCGTCGCCTTCGGGTTCTTCCAATAGCCGGCCATCACGTTTTCGCCGCGCACCACAATCTCACCCTTCTCGCCGATGGGCACTTCGTTGCCGTCAGCATCGCAAATCTTGCAGTCCATCGGCTTGACGATACGGCCGGAAGAGCCGAAAATGGCATGGCCGGTGGAATTGGCGCAGATAATCGGCGTGGCTTCCGACAGGCCGTAGCCCTGGAAGACCGGCATACCAATCGCGCAGAAATAACGCTGCAGGTTGATGTCCAGCAGGGCGCCGCCGCCCACAAAGAACATCATGCGGCCGCCGAAGCTCTCGCGTACATTCTTGAAAATCAGCTTGTCAAACAAGGCCATCAGGGGCTTTCTCCACCAGTTGAGGATGCCGCCGCGGTTGTAATACTCCTTGTTGTACTTGATTGCGTTGTTCAGGGCGAAGTTGTACAGCTTCTGCACGGTCGGGCCCTTGGCCTTGATGCCGTTCTCGATATTCTTCTTGAAATTGTTGGACAGCGCCGGCACGGACAGCATCACATGCGGACGGGTCTCCCGGATGGACATCGGAATATTCTTCAGCGTAGCCAGGGAGGTCTTTCCGGACGGGACGAAAGCCATGTTGGCACCGTACATCATCAGGGTATACATACCGGCCACATGGGCGAAGCAATGGTCCAGCGGCAGGATAATCAGCATCGTCGATTTCTCGGGGATGTTGATGACCGAACTTCCCTGCTCCACGTTGGCGGTATAGTTCCGGTGGGTCAGGAGGATACCCTTCGGGTCGGCGGTCGTACCGGACGTATAGCTGATATTGGCATAGTCGTCCGGCCCAACGGACTTGTAACGGGCCTCCAGCTCGTCGCGACGGGTCTTCAGGAATTCGTCGCCCAGGCGCTGCACCTCCGACATGCGGATTTCATTCTCATTGAGGCTCTCCAGGTCATAGAACGCATCGTCGAACACAATCACCTTTTTCACCGCCGGGCACTGGTCCATGATTTTGCGAATCTTGGGCAGCTGGTATGCGGATGTCATAATCCACTGGGAATCAGAATGATTGATACGGAAAACCAGTTCCTGTCCGTCGCCCAGGTTGACAGAAAGCGGCACATCGGTCAGACCGGCGTACATGGCGCCCAGTTCGGCCAGCACCCACATGGTGCGGCCCTCGGACAAAAGGGCGATTTTCTCCCCCTTCTCGACGCCCAGCGCCATCAGACCGGCCGCAATGCGGTAAGTCGCCTCACGGGTCTGGCGGAAGGTGGTCTCGACCCACACATCCTTGGGTTTCTCTTTCAGATAAACGTGGTCAGGAAATTTTCTGGTGTACTTCTCAACAAAATCGATAATTGTCAGTCTTTCTGCCATAATTCAATTGTTTAGGCGTCAGGCCTGTGGAAACAGCCCGAACAATTCATTGTCAATCATTTCAGTAACTTTGGCAAAGTCTTCCTCGCGGTTGCCGAACTTGATGTTGTCGGCGTCAATCACCAGGAGCTTGCCGTCATAATCTTTGATCCAGGCCTCATAGCGTTCGTTCAGCCCGGTCAGATAGTCAATCCGGATGCCTTTCTCATATTCCCGGCCGCGTTTCTGAATCTGGGCGACCAGGTTGGGAATGGAACTTTTCAGGTAAATCAACAGGTCCGGCTTGTTGACCAGGGACATCATCAGATCGAACAAGTCGGAATAATTCTCAAAATCACGGGTGCTCATCAGACCCATGCCGTGGAGGTTCGGGGCGAAAATCCGGGCGTCCTCATAAATGGTCCGGTCCTGGATGATGACCTCTTTGCATTTGGAAATCTCCACCACATCTTTGAAACGCTTGTTCAGGAAATAAATCTGAAGATTGAAGGACCAGCGCTCCATATCCTCATAGAAATCAGCCAGATAGGGATTATAGTCCACCGATTCGAATCTCGGTGTCCAGCCGTAGTGGGCGGCCAGCATCTTTGTCAGCGTAGTCTTGCCGCTGCCAATATTTCCTGCTATCGCGATATGCATATCCGTTTTATTTTTGCAAAGTTAAGAAACTGTTTTGAATTTACCTATATTTTGGTCGAAAGCCCGGTTTCGCCGGGGAAAAGGCCATACAGTTCCGCGTCGATTTTCTCCGTGATGCTCTCGAAATCTTCCGGACGGTTCTGGAAATCCAGTTCATCGCCCTCCAGAATCAGCACACGGCCCTTGTAATCTTCGCGGATAAACTTCTCGTAGCGGTCATTCAGCCCCTTGAGGTAATCGATGCTGATGCTCTGCTCATACTCGCGGCCCCGCTTCTGAATCTGCGCGACCAGGTGGGGGATGCTGCTGCGGATATAAATCATCAGGTCCGGCGGCTTCACCAGCGACATCATCATCTCGAAGAGGCGCATATAGGTGTTGAAATCCCGTTCGGACAGGTTCCCCATCGCATAATTGTTGGCCACAAAGATATAGACGCCCTCGAAAATGGTGCGGTCCTGGATGATGGTCTTGCGGCTGCGGGCAATTTCGAGCACATCCTGGAAACGCTGCTCCAGGAAATAGACTTCCAGGTTGAAGGACCAGCGCTTGATATCTTTGTAATAGTCCTCCAGATAGGGATTGTAGCTGACCGCCTCGTATTGGGGCGTCCAGCCGTAATGTTCGGCAAGCATCCGCGTCAGCGTCGTCTTGCCGCAACCGATATTTCCGGCGATTCCGATGTGCATGGCAGGCAGTTTTGTCAAAGGTACGGACTTTTCCCGAAAAAGGCAAACTACAAGGTCTGTCCGCCGATGAACTCCCGCATGATGGAAGTCGGCGGAATCGCCTCTATTTCAGAAGGTTGCAGCGCAACGACAAAGTCCAGGAATTTCAGCAGCCGGACGGCCTCGGTATAGGCCGGCGAGTTGGGGGCAATCCGCCGCAGCAGGGGTTCGGCATAATACTTCAGCATGGGCAACTCGAAAATCAGGGCCGAATTGAACACCGCATCCGCATTTTCCTGGAAGGGGAAGATGTTCCGGGTTTCGCCCCGCCGTACGCTGTTCCAGCGCAGGATGGTCTGTTCGGGGGTGATGCCCCGCACGCGGTTGTCGCGGACTATGCGCCGCAGCAGGCGGTTGTCGGAGGTGGAAATCGTGTTGTTTTCGTCCAGGCCCAGCGAGGTCAGCGCGGAGGCGTATACCCGGAAAATCCGGGCGTTGTCCACAGCACGGGTCATGGCCGGATTCAGGGCATGAATGCCTTCCATAATCAGGATATCTTTTTCTTCCAGGTGCATGCGCTGGCCCATAAAGGTCCGTTTGCCCTGCTTGAAGTCGAACTTGGGGATTTCCACTTCCTTGCCTTCCAGCAGTTCGTTCAACTGCCGGTTCAGGAAATCCAGGTCCATGGCGCCCAGCGACTCGAAATCATATTCGCCGTTCTCGTCCTTGGGGGTATCTTCCCGGTTGTGGAAATAATTGTCCAGTTCGATGACTTTCGGATTGAGGCCCAGGACTTTACACTGCAGTGCAATCCGCAGCGAAGAGGAGGTTTTACCGCTGGAGGAAGGTCCGGCGATAAAGACGATTTTCACCTGGCCGCGCCGCTCGTAAATCTGGTTGGCGATTTCGGCATATTTGCGCTCATGGCGGGCCTCCGAGACATTGATGATTTCCACCGCACGGCCGTCCAGGATGGCTTTGTTCAGCTTGCCGACCCCGTTGATGCCGATGATCCGGCACCAGTCGGCGTGGTTCTTCAGCGCCGTGGCAATCTTGGACTGGCGCTTCATCGGCAGGACGCGGGCCGGGTCGCCCGGCATGGGGGTCTGCAGGCAGAAGCCCTCGCCGAATCCGCTGATATCGAACACCTTCAGGTAACCGGTAGAGGGCACCAGCGGGCCATAGAAGGTATCCTCCGTATCCCCCAGGGAATAGACGCTGGTGATATAGCGGCCGAGGCTCTCTATCAGTTCCGCCTTGTAGGGCTGGTGCTGGGAGCGGTACAGCTGCGTCACCTCGGAGGAGAGGATTTTGCGGCGGCCGAAGGGCAGGTCCGCCGCTACGATTTCCTGCATCCGGTTGCGCAGGGCATCCAGGTCGTCGTCGGTGATGAACCAGGCCGGATGCTGGCCGTCTTCGCCCGCTTCTTCTTCCAGCAGCTCGCAGTACAGACCGCTGGGCAGGGCATGGTGAACTTCCAGAATCTTGTCCGGAAACAGCTCACGGACAGCCTTTTGCAACACAAAGCACAGGGAGCGGATATAGCTGCGGCGGCCGTCCGGGTGGTTGAAACCGATAAATTCTACTTCGTGCGACACCACCAGTTTGTAGCGGAGCTCTTTGAGTTTGTGGTCCACCAGGGCCGCCAGTACGGGGGATTCGGCACCGGTTTTGGGGTCGCGAATGACGATGCCGTGTTCTGCGGCGATTTCGGAGAGCGGGGCGCCCAGGACCGCCTGGTGCATCTGCCCGTCATTGACACAATAAATCTCAATCGTATCCATATTACAATACTTCACGTAAAAAAGGTCCGGTCACAGAACGGCGGTCCTTCGCCAGCTGCTCCGGGGTTCCCTGGGCGACAATCTGCCCGCCTTTCCGGCCGCCTTCCGGCCCGAGGTCGAAGAGATAGTCCACGCTCTTGAGCACATCCAGGTTGTGTTCGATGATAATCACCGTGTTGCCTTGGTCCACCAGTTGGTGCAGTACGCCGAGCAACACTTTGATATCTTCAAAATGCAGGCCTGTCGTGGGTTCGTCCAGAATATACAGCGTATTTCCCGTCGCTTTGCGGAACAGTTCCGCCGCCAGTTTCATCCGCTGGCTTTCCCCGCCGGACAAGGTCACGGCCGACTGGCCCAGATGGACATAGCCCAGGCCCACATCCACCATCGCCTTGAGTTTCTGGGCGATTTTGGGCACCGGCTTGAAGAACTCATAGGCCTGGCTGATCGGCATTTCCAGGATATCGTTGATATTCTTTCCTTTGTAGCGGACCGCCAGGGTGTCATCCTTGTAGCGGCGGCCGCGGCACTCGTCGCAGACCACGTTCACCGACGGCAGGAAATTCATCTCGATGACCTTGATGCCCGCGCCTTTGCAGGCCTCGCAGCGGCCGCCCGGCACGTTGAAGGAGAAACGGCCGGCCTCGAAGCCGCGGACCTTGGCGTCCACCGTCTCGGCAAAGAGGTTGCGGATGTCGTTAAACACCCCGGTAAAGGTGGCGGGGTTGCTGCGCGGCGTCCGGCCGATAGGGCTTTGGTCGATTTCTATCAGCTTGTCTATATTCTTGATTCCCAGAACATTGTCGTACGGGAGAGGCTTCAGCTTGGCGTTGTAGAACTTGTTTTTCAGCACCGGCATCAGCGTCTCGTTGATCAGGGAGGACTTGCCGCTGCCGCTCACGCCCGCCACGCCAATCAGGCAGCCCAGCGGAATATCGATATCTACGTTTTTGAGGTTGTTTCCGCGGGCGCCGCGGATGCCCAGGCTCAGCCCGTTGCCCAGCCGGCGTTTGCGGGGAACGGGGATGCTGTTCCGCCCCTGGAGGTAATCCAGCGTGACGGAGGGACCGATGATGCAGTGCCGGGCCGTGTCGGGGTCGGGTTTCAGGCCTTTCAGGAGCACCTGCGTCGGGGCGCTCAGGCAGATTTCGCCGCCTTTTTCACCGGCGCCGGGCCCCACGTCCACCAGCCAGTCGGAGGCGAACATCGTCTCGGCGTCGTGTTCCACCACCATGATGGAATTGCCTTCGTCCCGGAGGGTTTTCAGCGAAGCAATCAGTTTGCGGTTGTCGCGCTGGTGCAGCCCGATGGACGGTTCGTCCAGGATATACAGGACATTGACCAGTTTGGACCCGATTTGCGTGGCCAGCCGGATGCGCTGGCTTTCGCCGCCGGAGAGGGAGGCCGTCGCCCGGTCCAGGGACAGGTATTCCAGGCCCACATCCAGCAGGAAGCGGACACGGTCGCGCAGTTCCTTGAGGATGTCTCGGGCAATGCGGTTTTCCCGTTCGCTGAGCTTGCCGGGCAGGCTGTCCAGCCAGGCGGCCAGTTCGGAGACCTCCAGGGCGGCCACTTCGGAGATGGTTTTTCCGTCGATGCGGAAACATTTGGTTTCTTCGCGCAGCCGGGTGCCGCCGCACAGGGGGCAGACCACTTTTTCGTCGATATCGTCGGCAATGCCGCCGAAGGAAACCATCTCGGACTGCGGGCCTTCACCGACGCGGAACAGCTCGTCGGAGCCGAAAATCAGCAGGCTCACCGCCTCGTCCGGAATGGCGGCGATGGGGTCGTAGAGGGAGAAATTGTATTTGCGGGCGATGGAACGGATGATGTCGAATTTCCGGGTCTCACGCACTTTGCCCAGGGGGACGATGCCGCCGTCGGCGATGGACAGGCTGCGGTCCGGAATGATGCTGTCCACATTCACGTCCACAATCATCCCGAGGCCTTTGCAATGGGGGCAATAACCTTCCGGGGAGTTGAAGGAGAAGGAATGCGGGGCCGGTTCCTGCAGGGACAGGCCGGTATCCGGGTCGACCAGGTGCTTGGAGAAATGCTGCAGCCGGCCGCTTTCGCTGTCCAGCACAGCCACGGAGCCTTTGCCGCGTCCCAGGGCGGTCATCACCGATTCGCGAATCCGTTTGGCATCCCCGTCGCCGGGCTTGAGCTTGTCCACGACGAGCTCGATGAAATGGGCTTTGTAGCGGTCCAGCTGGGTGACTTCGCCCAGGTCGCGGACTTCCCCGTCGACGCGCACTTCGGTATAGCCCCGGCGGCGCAGCTGGTCGAACAGTTCTTTGTAATGGCCTTTGCGGCCGCGGACCAGGGGGCTCAGCAGGTAGCATTTGCGGCCTTTGTAGCCGCTCATGATGAGGTCTACAATCTGTTCGTCGGTGTAACGGACCATTTCTTTGCCGGTCGCCGGAGAATAGGCCCGGGAGGCGCGGGCGTACAGCAGGCGCAGGAAGTCGAAGATTTCGGTGATGGTCCCCACGGTGGAGCGGGGGTTGTTTCCGGTGGTCTTCTGCTCGATGGCAATGATGGGGCTCAGGCCCTCAATCTCCTCAACCTCAGGTTTTTCCAACACACCCATAAAGTGTTTGGCATAGGTGCTGAGGGTGTCCATGTAGCGCCGCTGCCCTTCGGCATAGATGGTATCGAACGCGAGCGAGGACTTGCCGCTGCCGCTCAGGCCGGTCACCACCACGAATTCATTCCGGGGAATGCTGACATTGACGCTTTTGAGGTTGTGTGCCGCTGCGCCGCGTATTTCTATGTATTCCTTCATCATATTCCACAAATTTAGCTAATTTTGCAGAAAAATACGGTATTCGATGCTCAACATAAAGACTTTTTATTTCAACCCGTTCGAAGAGTGCACCATCCTGCTGTGGGATGAAAGCGGAGCCGGCGTCATCGTGGATCCGGGCTGCCACCATCCGGTGGAACTGAAGGAAGTGACCGATTATCTGGAGCGGAAGGAAATCAAGCCCGTGGCCATCTGGCTGACCCACGCCCATCTGGACCATATTTTCGGGGTCAGCGACCTGATGGACCTGCTGCACATTCCGGTTTTCATGCACCCGGCGGAGGCGGAGACCCTGGCCTATGTCAAGAAGACGTCGGAGCGGCTGGGGATGAGCAAGCCCCGGACCGATTTCAGGACGACGCCCATCCATGAAGGGGACAAGCTGACTTTCGGCAGCGTGACGTTTTCTGTCATCGAGACGCCGGGACATACCCCCGGCGGGGTCTGCTTCCTGGACGAGGCGGACCGGGTGCTGGTCAGCGGCGACACCCTTTTCAAGGGGACCATCGGCCGGACCGACCTGGAAGGCGGCGACTATGACAGCCTGATTCAGTCCGTGATGAACAAGCTGATGGGACTGGACGGGGACATCGAGGTGATTCCGGGGCACGGGGGCATCACCGACATCGCCTACGAGCGCACCCACAACCCCTTCCTGCAGCCCTTCAACGAGCCCGAAGAGGACTGGGACGCCCCCGAAACGCCGTATACGTAGCCCTTTTCGCGCAGGCAGTTCAAGATTGTGCCCAAGACAGGGACAGGCCAGCATCCGCGCGGCCAAACATGTGACAAAGAGACTAGACGGCGTTTGGAACGACCGTTTTTCCTTTGCGTTCGATGATTTTATTCTCCACGAAGACGGATACGCAGGCGAGGAAGTAATAGATGACGGTCTGTACAGTCATCGCACGCAGTTCGGGGGCGATATCCGCAAGGGTGCATCCGGCGGTATTGAGGTTGATGAAAGCCCGGCAGCCAAATGTGGAAGGGAAAAGATATCCCACCCCCCGCCAGAATGGCGGAATGGCCGACACAGGCCAGGAGAAGCCCGTCAGGAACATGCAGATGGGAGATACGGACAGAAAGAGCACAAATACTGTCTCTCGCCGCCAAATCAGGCTTGACCAGGTGAAGGTAAAGAAGATACAGTCGATGATATAGAAAACCAGCAGCGTCATGATATCTCCCCAGAAGGCGTGTTGCGGCAAATGGAACAGCCGGGGAATCAGAAGGGCAATCAGCGTCCCTGTAACCAGGTACACTGCCAGATAGGCTGCCCCTCGCCCGAGGACCACACGTCCCACGCCGAGCCCTTGGAGGTTGCTTGGCATGGCGGCAAAACTTCTGTTCCGTTCCCTGAGTGTTCCGGCCAGCAATGAGCCTCCGTAGAACATCGTCTGCTGGATTACCAGAAGCAAAGCGGCCGATATGAAGAAAATCGTGTACGAAAAAGGCCGGTTGTAGGGTATCTGCTCGTCGGAGAGGACGGGGCTGACCAGTTGATATGTGCTCTGTCCGTCCAGTCCAGATGCAGTATAGCGTTCTGTCTGAATCTCGTGCATTTCGTCCAACATGGTGAGGCTGGTCCCCATGGTGAGGCACTTGTAGTAGAGGAAGCTGGACATGTCGGCATACGTAGAGATATGGCCCTGTTCGCCGCGCACAAGGCGTTCGTCAAAATCGGCCGGGATATAAATGATTCCATGCACCTTCTGACGCTGCATCAAATCGCGGGCTTCTTCCAGGGAAGTACAGGAACAGAGAATCTCGCATTCACGGGTGGCATCCACTTTCTGGAGATAACGCCGGCTGTATGAGCCGGATGAACGGTCTATCACGGCGACGGGCATCTCGTCCACCGTCCCGTTCATATAAATAAGGTTATACAGAACCGGATACAGCAGTCCTCCCACAAAGAAGATAATGAGCACGCCGGCATCCGTAAAAATGAGCTTCAGCTCGTTGACAAAGATGTCGTACCAGTTTCGTATCCACTTGCCAAAGTAATTAATCCCTTTCATAGTCTTGCATGACATAGGCGGCTTCAAGCCGTTTCATAAACACGGCGGGAAGAAACATAAATAACAGAAGATGAATAACTTCCTGCCACCATCCGGCAAATCCGCTTCCCCAGATGGTCTCCTGCACGTGGAACAGGTAGTAATGTCTCAGCGGGAAAATTGCGCTGAATCCCTGTACATACGGCGGCATGGCCTCCACGGGAAGAGAAAAGCCGGAAAGCGAAAAGGCCAGCACGCTGATGATGGCCCCGACGCTGATGGCGACGCGCAGCACCGGGAAAAGTTCGATGATAAAAAGCCCCAGCGCTTCGGAAGCACTCACCAGGAGCAGAATATCCAGGAACATCCACCACAGGGAGCCATTGAGCGGATACTTAAGCCAATGGAAAAGAAGCAGTTCCAGTCCAATACCCAGCAGGGTGAAAATAACGTTGTACGGAAACAGCTTACCCAGAAGGGCCAGTTCGATGGAACCTCCTGTCGTGCGGATCAGGTGCCGGGAAGTGCCATATTTCAGTTCTGAACCTACGGCGTAGATGGTGATGAGGATGACAATCATTTCCAGCACGCCGGGCAGGATGACCCCGTTGAGGTAAACCCCGTAGTTGGTGGTGGGGTTGCCGATTTGGTGCTGGTCCAGCACGATGGGCTGTATCCGGTTCATGATTTCACGCTCATTAACGCCCTTGGCCCTGAGGACCTCCCTTTGGACCGCACCGTTGGTGAGGTTCACCATCGTCAGGATATCCTTGTATGCCAGCGCCCCGCCCACGAAATACAGGGAATTCACATAATAGCCGATGTGGGGCTGCCTGTTCGCCTGGATATCGGCATTGAAACCCTTCGGAAGGACGACGAAAGCGGTAATCTTGCCGGTTTGCATATCAGCCCTTGCGAGGTGCAGGTCATCATAATGAATCACCTTACCCAGTTGCGTCGCATCCAGCTGGTCGGCAAAGGTTCGGGACGTGGAGCTGTGGTCCTCATCGACGATGCCGATAGGGAGGTCGTGCGGAAGGCCGTCCTGGAAGAAGCTCAGGTAGAAGATGGCGTTGACAACCAACGCTCCTACCGAGGCGAGCAGATAAACCGGACGCTTCCGGATGATGAGAATCTCCCTCCGGATAACATTCCAAAGCGTTTTCATCATTCACCCACATTCAAGATTACGCTCATTCCGGGGCGCAGTCCATCTACCGGGTAGTCGGGCCGGGCGCGTACTTCGAAGGTGCGCGTATCGAACTCTCCAATCTCCCGGCTCGCCTTCCAGGTTGCGTAGGATTCCCGGGCAGCCAAGTAATAAACCGTGGCGGTTATCGGACGATTTCCCAAAGCGGGGACGGTAAGCGAAAGCTTGTCACCGCTCTGCATGTTGTTGAGCCTGTCCTCGCGGATGTTAAAGCTCAGCCACATGTCGGAGAGGTCTTGAATCGTCATGATGGGCGCGCCCTGGCCGACCAGTTCGCCTACTTTGGGATAGATGTCGGCGATAATCCCGTCCGTCGGGGAGGTAAGGC
>CADBPR010000101.1 GCA_902796555.1 uncultured Bacteroidia bacterium
GAAAAATACGCAGGTTAAAAATCGTAAGCAAGATTTATACGATTCTTATCTTTTCCGTCATGAATCGGAAAGAATTGCGAATTTGAGAGGCGGACCTGCAACACATAAAAAAGAGGTGACCTAAGTCAACTTGACTCTTTGGTCACCCCCTCTTTCTTTATCGTAACGGTTATTTCCTTAGAAGCTGTAATACGCGCCGACAGTGAAATAGTTCCCGTTGACACCCAGTTCAAAGGTGCCGTCATAATAGCCGACCCTACCAAGATGGCCGACAAAAGACAGGTTCTCGGTCAGCGGAATGGCCAGGCCGGGCGCGATACCGATGCCCCATGTAAAGCCATTGTCCTTTGTATCCAAGATTAGGTCGTGCGAATGATTCAGCGAGAGTTGCACCTGGGCATCCGCAAACAGGGTAGCCGGTCCCAACTGAAGGAAAGCGTAGCGGAAATACGGCCTGATCTCGAAGCTGCCGCGGGTTTCGGTATCCTTCCAACTATCAAAATCGTATCCGATGACCGTACCGACGGACATTTTTTCATTGAGGTTGTAACCGACCTCCGGAAGGATGGTCAGGTTCGTATAACCGGAATTGGCCATCAGACCGACCCGGCCTCCTACATAGAACTGTGCATGCGCCGTAAGTGCCAGCATAGCGGCAACGGCAACGAGAATTAATTTTTTCATTTCTGTTTAAAAGTTTAACAATTACTTAGTCATTCAAATAATTTACTTAACCATTGCGAAATGCAGGCCGTCGAGACGGTTCCATTCGCCGCGGGTGAAGTCCGGCATGACCACCGGCATGGAGCCGTGACGGATGGACACCTCGGTCAGTTCCACCAGGCTGCTCCACTCAGCCGCGTCATAGACGTCCTGGTCCAGGGGCAAACCGTTGTGCAGGCAGTAAATGAGCCGGTAGTCCATGATGAAGTCCATGCCGCCGTGGCCGCCCACTTCGCGGGCCTTCTCGGCCAGGCCGCCCTCACGGGTAATCGGGTGCTGGTAGGCAGCCATGATGGCATCCCGCTCCTCGGGACTCATGAACTGCTCGGCATCCAGGTCTTCGATATCCACATCCTTCAGGTCGGCACCGCCCAGGGCCAGGCCCTCGCTGGGATACTTGTCGGCATACCCCTTGGTGCCGGCCACCTGATACATACGGCTATACGGCTGCGGGGTGACGGTATTGTGCTCCACCAGGATGGTCTTTCCCTTGCGGGTACGGATCAGGGTGCTGGTATTGTCGCCGTTGGCATATTGGTAAGCGCCCTCGCCATAGCGGGAATCCGCCGTCTCCTGTCCCTTGAAAGCACCGGTATCCATCGACACCAGCAGGTCCATCTTGTCGCCGCGGTGGATGTTCAGGTCCTGGCAGACCGGACCGATGCCGTGGGTGGGATAGACGTCACCGTGGTGGACCCTGTTGTACTTCATGCGCCAGTCGCCCTGGTAACGGTCCCAGTAGGGCTCCAGGTTGTGGCAATAGGAACCCTCCACATGCACGACCTCACCGAAAAGACCCTCCTGAATCATGTTCAGGCAGGTCAGCTCGAAGAAATCGTAGCAGCAGTTCTCCAGCATCATGCAATGCCTGCGGGTACGTTCGGAGGTATTCACCAACGCCCAGCACTCCTCGATGCTGGTGGCGGCAGGCACCTCGATGGCGACATGCTTGCCATGCTCCATCGCATAGACGGCAATGGGGGTATGCAGCTGCCAGGGAACGGCCAGATAGACCAGGTCGATGTCATCCCGGGCGCAGAGTTCCTTGTAGCCCTCCTCGCCGGAATATTCCGCGGCACGGGGAATGCCGTGCTCGTCCAGAATCTGCTGCGCCGCCTCCACCCGGTCCGGGAAGAGGTCACAGAGAGCGGTAATGGTGGCATCCTCCAGGTAGCAGAAGCGCTCCACGGCTCCGGGCCCGCGCATACCCAGGCCGACGAAACCTACGCGCACGTTTTCAATGGGGTCGCAGGCGAAACCCAGCATGGACTGCTGGTCCGCCGGACGCGGAGGCGTATTGTAAACGATTCGGTTGTCCTTGATGGTATAGCCATATTCAGACGTTTTCTGGCCACAAGAAAAGGCCAGCAGAGCGGCCACAGCCGCAAAAAGGAGCTTTTTCATGATGTTTATTTAACTTCTATCAGATAATTCCCTTCAAAAACCGGGCTAATAACCGGATGGGCGCCGTCCAGCGTATACGTGCGGGGCGGGTCGGCCGTATATTCCGTTACAGTATAGGTGCGGTTCTCCAGTCCGCGCAGGGTAATGGGCTGTCCGTCCCACTGCGGGGCATAGAATGCGTAATACATCGCGCCATCTTTCTGAATCACATGGGCTTCCGGTTTGTCGAAGCCATAGTCATACAGGTTGAGATAGACGCCTTTGGAGAGCATTTTGTCGGTATAGATGGGCACCCATTTGCGCAGCAGGGCCTCCTTTTCGGGCGTCAGCAGACTGCCGCCGTTCTGGGTGGCGTCCGGGTTCGGTTCAGGCCAGGTGAACTTGGTGCCGATAATGCCGCCAACGCCGATTTGGGACGGGAAATCCAGCCCGCCGTCGGTCAGTTCCACATGGTCGGCATAATAGGCCAGGTCCGGGCAGAGGGCCGCATAGGCCTTCCGTTTCATGCGCACCTGGGCGCTGGAAGTCGGGTCGGAAGCCACGGCCTGGTTCATATACGGCAGATAGAAAAAGTTCACGGCACAGCCGCAGGGGCAGATCTGCACCACAGCGCCGGGCTTGTCCGCCTGGGCCCGGTCATACAAGGACCGGAAGAATTCCGGATGGCGCTCACAGGCCTCCTCGGGACGGGACAGTCCGCTGGCAGGGTTGTAATCCGGGGCCGACAGGTTCAGGTGCTGGCCGTCCAGCTTGAAGCCGTCGAAATTCCAGTCTTTCAGAAACAGGTCCACCAGCTCCGCCGTATAGGCATGGGTATGGGGGTTGACCGGCGAAAGGTACCAGCTGTCCCACCAGCTGATATCCTCATGGCTGCCGTCCTGCTGGACAAGCAGCAGTTCCGGATGCTCCCGGGCCAGCTCGCTTTCGGGGTCGGCCGCCATCGGGGCCCACCACAACTTGGCCTTCAGGCCGGCCGCATGAATCGCGTCGGTCATGCGCCGCATCCCGTCCGGTCCGATGCGGTCGTTGGCCTGCCAGTCGCCTTCGCAGCGCTGATAGCCGTCGTCCACATCCACCCACTTGAAGCCCAGTTCCACCACCTTGGGCAGGGTGCCGATGACCTCGTCCACGGTGAAGGTCCGCTCATAGCCCCAGGCGCACCAGACCGGCTCGAACGCATCGTCGGGCGACACCGGCGGAGTAAAGCCATAGGCTGTTTCCATATATTGCGCAAAGGTGCGCAGGGGCTGGAAGAAATCCCCTTCTCCGGTCAGAGTAAACTGCTTCACGGCGCAGAGCGTGTCGCCGGGCTGCAGTTCCACGGGCGTATCGAAATCCTGGCGGATACAGGCCCAGGTGCGATTCCCTTTGCGCTGCACCGGCATCGACACCAGGCGCAGGGCGGGCTCGGCCACACCGACGCTCCGGTTGTCGGTCCGGGTCCACAGGGTGACCATCGGGATACCGCCACCGTAGTCGGACCCGTTCATTCCCAGGTAGTTGCGCTGATAAAAGCCATCCGGAACCGGCAGCACCCAGTCCTGGCGGTCGGCCGTAGAGGTAGGTTGGAAAGACCAGACCTCCGTGCCGGAGATTTCGGTACGGGACGTCTCCATCGCATCGACGCGCAGGGGGGCCGACCCGGTATTGACGAAGGCCACGGTCCGCAGGGTCATGCCCGCAGTTGCCGGTTCTTCGCGGACGGTCACGGTAACGCCCGAAACCGCCTTTCCTTCAAACAAGAGACGGTCCGCGGCCGGACGGGAACAGGCGGCCAGGGACAGGGCCAGAAGGGTAAACAGGATTTTTTTCATCATTCACTATAATTGAATGGCCCGGCCGAAACGGTCCCGGCACAGGTTCCGCACATGTTCCAGGGAGGTGAAGGCGCCCGTTCCACCCGCAGCCGTCGTATTGACGGCGCCGGTAAGGTTGCCGGTCTCCTGACAGGCTTCCAACGGCAGGCCTTTGACAAAGGCGCTGATAAAGCCGGCGTTGCAGCTGTCCCCCGCCCCGATGGCGTCCACAACCGCCCGGTTCAGGAAGGCCGGCAGTTCGGTCCGGCTGCCGTCGCGGCGCACCAGCAGGGAGCCCCGGGACCCGCATTTGACCAGCATGGCCCGGCCCAGCAACGGCGTTACCTCGGCGATGGCCGCTTCCAGGGAGCTTTTCCCGGTCAGGGCCTGCAGTTCTTTTTCATTGGGCAGGAACAGGGTCACTTTCGGCAGGACGCTGCGGTAGTCCAGCTGCCAGGTCTCCGCCGGGTCCCACTGCGTATCCAGCGAGACGGTAACACCCCGCGCGGCAGCGGCGTCCAGCACCCGGTCGATATCCTGCAGCAGACGGGGCTGCAGGAAAAGGGAGGACAGGTGGATGTGGCCCGCCAGTTCGAAGACGGCTGGGTCGATGTCGTCGAAACCCATCACGTCCATGGCGCCGGGATAGGTCAGGTTGGCCCGGTCTTCCCCGTAATTCATGCAAATGGTGGCGCCTGTGGGCGTGTCGCCTTCAATCAGAAAACGGGTGTCCACCCCCTTGGCTTCCAAGGAAGAACGCACGAGGCTTCCGAAACTGTCCCGCCCGACCATGCCGACGAAACAGACCCGGCTGCCGAGGGCGGCCGCGTTGGCGGCAAAAATGGCGGTAGAACTGCCCAGGGTCACGGTCATGTCACGGGCAAATTTCTCCTTGCCGATTTCCGGTTCGGATTCAATCCCGTTCAGGATGATGTCTACATTCAGTTCGCCGATGGCGGCAATGTCGTAACGTTTCATGCTCCAGGGTTTTATTTATTGCGAATTTCAGAATAATCTGCCAAAAAGTAAGGGAACGGAAGCGTTTTTGTTTCAAAAAAATATTTCGTTTTGTTTCATTTCAAAATATTACCTATCTTTGCAGCATAGTTTTGAAACCTTACGTTATGGACATCTTTGATTCCGCCCAGGGACGCCGCTCTGCCATCCTGCAGAAAGTGGCGGACAATTCCAGCGTCAACGTTACTGAACTCAGCCGTGAATTCGGCGTATCGGAGGTGACCATCCGCAAAGACCTCCGCATCCTGAAGGACCGGAAACTGCTGGTCCGGGTCCACGGCGGTGCCATCAAACGGGTGCGCGAAAACGAAACGGAAACGGAAGAGCGGAATTTCAGTTTCAAACGCCTAATCAATGTCAAGGAGAAAGAAGCGATTGGCCGGGCCGCTGCCGCCCATATCAAAAACGGGGACACGATTCTGATTGACTCTGGCACGACCGCCCTGGAAGTGACCCGGAACCTGGACCGTTTCCACGACCTGACGATTATCACAAACTCGGTGAACGCTATGACGGAAGCCCTGAAATACAAGCGTTTCCGGGTCATTCTGCTGGGCGGAACCGTCCGCGAAGCCAGCAATTCCATCGTGGGCCCGCTGACCGAATCCAACCTCAAGCTGTTCTACTGCGACAAGCTGTTCCTGGGCGTGGACAGCTTCAGCGTGGAGGCAGGCCTGTCCACCCCCAGCATGGAGGAGGCCAGCACCAACCAGGTCATGATTTCCCGTGCCAGGGAGGTCATCGCCGTCTTCGATTCCACCAAGGTGAACAAGCGGGCCCTGTCCTTTATCGCCATGCCGGACAAGATTCATACGGTCATCACCGACAGCCATCTGCCCGCGAATGTCCGCAACCAGTTGAAGGCCTTGAAAATAAACGTGGAAACGGTTTCGGTCTAAGACAGACCCGCCCCTGAATCGAAACGTCCTGAAACGTTTTTCGATTTTTCATAAATAAATATTACACAATCAGTTACAGAAACACCGGCCCAAAACCGGTGTTTCGTTTCTGATTTTTTTCTCATTTCGGAACGTTTTTGAAATCATTTTGTATAATTTTGCAGCGTTAAGAATTGTGTTATGTCCCTTCACTCAGATTACCATACATACCGCGAAATCCGTCAGCAGCCGCGTGTCTGGCGCGAAGCGTATGATTTGATTTGCGCGCGTAAAGAAGAAATCCTGGCCTTCACGGACAAATATCTGTCGGAAGGCTACAGCGTCATCCTGACCGGCGCCGGCACTTCCGCCTATATCGGAGACGCCCTGGAGACGGCCTTGCATTTCACCCGCTTCCGCGGGGCCCGGGCCATTGCGACCACGGACATCCTCACCAACCCCTATCTGTATTTCGATACGTCCAGCAAGGTGCTGCTGGTGTCCTTTGCCCGGTCCGGCAACAGCCCCGAAAGCGTGGGCGCCGTCCGGTGCGTGGAGCAGACGGCCGGCCAGGTGGCCCATATCATCATCACCTGCAACGCCGAAGGGCGGCTGGCCCAGAAACAGGGTGACAACGTCCTGTGCCTCCTGTTGCCGCCGGCCACCAACGACCAGTCTCTGGCCATGACCAGCAGCTACTCGACCATGTTCCTGTGCTGCTCGCTGATTGCCAACATCGACCACGTCGACCAGGACGCCCCGCTGGTGGAAGAAGTCGCAGCCTGCACGGAGCAGGTACTGGACCGCTATGAGCAGGAGCTTTGCGAACTGGCCCGGCGGGATTTCCAGCGTGCCATTTTCCTGGGTTCCGGCCCGCTGAAAGGCGTGGCGGAAGAGTGCCGGCTGAAGCTGCAGGAGCTGACCGACGGGGCGGTGATGTGCGCCTATGACTCCTTCCTGGGATTCCGCCACGGGCCCAAGGCCGTGGTCAACAAGGACTCCCTGCTGGTCTACCTGCTTTCCCCCAGCGCGAACGTGCGCCGTTACGAGCTGGACCTGATGCGCCAGATACAGGCCGGCAACACGGTGAAGGGCATCCTGGCCGTCTGCACGTCCAATCCGGGGCTGGCGCCGTCGGAATATGACCTGTGCATCGAAACGGGAATGACCCCTTCGATGCCGCCCTACTACGGCTGCATCACCTTCGTGGTGGCCGGCCAGCTGCTGGGTTATTTCAAATCGATTCATTGCGGGCTGAGTCCCGACAGTCCTTCCATTTCCGGCAACATCTCCCGGGTGGTGGAAGGCGTAACTTTATATGATTAATACCATGCCGAAAACAGAAGAACTCCTCCATCAGTTGGACCGCCTGCGCGATGAAACAGGCGTCCCGCGTACCATATTCGCCGCCTGCCCGAACTCCCCGACCGTCATCCGGGCTTCCCTGCGGGCTGCCAAACGCAACAATGCCCCGATTTATTTCGCCGCGACCCTCAACCAGATTGACTGTGACGGCGGCTATACGGGCATGACCCAGGAGGATTTTGTCCGCACCGTCCGCTTCGAAACGGAGCGGGTGCATTTCACCGGTCCCGTCATCATCGCCATCGACCACGGCGGCCCTTGGCTGAAAGACCGGCAGCGGACCGAAAAATGGTCCGTAGAAGACGCCATGAACGGGGTCAAAAAGTCTTTTGAGGCGGCCGTCCTGGCCGGTTACGACCTGATTCACGTCGACCCGACCGTGGACATCAATGTCCCGAAAGGCGAAATCATCGACATTCACCTGGTGGCGGCGCGCACCGTGGAGTTGATTGCCCATGTGGAACGCTTCCGCAAGGCGCACGGCATCGCCCCGATTTCCTACGAAGTCGGCACCGAAGAAGTCCATGGCGGACTGGCAGATGAAAAAACATTCGATACGTTCATCCGTGTTTTAAAAAATGGGTTAATGGTTGAAGGACTCGCCGACGTGTGGCCGTGCTTCATCGTAGGAAAGGTGGGAACCGACCTGGACACCACCATTTTCGACGAAGAAGTGGCCCGTCGGCTGACGTCCAAGGTACGTCCTCTGGGGAGCTACATCAAAGGCCACTATACCGATGATGTAGCCAATCCCGAGGCGTATCCGCGCTGCGGCATGGGCGCCGCCAACGTCGGCCCGGAATTTACAATGAGCGAATACAGGGCCCTGTGCGAGCTGGAACAGCTCGAAAAGGAATACCACGCCCAGGGCCGTGTGGCCGTGCTTTCCCACATGCGGGACGTCCTGCTGCAGGAAGTGAACGACAGCCACCGCTGGGAGAAATGGCTGCACGAAGACGAACAGGGCAAGGCCCTGCAGGACCTGACGCCGGAGCGCCAGGACTGGATTGTGGCCACCTGCTGCCGCTACATCTGGCAGCAGCCGCGCCCGCTGGCCGCCCGCGGCTTCCTCTACGCCAACCTGCAGCGGCTCGGCGTCGATGCGGAAGAAATCGTGCTGGGACGCATCGAACGCGATATGGACAAATATTTCCGTGCATTCAACCTCATTGGAGTCAACGATTTACTGCTATGATACAATAACACAACAAAATAAACCAACCAACATCCGATGAAAAGTACAATCCTCCGCGCTCTTGCCGGGGCAGCTATGATGCTGCTGTCGGCAGCCGCCATGCTCCCGGCTTGCAAAAGCGGGGAGAAGGGCTTGCAGTATTATACCGAAGCGCATCCCTATGAGATTGTACAGGTACAGGAGCCGCCGCAGAGCAATGCGGTCCGGAACGTCATCCTCATCATCGGGGACGGGATGGGACTTGAGCAGGTCAGTTGTGCCTGGGTCCTCAACCGGGGAAAACTCAATTTCGACAATTTCACCGCGACCGGTCTGTCCCGTACCTGGTGCACAGACCAGTTGATTACTGATTCCGGCGCCGGGGGAACCGCCCTGGCCGCCGGCGTCAAAACAGCGTACAGCCATGTCGGGACCAGCCCGGACAGCACCGAACTGACCACCATCCTGGACAAAGCCCGGGCACTGGGCAAGAAAACCGGCGTTGCGGTGACCTGCCATTTTGCCGATGCCACGCCATGCGATTTCTGCTGCCACAACGACTACCGTTATAACCAGGAAGACCTGATTGCAGACTATGTCGACTGCGGCGTAGACTACCTCAGCGGCGGCGGTCTGGACTGGTTTACCACCAAGCGCACGGACGGGCGGGATATCACGAAAGAAATGGCGGCGGCCGGCTACAACGTCGCCCTGACAGAAGAGGCCCTGATGGCGGCGGAACTTCCCGTCATCGGGATTCTGTCGCCGGACAACCTGCCGGTCGCACAGGAGCGCGGCGACCTTTTCCGCCATACCGTTTCCCGCGGCCTGGACCTGTTGTCAGCCGCCGGAGGTGAGCGGGGCTTCGTCATGATGCTGGAAGGTTCCTGCATCGACGACTGGCTGCACGGCAACCGCATCGACCTGGCGATGGGCGAGCTGTTGGACCTGGACCGGACCCTCGGCGATGTGCTCAAATGGGCCGAAGCGGACGGGCATACCCTGGTGGTCGTCACGGCCGACCATGCCACCGGCAGCCTGACCCTGCAGGACGGTTCCCTGACGGAAGGTCGCATCGGCGTGTATTTTGCAAGTGAAAGCCACAACGGCATTGCCGTCCCGGTTTACGCATGGGGACCGGGTTCCGACGCTTTCAGGGGAATCCGTGAAAATGACGAATGGGGACGGATGATTGCTTCGTTTGTACAATAATGAATATGAAAGAGAAACAGCACAACTGGCTCCTCTATGCCCTGATTACAATGGTAACCTGGGGCGTTTGGGGCGCCTTCTCCGACCAGCCGGACTATCCGGCCACCCTCACGTATGTGGTATGGGCCCTCAGTATGGTTCCCTGCGCCCTGGTGGCCCTGTGGAACATCGGTTTCAAACTGGACTTCCGCAAAAAGAGCGTCTGGCTTTCCATGGGCGTGGGCCTGCTCGGCGCCGGCGGACAGCTGGCCTTGTTCCAGGCCTTGAAATACGGGCCGGGCTACCTGGTGGTGCCGATGATTTCGGTCGCGCCGATTGTGACGGTGATTCTGTCGGCCATTTTCCTCAAAGAGCGGGTCAGCCGGCTGGGTTATGTGGGGATTTTGCTGGCGTTTGTCGCGATTGTGTGTTTCTCCCTGTCCGGCAAGACGGATGAGGCCATCAAGAGCAACCTCTGGATTGTCTTCGCTTCGGTGGTATTCATCTTCTGGGGCATCCAGGCCCTGGTGATGAAACTGGCCAACAATGCGACGCCCGATGCAGAAAGCGTCTTTGTCTATATGGCGATTTCGGGCGTGCTGCTGATTCCCGTAGCATTGCTGATGACCGACTGGTCCGCGCCTATTAATCATGGCTGGAACGGCCCGTGGATGACTTTCTGCGTGCAGATTCTGAACGCCATCGGCGCCTATACGCTGGTGTATGCCAACCGGTACGGGAAGGCGATGATTGTGGCGCCGCTGGCCGACGCCTGCGCCCCGGTCATCAGCTGCGTCATTTCGCTGGCGCTCTATGCCCACATGCCGTCCCCGACACAGATTGTCGGGATTGTCGCGGCCATCACCTGCGTCCTCATTTTCTCCAAAGAATAATCGTATATGAAGAAATTACTGCTTCTGCTGGCAGCCGCCGTGGCTGCGCTGCCGCTTTATGCCGGTCAGGTGAAGACCGACAGTCTGTACAGCCAGGTACTGCGGACAACGGTCCGCTACAATGTCTATCTGCCGGAAGGCTATGACAGCGCGCGGCAATACCCTGTCATCTACCTGCTCCACGGGCTCAGTGACGACTACACCGCCTGGGAGCAGCGGGGCCGGATGCAACTGGCCGCCGACGAGCTGATGCGCAGCGGCGAGGCCGTTCCCACCGTCATCATCATGCCCAACGCCGGCGGACCGGATATCCACCATACCTGGAACGGCTATTTCAACATGCCGGGATGGGCGTATGAGGATTTCTTTTTCCAGGAGCTGATGCCCGGTGTGGAAGCACGCTACCACTGCGGCGGACGCAAGGGCCTGCGGGCGGTCATGGGCTTGTCCATGGGCGGAGGCGGCAGCGTCGTCTATGCCCAGCGGCACCCCGAACTGTTTTCCAGCTGTTATGCCATGAGTGCCTGGCTGGACAACAAAGAAGATAGGGTGGGCACCGAAAATGCCGCGAAAGACTGCCTGTACCATGTCGGCCGGGCCGTACGGGAGCATTCCGCCCTGGATTTCCTGGACCAGGCTTCCGAAGAAACGCTGGCCGAACTCCGGACCGTGGCGTGGTTTATCGACTGCGGTGACGACGATTATCTTTTCGACCTGAGCGTCGCCCTGCATCAGCGGATGCGCCGCCTGCGGGTGAAAAGCGAACTCCGGGTGCGCGACGGTGTCCACAACTGGGAGTACTGGCACCTGGGCCTGCGGCTGGCGCTGCCCTTCGCGTCCCGGAATTTCACAGGGGTCAGAAACTGAACTTATAGCCGATACACAACTGCGGGAAGAGCTTGTTGGTCAGCACCATGGACTTGAGCTCCGTCCCTTCCGAATTGGTATCAATCTCTTTGTCCATCAGATAGTCCGCCAGCAGACGGAAGTCCAGGGTGTGCTTGCGGGTCAGCTTCCATTCCAAGCCGGCGAAGCCGCGGATCCGGTTCACATACACATCGCCGTAACCGGTGAAACTGTAGTCGCCCCAGGTGTCTGAAGCCGAGTAGTAGGTGGCGGAACAGGTAGCGCCGTTCAACAGGAGCCGGCCTTCGATACCGGCATAGGGCTCCACGTTATGGAAGCCGCCGTACTGGGCCTGGAACCGGACCTTGAGGTTCAGCGGGTTGCGCGGACTCTGGAAGGTATTGTTCTCATAAGCCTTGTGCGTGAAACGGAAAGTCTCCTTCAGGGACAGGGTCCAGTCGCCGGTCTTGAAGCGTTCGGTCAGATACAGAGACAGACGGTGCCTGTTCTGCCATTCCTTCGCATTGGGCTTGTAATGGTTGATCAAGGAGTATTCGATGCCGCCCTTGAGGAAAGAATTGAACTTATAGCTCGTCCCCAGGGTCGTATGGAAACGGTCGAAGGTGGTGAAATTCTCGTCCAAACGGACTTCCTCATTGAGATAGACATGCCAGCCCTTCGCGATTTTCTTGTCGAGTTCCACGGAGAAACGGCCGCCGAGTTCGGCATTGAAAGCCTCGCGCGTCTGTGCGGAAAGGGATACGGCCATCAGCAGGGCGGCCGCGGTGAAAAGTATCTTTTTCATAACAACTTCTTATTGTTCAACATAATCCTTGGCCTTGGTCAAGGTATTGATGGTATTGCTTTCGCCTTTTTCAAGGGGATAGTGTACTTTGATGAAGGCCGCATCCCGCAGAAAGTCCACATGGCCGATTTCCACACCCTCGACCTTCACGCCGATGCGTTTCTCCAGGTCGGCAATCAGTTCGGCGCGTTTCTCGGGCACAATCAGGTCGATGCGGTCATACAGCACCAGTTTGGTGGTGGTCCGTGTCCGGTCGCTTTCCAGTACCCAGATTAAACAGACAATCAGCAGGTTGGAAAGGGCCAGGATGGCCACGTTGCCCCACGACAAGGTATAGTGCGGATGCGCGCCCAGCGGGTCGCTCAGGTCGAACAGCGGCGCCAGGCCGTTGACGGCCGCCAGGGCGATGATGACGAAAAGATAGGTCATCTCCCGGATGGGGACGGTCTCAGTCCGGTAGCGGATGACGCCGAAAATGGCGAACAGACCGAGGGTCAGGCCCACGCCGACCTCCACATTGCCCATCACATAAAGCAGCAACAGCATGGCCGACGAGAAGAGCATGAAGGTAAAATAATAGTCGCGGCGGTGGCTCTTGCGATAGTAGAACACCCCGACCAGAATCCAGCATACCAGCAAGTTGATCAGGAAACGGATGCCCAGCTCGCTCAGTTTCTGGGGCGTGGTCATCATGGCTTCGGTAATGGCGCCGACGTCGAGGTCTTCGTCGGAGAGGGGGTCATAGACGCCCATTTCCGCAGCACCGTCTTCCTGTACAAAGGTCACAAGGGTCTGCGGTGCGCCAAACAACAGGCTGAGGCTCAGCAATAACGTGGAGAGAATCATATCAATTTCTGTTTGATGATTTTTTCGATTTTAATGACTTTCAGTTTGAAACGGTTCGACCGGGCAGCCGGGTTGGTCAGCGTCGTACCGATGCAGTATTTGCTGACCCGCAGGGGCTTGATGCGCAGGTCCAGCAGGATGTGTTTCATCTCGCTGGCCGCCCGTCCGTCCTGTTTGAGTTCGATGATGACCATGGGGCCCATGCTGCAGGTCCGGCCGGTATCATGGTTGACAAATTCCAGGGACGTGTCCAGGGTCAGGCGCTCGGTCTTGGCCGCATTCACCAGGGTAATCCGCCGGAAGCGGGTTTCCATCCGGGGCTTCAGCTGGGCGGCGGTGAAGGCGGAATGGGCGGCGAGATAGGCACAGGCATCCGGGTCGGTCCGAAAATCGGAAAACAGCTCCGGGGCCACGCTGCAGCGTTTCTTCTTGGTACGGCCGTGGTTGTTTTTCCGCTTGATTTCCAGAAAGGTATCCCCGGAATTGACATAGACCCGGGTGCGGACCTTCTGGCGGACCAGCCGGCGGGTGGCATGGTCGGTGAACATTTTCAGTCCGTCTGTGTCATAATACATCGAATTATAGGGACTGATTTTTTCGCCTTCCGTCTCCAGCGCCCGGTACCCCCGGGCCGCCGCCGCTTCCAGCACCCGTTCCAGCTGGGCTTCATCCGTGACGTACTTCGAATCAATCCGATTCATCAGTTTGATGGCGTCCATCTCGTCCAGATGTATCGTACCGATTCGCTCCCACACCGGGAAACGGTCCACTTGTGAAGGCTTATTCAGCATTCTGGGTCAGGTATTCGAAAACTTTGATGGTTTTCAGCCGGCCTTTGGCGTCATAGGTATAGGCCGTTTTCCGGCGGTTGAACTCGTTGTACTCGTACTTCTTGATATTCACCAGCTTGTTCCGGCCGTCATAGACGAGGGTCTTGGCGATTTTGCCGTTAGGGCCGTATTCATAGCGTTCGCGCCATTTGATGCTGCCGTCGGAATAATACTCGCTTTCCTCGAGTTTCTGCCCGTCGGCATTGTAGGTCGTGACATGGTCCAGGAACTTGGCGTTGGACTTGGCGTCCGTATTCCATTCTTTGATGACAAGGTTCTTCTTATCGATTTTCTGGTTCTGGGCACCCAGGGAAAGCCCGCCGCAAAGGGCGAGGCTGAGGGTGAGAAGGATTTTCGCGATGGTCTTCATAACACTTTGACAGCCGGTGGATTATAAAAGAACCGGACAGCTGTCGCTAAGTTCGGCAAACTGTCCGGAAAATGCAAAATTTTTCAACAAAACCGCAGCTGCGACGGGTGAACCGTTTATTCCGACGGGGCCGCAGCCAGTTGCTCGCGATGCTCGCGCTGGGCCCGTTCCACGGAAACGGACCGTTTCAGCACGAAGCCGGAGCCGAGATATTTGGTACGGACATCCTCGTCGGCGGCCAGGGACTGCGGCGTACCGGTCTGGAGAATGGTGCCTTCATACAGCAGGTAGGCCCGGTCGGTGATGGCCAGGGTTTCGCCCACGTTGTGGTCGGTGATGATGACGCCGATATTCTTGTATTTCAGTTTGGCGATGATGTACTGGATGTCCTCCACGGCAATCGGGTCCACCCCGGCGAAGGGTTCGTCCAGCAGGATGAACTTCGGGTCGATGGACAGGGCGCGGGCAATTTCACAGCGGCGCCGCTCGCCGCCGGACAGCTGGATACCCAGGCTCTTGCGCACCTTGGACAGGTTGAATTCGTCAATCAGCTGCTCCAGGCGGGCCTTGCGCTCGAGTTTGGGGATACCGTGCATCTCCATGATGGACAGAATGTTGTCTTCCACCGACATCTTCCGGAAGACGGAGGCTTCCTGCGGGAGGTAGCCGACGCCTTTCTGGGCCCGTTTGAACATCGGAAGCCCGGTGATTTCCTCGTCGTCGAGGAAAATGCGGCCGGCATTCGGAACCACCTGTCCCGTAATCATATAGAAGCTGGTGGTCTTGCCGGCGCCGTTCGGACCGAGGAAGCCGACGATTTCGCCCTGCTCCACCTCCATGGAAACACCTTTCACGACGGTGCGGACGCCGTATTTCTTCACCAGGTTCTCAGCTCTGAGTTTCATGTCTGTTTCACTTAAAATTTCGTATCCAGCCCGAAATCGTTCACCAGGCTTTTCACTTCGGGATGCTTGTTCATCAGCTCCAGGGCCTGTTCCTTGGGCAGATACGGCTTCTCTTCCACCTGTTCGTCCGCCATCACGGAAACCAGCAGGCGCAGGCGCGCGCTGGCGGTAAGTTTCTGCAGACGGCCCTCCAGCTCATGAAGCAGTTTCTCCTGAATCCATTGCTGCTGGGCGGTGTTGACGACAAAGAAGGTCACAAATTTCGTTCCGTCTTTTTCTGCTATCTCCACCTTCGCGGAAGACAGGGTTCCGGCCAGACGGGGCCGGTCGGCATAGGCCGCGGGCAGGGACTGCCAGGCCGCGAGGGTCCGCGCATCATCCGGCAGTTCGTCCGTGCGGATTTCTTCCGGGGCAGGGCCGGCCGTCTCTTCTTTCTCCCGGATGGCGGAAATGGAAAGGGCGGAAGGCCGGCGGCCAGGTTTGCGGCGGGCAGGGGCGGGTGTCTCCGGAGCGACAGCGGGCTGGGCCGGGGCAGCGGCTTCTGGGGCCTGAGCCGGGGCAACAGGTGCCGGTGCGGGAGTAGGCTGGGCTGCAGGCGCGACCGGTGCAGGAGCCGTTTCGACTGCGGGCTTTTCGGAAGCCTGCGGCTGAACGGGCGCCGATGCAGATACCGGAGCGGCGGATGCAGCAGGCGCGGCAGCGGGCTTCGAAGGCGCAGCTTGTACGGGGGCGGAACCGCCCGCCGGCCGGACCTCGGGCACCGTCACCGGCGCGGGTTTCAAGGACACCTGGGAGCCGCAGAGGAAGCTCAGCTTCATCAGCGCGAACTCGATATGCAGGCGCGGATTGACGCTGGCGCGATAGCCGGCCTCACAGGCCGTGGTCACCGCCAGGGCGTCATACAGGAACTGCAGCGGACAACGCTGCGCCTGTTCGCGGTATTTTTTCTTGAGGGAATCCGGCAGTTCCAGCAGGGCGTCCAGCGCCTCGCTGCGGGCCACGACCAGGTCGCGCAGGTGAGCGCTCAGCGCCGCCACGAAATGCAGGGCGTTGAAGCCGCGGGCCAGAATCTCGTCGAACTTGAGCAGCGCGTCCTGATAACGGCCTTCCAGGAAGGCGTCCACCAGATAGAAACTGTGCTCATAGTCCAGTACGTTGAGGTTTTTCAGCACATCCTCATAGCGGACATCGGTCCCGCAGAAGGCCACGGTCTGGTCGAAGATGGTCAGCGCGTCGCGCATGGCGCCGTCCGCCTTGAGGGCGATGACATGGAGGCTTTCATCGTCGATGTTCACCCCTTCCTTGGCCGCGATGTCACGCAGGTTCCGGACGATATCCAGAATGCTGATCCGGTTGAAATCGTAGGTCTGGCAGCGGGACAGGATTGTCGGGAGAATTTTATGCTTCTCGGTGGTGGCCAGGATGAAAATCGCATGTGCCGGCGGTTCCTCCAGGGTCTTGAGGAAGGCGTTGAAGGCCGCCTGGCTGAGCATGTGTACCTCATCCACGATATAGACGCTGTAGCGGCCCACCTGGGGCGGAATGTTCACCTGGTCGATGAGCATCTTGATGTCGTCCACGGAGTTGTTGGACGCGGCATCCAGCTCATGAATACAGTAGGAACGGCCTTCCGCGAAAGAACGGCAGGACTCACATTCACCGCAGGGCTCCATCTCGGCAGTGGGATGGGCGCAGTTGATGGTCTTGGCGAAAATACGCGCGGCACTGGTCTTGCCCACGCCGCGGGGCCCGCAGAACAGATAGGCATGCGCCAACTGGCCCCGGATGATGGAATTCTTCAGGGTCTGGACGATGTTGTCTTGTCCGATCAGGGATTCGAAGGAATCGGGCCTGTATTTTCTGGCTGAAACGATATAGGGCTCCATAATGGGACAAAGTTAATCATATTTTCGCTAACTTTGTGCAAAATTCGGGAACATGAAAAGATTTTTGACCCTCATCACCTTCCTGGCCCTTTCCCTGGCCATCTGCGCCCAGTCCAAGCCGAACAGCAAGCTGGCCGGGCAGCAAATCAGCACCCGCAGCGAGAAGCTCAGCGACTTCCCGCTGAAGGTGACCAAGGTGGTGCTCGCGGGCAATGATTTCCAGAATATCGCGCTGAAAGAGGCGGTCCGCAACGCCTGGGCCCTCTCCCCTTACGAATTCTGCTCGGAAGCCGAATTCCAGCAGCTGAAAACAAGCGATAACTACTATTTCCTGCTGCGGACGGAAGGGACCCGCTATCCCGGGATTTCCTGCCTGACCCTGGTCAAAGGCGGCGAAAAGGACCTGCGCAACATGCTGGAGGTCTTCACGATGCCCGTCGGTGCGGCCGGCGCTTCCTCCGGGAGCGAGGAGGTGTTCCTGACGGCCCTGATGAGCGTTATGCAGGAACATGTGGAAAAGGCGCTGAAGGCTGTAGGCGTACGGCTGGGCGCCGTCTCCGGCGGAACGGCCCGGCTTTCCCGGATGAAACTCTATTTCAACGCGGAGGACCTCAGCCCGCAGATAGACGACGCCTTCAAGGCCGGCCGGTTCGGCAAGGATATGTATATCATCGATGCCTCCGGCGCGGAGGACATTCTCATGAGCGGGGCCTATGAGACGGCCGTAAGCTATGTGATTGCCCCCCGGGATCCGGTCAAGGGCGGGGTCTGCTTCAAGCTCCTGTTCGACGCCCGGACCTTCGAACTGCTGTACCTCGAAAAACACCGGCTGAGCAGCAGCCGGGGCGCGGGCTTCCTCAAATCAGACATCAGAAAACTGGCAAGACACAGATGAGATACGGAAGGACAGCGTCGGGCATGCATTTCGCCGTCAAACGGGGCGGCTCGGCCGTGGGATACTGTGCACTGAGCATCCGTTGCGGTACCCGGGATGAAGCCGGTTTCCACAGCGGCATCGCCCATTTTACGGAACATACCCTTTTCAAAGGCACGGCGCACAAGAGCGCCCGGGTCATCAACAGCTATCTGGACCGGCTGGGCGGAGAACTGAACGCCTATACCACCAAGGAAGAAATCGTCCTGCATGCCACCGTCCTGAAGGAGGACCTGCGCAAAGCCGCCGGACTGCTGCTGGAACTGGCCTCCTGTCCGACCTTCCCCGAACGGGAAATCGAGACCGAACGCGGAGTGGTGATTGACGAGATTCAGTCCTACAAAGACAGTCCCTCGGACGATGTCTACGACCGTTTTGAGGAGATGCTGTTCGAAGGGCATCCGCTGGAACGCCCCATCCTCGGCCGGGCCGAGAGCGTACGCCGCATCACATCGGCGGAACTGCTGCGGTTCACGGCGGAAAAGTTCCGGCCGGAGGCGATGGCTTTTACGGTGGTGGCCGACGTGGATGAAGCCCTCCTGGAGCGACGCGTCAAACACCTGATTGACAGTTATTTCAGTGAAATATCCACCGCCGCTCCCATCGCAGGGGTCCGTCCGGCGGGGATAGCGGTTCAGCCGCGCCGTTTCGACCTGACCCGTGACAAGCGCAACCACGAAGTGAATGCCGTCATCGGTGCCCTGGCCCCTTCGCTTTACGAAGAACGGGAGCGCATCACGGCTGTGCTGCTGGGCAACATCCTGGCCGGACCGGCCTCCAACTCCATCCTCAACGAAATCTTGCGCGAACGCAACGGCTGGGTCTATGCCGTGGAGAATTCCTATACGCAATATGCCGACAGCGGCGTAATGGCGATTTGCCTGGGCTGCGACAAATCCAACCTGGAGAAATGCTGCGCCGCCATTCACAAGGAAATCCTCAAACTGCAGACCCTCCCCCTGTCCGAATCCCGCTTGAAAGCGGCTAAAAAGCAGCTGCTGGGTCAGCTGGCCATCTCTTCGGACAACGGCGAAGCCCAGTGCCTGGCCATGGGCAAGAGCCTGCTGGCCTACGGACGCGTATCGCCCGACTCCGAAATCCGCGAAAAAGTGGACGCCGTGACGGCCGCCATGCTGCAGGAAATGGCCTTGCGGATTTTCCGGCCCGACACCCTGTCCCGGCTGATTTTTCTGTAGGCGCACGGAGCAAAAAGGACCTCAAAGTAGAAAAGCAGACGTTTTTGGCGGTTTCTTTCGGGAATTTGCCAAGTTTTTCGTAATTTTGCATGATATTGGATTCTTGTGTAAAAAACAAAAAAGACTGCATACATGATGATTTTACAAGCGTTGCAGGCAGACTCCCTTGAGACTGCCGCCCAGGCTCTCCAGCAGGCTGCTCCCGTACAGCAGGAGATGTCCTATTCCCTGATTGACATGGCTGCCAAAGGCGGCTGGCTGATGATTGTCCTCCTGATTCTGTCCATCATCGCGATTTACATTTTCGGTCAGAAATGGTGGCTTATCAGCCGCGCCGGAAAGGTGGACAAGAATTTCATGAACGATATCCGCGACTATATCCACGAAGGGAAAATCAAATCGGCCCGCGCCCTGTGCGCCCAGTTCGATTCCCCGGTGGCCCGGCTCGTGGAGAAAGGCATCGAGCGCATCGGCCGTCCGCTGAATGATATCCAGACCGCGGTGGAGAACGTCGGCAATGCCGAGGTCGCCCGGCTCGAAAAAGGGCTGCCCATCCTGGCTACCATCGCCGGCGGCGCCCCGATGATCGGTTTCCTGGGTACCGTAATCGGTATGGTCCAGGCTTTCTTCAACATGTCCCAGGCCGGTAACAACATCGACATCACCCTGCTGTCCAGCGGTATCTACACCGCCATGATTACGACGGTCGGCGGTCTGATTGTGGGTATCGTGGCCTATTTCGGCTACAACCTGCTGACTTCCAAGATTTCCGACCTGGTGTTCAAGATGGAGAGCGCCACGATGGACTTTATGGACCTGCTGCACGAACCGGCTGAAAAATAATCGATTATGGCTATAAAAAGAAGTACGAAGGTGATTTCGGACATCGGGATGTCTTCCATGACGGACCTGGTGTTCCTGCTGCTCATCTTCTTTCTGATTACCTCGACGCTCGTGAATCCGAACGCCCTGAAGCTCCTGCTCCCCAAGAGCACGGGCCAGGTGTCCGCAAAGGCGACCGTGAGCGTGTCCATCAAGGACTGGCACGACGGCAAGACCTATACCTACCATCTCAACGGTGACGAGACCCCGGTCCCCTTCGCCGAGGTGGAGGACGGGCTGATCGGCCTGCTGCAGAGCGAGGAGGACCCGACTTTCTCCATCTATGCCGACGAGAGCGTGCCGGTGGGCGAGGTCGTGGCCGTCATGAATATCGCGAAACGAAACCACTACAAGGTCATCCTGGCCACAAGTCCGGAGTAATATGGAGCCCTACATACAGGAACGAGAGCGGCAACGCAAGCTGGCAGGCGGGACAGGCATCCTGCTGACGGTCGGCGTGCACCTGGTCCTGGTGGTCTTCGGGGCCTTTTCCGGGATGAAATACCTCTATCCCCCGCCGCCCGAGCAGACTTTCCTGATTGATTTCAGCGAGCCCGAGCTGCAGCGGCCGCGTCAGGTCCGGAACGGCACCCAGCCGCAGGCCGAGGAAATCGACCGGACCAAACCGCTGGAACTGACCCAGCGTTCCGAGGCCCAGGAACTGGGCAAAAACAACAACGAAGCTCCCGAGGCCACCGGGGACGACTTCGGAGACGTGGAGAAATACGAGCCTTCCCGTGAAAAGGAAATCAACAACCGGGCCCTCTTCCACGCCGCCGACAACAAGACGGACAAAGACACCCTGGCCGCCCAGACGGCCAGCAAGGTCACAGAAGCCCTCCAGGCGGGCCATGCCTCCGGCAACACGACCGTAGGCAAGAGCACCGGAGAGCCGAACGCCCACCTGAAAGGGCGCAAGGTGGAAGGCGTACTGCCCCGGCCGGCTTATTCCGGACAGGCGCAAGGTACGGTGGTCGTCAACATCTGGGTAGACCAGTACGGTACGGTGAAGCGGGCCGAAGCCGGCGCCGACGGCACCACCGTGATAGACAATAAAGTATGGGCCGCTGCCCGGTCTGCGGCAATGAACGCGCATTTCAACATGAGCGCCGATGCCCCCGCCCTGCAGCAAGGTACCATCACATACATATTCAAACTCAAATAACAGCCGTGAGGCAACTATTATGGAAGACAACAAAAATGGCGGTTATACCGCAGAAGGCCGGAAATTAAGGTCGAGACGACCCAGGATTTCCCGCGCAGCATCCTCCTCCGACGAGCGTCCGCAACAGGCACGCCCCTCCGGAGAGAGAAGAACCTATGGAGAACACAGAAGTTACGGCGAACACAGAAACTACTCCGACCGTCCCCGGCGCAGTTATGACGAAAGCCGCGGCAATGCCTTCGCTGACAACCGGAGTTTCCGGAGCGAAGAGGAAGGCGGTCGTACCTATGGTGAAAGAAGAAGTTATGGCGAGCGCAGAAGCTATGGCGAAGGCAGAAGTTACGGAGAAGGCAGAAGCCGCGGCGAGGGCCGTCCGAACGGAGAGCGCCGCAGTTTCGGCGAAGGCCGCAAGGGTCCCCGTCCGCAGGGCGGACGTCCCCATGCCAAAGGCGCCGCACCCAAACGGGGGGTCAATAAGAAATCGGCCGCTGCGGAAGGCATCAACCGCATGATCAGCCGCAAGCCCCAGGTGGACCAGATACAGTATTCCGACAACGACCAGGCCCCGACCCTGTTCCAGGAAGAGGTGCGCCTCAACAAGTTCATCGCCAATTCGGGCGTGTGCTCCCGTCGTGAGGCCGACCAGATGATTCAGGCCGGTGTCGTGACGGTCAACGGCGAGGTCGTGACCGAACTGGGTACCAAGGTGAATGTGCTGAAGGACGAAGTGAAGTTCAACGGCGAACGCCTGAAAGGCGAGGAAAAGGTCTACATCGTGATGAACAAGCCGCGCGGCTATGTCACCACCGCCAGCGACCCCCATGCCGAAAAGACGGTGATGGACCTGCTGAAGGGCTGCCAGTACCGGGTGTTCCCGGTCGGACGCCTGGACAAGAACACCACCGGCGTGCTGATGTTCACCAATGACGGCGAGATGGCCGAGCGCCTGACCCACCCGTCCTACGACAAGAAGAAGATCTACCAGGTGACCCTGGACAATCCGCTGACCCAGGAAGATTTCGACAAGATTACCACCGGCATCCTGCTGGGCGACGGCGAAATCAAGGCTGACGAACTGGAATACATCGACGAGAACGACCACCGCAAGCTCGGCATCGAAATCCACTCGGGCAAGAACCGCATCGTGCGCCGGATTTTCGAATCCCTGGGCTACGACGTAAAGGCCCTGGACCGCGTCTATTTCGCCGGCCTGACCAAAAAAGGCGTGAAAAAAGGCGAATGGCGCTACCTCTCCGAGGGTGAGGCCAACGTTCTGAAAATGGGAGCATACCTGTAATGGCGGAAGGCACGGTACAGAAGCACAAGGCGGGATTTGTCAACATCATCGGGAACCCGAATGTCGGCAAATCCACCTTGATGAACGCCCTTGTGGGCGAGAAACTCTGCATTGTGACCAGCAAGGCGCAGACCACGCGCCACCGCATCATGGGCATCATGAACGGGGAGGATTTCCAGATTGTCTATTCCGACACCCCGGGCATCCTGAAGCCCAGCTACCGCCTCCAGCAGAACATGATGAATTTCGTGGACACCGCCATCGGTGACGCGGACATCATCCTGTATGTGACGGATACGGTAGAACAGAGTGACAAGAACGCGGACTACATCGCCAAGCTGAAGAAGGTGGAGTGCCCCATCATTCTGGTGATCAATAAAATCGACATCAGCGACCAGCCGACCGTAGTGCGGCTGATGCAGTGGTGGGCCGAACAGCTGCCCCAGGCGGTCATCTTCCCGGTGTCCGCCCGCGAGAAATTCAACTTGGAGAACATCTACCAGGCCATCCTGGAACGTCTCCCGGAGGCCCCGGCCTGGTTCGACAAGGACCAGTTCACCGACCGCAACCTGCGTTTCTTCGCATCGGAAATCATCCGGGAGAAGATTCTGCTGAACTACGACCAGGAAGTGCCCTACAGCTGCGAAGTCGTAGTAGAGGCGTTCAAAGAGGGCGAAAAACGCTATGATATCAGCGCTGTCATCTATGTGATGCGGGACAGCCAGAAGGGCATCCTGATCGGCAAGGGCGGCGCCGCGCTGAAAAAACTCGGCACCGAAGCCCGGATTGAGATGGAGGATTTCTTCCAGAAGAAGGTCTTCCTCAATCTGTTCGTGAAAGTGGACGAGGACTGGCGGACCAGCCGCCGGGAACTGAGGAAATTCGGATACGAAGACTGAGATTAATAACAGGAGGTAAGCATGCGTGACGAATGGGACGACATCCCGCAGGAAATGGATGAGGAAGACGCCGAGCAGCAGCCGGTTCAGGAGACCGATGCCCGCACTTCGGGCAAATTTGCCAAACTGCTGGGCGAGGACAGCCGGAAGTTCAAGCTCTCCGGCATGTTCAAGGACTGGTTCTTGGACTACTCTTCCTATGTCATTCTGCAACGGGCCGTTCCGCATATCGTGGACGGACTCAAGCCGGTGCAGCGCCGGGTGCTCCACGCCATGTGGCGAATGGACGACGGACGGCTCACGAAGGTGGCCAATATCGTCGGACAGGCGATGCAGTTCCACCCGCATGGTGACGCCAGTATCCTGGGCGCCCTGGTCCAGCTGGGCCAGAAAGGCTATGCCATTGACTGCCAGGGAAACTGGGGCAACATCCTGACGGGCGACAGCAATGCCGCCGGCCGATACATCGAGGCCCGGCTCAGCAAGTTCGCCAAAGAAGTGGTTTTCGACCCGAAAATCACCAACTGGATGACCTCCTACGACGGCCGCAACCAGGAACCGACCGAATTGCCGGTGCGCTTCCCGCTGCTGCTCGCACAGGGCACGGAAGGCATTGCCGTGGGTATGGCCTCCAAGATTCTGCCCCACAACTTCAACGAGTTGCTGGACGCTTCCATCGCCATCCTGAAAGGGGAACCGTTCGAGCTTTATCCCGACTTCCCGACCGGCGGTTTCGCCGATTGCTCGAAATACATGCAGGGCCAGCGGGGCGGTACGGTCAAGGTCCGCGCCCGGATTGAGAAGCTGGACAAGAACACGATTGCGATTACCGAAATCCCTTACGGCAAGACCACCCATGTGCTGATTGACTCCATCCTGAAAGCCAAGGACAAGGGGAAAATCAAGATTAAGAAGATCGAGGACATGACCACCTCCAAGGTGGACATCGTGATTCATCTGCCCAACGACGTGTCGCCGGACAAGACGATTGACGCCTTGTACGCCTTCACGGACTGCGAAGTGACGATTAACCCGAACGCGTGCGTCATCAAGGACAACAAGCCTGAATTCATGACGGTCAACGCGATTCTGGAGTACAACACCGAGCACACCAAAGACTTGCTGGGCAGGCAGTTGCAGATTCGTCTGGACGAACTGGAAAACGAGTGGCACTACGACTCCCTGGAGCGTATCTTCTTCGAGGAGGGCGTGTACAAGATTCTGGAAGAGACCCGGCACAAGACCTGGGAGGAGCAGAAACAGGACATCCTGGACCGTATGCTCACCTACCAGCACCTGGTCCGCCGCGCCATCGTGATGGAGGACATCGACAAGCTCGTGGAGAAGCCGGTGCGCAAGATTTCCAAGTTCGACGCCAAGGCGATGGACGAAAAGATCCGTTCCATCGAAGAGCAGATGGAGGCCGTGAAATACGACCTGGCCCATCTGGTGGCGTATACCATCAACTGGTTCGAGGGCTTGAAGAAGAAGTACGGCGACAAGTTCCCGCGCCTGACCGAAATCACCAGTTTCGAGACGATTGCCGCCACGAAGGTGGTGAACAACAATGCCAAACTCTACGCGAACCTGGAAGCCGGCTTCGTGGGCATCGGCCTGAAGGCGGCGGACGGCGGCACCTTTGTCAGCGAGTGTTCCGACCTGTCGGAAATCATCATCATCGGCAAGGACGGCCGCTACAGCGTGGCCAAGGTCAGCGACAAAGCCTTCTTCGGGGAACACCTGCTCTATGCCGGCGTGTTCAACCGGGGAGACGAGCGGACCATCTACAATGTCATCTACCGGGACGGCAAGGCCGGCGCTTATTACGCCAAGCGTTTTGCAATCACCTCCGTCACCCGTGACAAGGAATACAACATCACCCCGGGTACACCCGGGTCTGAAATCGTCTGGTTCACGGTCAACCACAACGGTGAGGCCGAGACGGTGCGGGTTCAGCTGCGCCCGAAGGCCAAACTGAAGAAAACCAGTTTCGAGTATGACTTCTCGACCCTGGCCATCAAGGGCAAGGCGGCCCGGGGCAACCTGGTGACCAAAAACCCGGTCCGCAACATCCAGCTGCGGTCCAAGGGTATCTCGACCATCAGCGGCAAGGACATCTGGTACGACGCCGATGTCCAACGGCTCAACGAGGATGCCCGCGGCCTGTACCTGGGCCAGTTCGAGGCGGAAGACAAGGTGCTGGCCATCTTCACGAACGGCACCTACTATACGACCAGTTTCGACCTCAGCAACCGTTACCAGGGCGACGTGCTCCGCATCGAAAAATTCGACGAGGACAAGACATGGACGGCCCTGTACTGGGACGCCGTTGCCAAAGCGTTCTATATCAAGCGTTTCTCCTTCGTATTGAGCGACAATACGGCCCTGCCGTTCATCTCGGACGCCAAGGGTTCCTATCTGGTGGCCATTTCGGACGACCTGCACCCGCAGGTGGTGGTCACATTCGGTGGAAAATACGCCGCGCGTCCGGCGGAAACGATTGACGCCGAAGAATTTATCGCCAAGAAAGGCCTCGCCGCCAAGGGCAAGAAATGCCACAGCTACGACCTGGCCGCTGTCGCTTTCGGCGAGCCGCTGCACAAGCCCGAAGACGATTTGCCGGAGGAGGACGCCGTGATGGACGACGATGGGGACATGCCGGAAGGAGAAGCCCCGTCGGTAAACGTTGATTCCGCGCAGACGGCCGGCGACAGCGCTGGGGAAAGCTCCGCGGCAACAGACGACGATGGGGCAGCGGGCAAGGATTCCGATGCGGCAGCGGCGGATATCCCGGAAGCAGCGGTTTCCGGCCCGGCAGCGGGTACGGATACAGCGGCGCCGGGCGAAGCGGTAAACCTTACCGATATCCTCGAAGCCCCGATAATGGATGTTCCGCAGACACCTGCCGAACCCGCCAAAAAGCCAAAAAAAGGCGCCCGGGCCGGTGATATCATCGACCTGTCGATAGACGACATCCCTGACGATGAACCGACCCTCTTCGACCTTTGACCTGCCCGCACCCGGTGAACGGGTCCTGCTGCATGCCTGTTGTGCGCCCTGCAGCGGTGCGATTGTGGAATATCTGGTCCGAGGGGGCGTGTCCCCGGTGATTTTCTATAGCAATGCCAACATCTTCCCCCGGGCGGAATATGAGATTCGGCGCGATGAATGTCGCCGTTATGCCGACTCCTACGGCCTGGAACTGGTGGAAGACCTGTACGACCATGCCGCGTGGCTGGAGGCCGTCCGCGGACTGGAGCAAGAGCCGGAACGGGGCGGACGCTGCCTGCAGTGTTTCCGTTTCCGCCTGGAACGCGCGGCCCGCTACGCCAGCGAGCAGGGATTTACGCTCCTGACCACCACCCTCGCCTCCTCCCGTTGGAAAAGCCTGGACCAGGTCAATGCGGCCGGAGAATACGCCTGCAGCCGTTACCCCGGGGTCACCTGGTGGCCGCGCAACTGGCGGAAGGGAGGTCTGCAGGAACGGCGCGGAGAAATCATCCGCGAACAATGCTTCTATAACCAGCAATACTGCGGCTGCGAATTCAGTTTCCGCGACCGGGAATCTGTTTCGCCTCTCAGATAACCTGCATTTCTCCGTATCTAAAAAAACGCGGGCGGCCCGCGGCAAAAATGCCAGGACCACCCGCGTTGCAGCTTAGGTTTCGAAACGGATCAGCTCCAAGAGGCGATGCGCTCGCGGACCAGCCGGAAAGAGGAGGTATACCGCGGCTGCGCCTTCTGGTTCTCAGCAGGCAGAACCTGTCGGGACGGGTTCTGCACCGCACGTGTCGAAAGGTTTTCGTTTTTCATAATTTATAGTAGTTCGTTCTTCTGACACAAAGGTACAATCCCCTTCGAAAACGGCCAAACGAATGTGGCAAAGTCCCCGAAAGCGACGTAATTTTTCGCGAAAGTGGCGAAATTGCCCGATTTTGGGTGAAATCAGAAGAGCAGAAAGGCCGTAAAGCCGAATCCCATCAGCAGCGACAGCAGGAAAGTGGCCATGACCAGCAGCGGCAGCATCGGATCCAGGGCGCGGTCGGTCCGTGTCCAGACGCCCATCAGGTGCTTGACATACAGCGGAAGGGTCAGCACGAAAAGATAGTGCAGGGGATCCTGGAAACGAAGCAGACAATACGTCAGGAGCAGGACCCATCCCAGGACAATCAGGACGGTCTGGTAAATACGGGCACGTTTCAGGCCCAGCCGGATGGCGACCGTAACGCGGTTCTCCGCATCCGTCTTCATATCCCGGATATTGTTGACATTCAACACCCCGACACTGAAGCAACCGATTGCCGACGCCGGCAGGAACAGGTAGGGATGCGGAACGGCATGCGACGCCACGAAATAAGACCCCAGAACGGAAACCAGACCGAAGAAAAGGAAGACAAACAGGTCGCCCAGGCCCCGGTACCCGTAAGGATTCCGCCCCAGCGTATATTTCATCGCACCGGCAATGGCCCCTGCGCCCAGCATCATCAGACAGATGGCGTCCAGGCTCAGCAGGGTGCCGTAGGAGACCGCAATCATGGCCAGCCCGGAGAGGATGCACAAAACGACGAAAAGCCCGATCAGGCGCTTCATCTGGGGAATGGTCATCTCGCCGGAATTCAGGCCGTAGCCCGGACCCTGCCGGTCGGCCGTATCCGTGCCGTGGAGGACATCCCCCAGTTCGTTTGACAGGTTGGACAGAATCTGCAGGCAAACGGTTGTCAGCATAATCAGGACGGCGACCCAGGGGTCGACACGATAATCGGCCACCGCCAGCAGAATACCCAGAATCACCCCGGCCAGGGACAGGGGAAGGGTACGCAGGCGCATGGACTTCACGGCAGTACGCAGTTTCATTTGAGCTTTCGTTTCGGGAATAAAACTTTCAGATTCAAGGAGATAAAGTGCCCAACAGCCCCGAAGAAACCTTTGCTGCGGCTGTCATACAGGAACTGTTCCTTCGGCGGACGGCCCTTCGGACTGAAAAGATAGGCATAGCGCTCCCGCAGCGGGAAACGGGCATCCCGCCAGCGTTCCACACCGGGATTGCGGTCGCAGCGCGCCAGCACACCGGGGGCGACCACGCGGGCGATGCCTTTTCGCAAAGCGCGGACGCCGTAGTCATAATCGCCGAAACTGTGGCGATAGGCGGCCTCCAGGTTGCCCAGAACGCGATAGACGCTCCGGGGAACCAGCACCAGGTTGCCGTTGAAGGTATAACAGGGCGTAGGGATGGCCGGGTCGGGCTCGACGATACGGTTTGACCGGGTGCGGCCGCCGTAGCTGTACTGCCCCTGGGCATCCACCGCCGTTCCGACGAGAATGGCCCGGTGCCGAAGGAATTCCGACGTCTCCATCAAGGTGGCCAGCGCACCTTCGTTCATCAAGGTATCGTCATTCAGCCACAGGTAGAAATCATAGTCTTCCCGGGCCGCCTCCTCCCAGGCTCTGCGCATCCCCTGGTTCCAATACAGACCGCCTTCTCCGCGCAACAGGCGGACGGCCGGATACTGCGCCGCCACCGCGTCCGCCGTACCGTCCGTACTGCCGTCATCGACCAGATAAACGGTAAAGGAATACTTCTCCAGGGCCGCCAGGCTGTCGAACTGCCGGAAACAATTGTCCAGACAGGCGAGGGTCTTCTCCCGCCTGTTGAATACCGTCAGTAATACAGCTACCCCTAACATTTTAAAGAATGATAAAACAGTTATCGTCTATGCCACCCGTGGCATCATCTTAATCCAGTTTCAATACGGCCATGAAAGCACTTTGCGGCACCTGCACCGTTCCAATCTGGCGCATACGCTTCTTTCCCTCTTTCTGTTTTTCCAGCAACTTGCGCTTACGCGTAATATCGCCGCCGTAACACTTGGCGGTCACATCCTTCCGCACCTGTTTGACCGTTTCCCGAGCGATAATCTTGGCGCCGATGGCCGCCTGAATAGGGATGTCGAACTGTTGGCGGGGAATGAGGTCTTTGAGCTTGACGCACATTTTGCGGCCGAAATCATAGGCGTTGTCCTCATGAATGAGGGAGGACAGGGCGTCGGCCGGCTCGCCGTTGAGCAGGATATCCAGTCGCACGAGGCGGGCGGGGCGGTAGCCGGTGATATGGTAATCGAAGGAGGCATAGCCACGGGATACCGTCTTGAGCTGGTCGTAGAAACCGAAGACGATTTCGGAGAGGGGCATGTCGTAGTTGAGTTCCACCCGGTCGGACGTGATAAAATGCTGCCCCGTGAGCGTGCCGCGGCGGTCCAGGCAGAGCTTCATGATGGCCCCGAAATAGTCCGATTTGGAGATAATCTGGGCCCGGATGAAGGGTTCCTCGATATGGTCAATCAGCGTGGGGGCAGGCATGCCCGAAGGGTTGTGGACGTCCATTACTTCGCCCTGGGTCGTAAAGACCTTGTACGAGACGTTGGGGACGGTGGTGATGACATCCATATTGAACTCGCGGAAGAGCCTTTCCTGAACGATTTCCAGGTGCAGGAGGCCCAGGAAGCCGCAGCGGAAGCCCGAGCCCAGCGCCAGGGAGGATTCAGGCTCATAGACGAAGGAAGCGTCGTTGAGCTGGAATTTCTCCAACACGGAGCGGAGTTCTTCAAATTTGGAGGCATCCACCGGATACATACCCGCGAATACCATGGGCTTGACTTCTTCGAAGCCGGCGATGGCGGTTGTGCAGGGATTGTCCTGGGTGGTGATGGTGTCGCCCACCTTCACCTCGGTGGCGCTCTTGATGCCGCAGATGGCGTATCCTACGTCGCCGCAGCTGATGCCGTCGGTCGGGACAAGTTTCATTTTCAGAATGCCGACTTCGTCCGCCACATAGTCCATGCCGGTATTGAAGAAACGGACGCGGTCACCTTTGCGCAGCGCGCCGTCGAACACCTTGAAGTAGGCGATGACCCCGCGGAAGGGGTTGAATACGGAGTCGAAAATCAGGGCGCGCAGGGGGGCCTGCGGATCGCCCTTGGGTGCCGGAATCTTCTCGACGATGGCATCCAGGATGGGCGCGACGCCTTGCCCGGTGCGGGCGGAGACTTTGAAAACATCTTCCGGGTCACATCCGATCAAGTCGCATATTTGGTCTGTAACCACTTCTACCTGAGCGGCTTCCATGTCGATTTTGTTCAGGACCGGAATGATTTCCAGGTTGTGGTCCACGGCCAGGTAGAGGTTGGAAATCGTCTGTGCCTGAATACCTTGGGAGGCATCCACGACCAGCAGGGCGCCTTCGCAGGAGGCGATGGACCGGGACACCTCGTACGAGAAATCCACATGCCCGGGGGTATCAATCAAGTTCAGGAGGTACTTTTCCCCCTTGTACACGTATTCCATCTGGATGGCGTGGCTCTTGATGGTGATGCCTTTTTCTTTTTCGAGGTCCATATCGTCCAGCACCTGGTTTTCCATGTCGCGGTCGGACAAGGTCTTGGTCAGTTCCAGCAGACGGTCCGCCAGGGTACTTTTGCCGTGGTCAATATGGGCGATGATACAGAAATTCCGGATATGTTTCATTCTTACTGATTTTCTTAATAACCTACAAAGATAATCAATTTATCTTTCTATCTTTGCCGAGACTAACAGCAAAATGCATGAAAAAGGTGATTCTTTGTATCATGACGCTTCTGATGGGCCTGTCCCTGTCGGCGCAGGAGCATCTGGCGTTTGAGGGCGTCCCCATCTGCGGCGACGTCCCGGCCTGTGTCAAAGCCTTGCGGAGCAAGGGATTCAAGCCGAAAGTCCGCCATGAGCAGAACCTGCTGGTCGGCAAACTCTATGGCGAGCCGGTCAGCCTGATGATAGCACAGACCGCGCAGAGCGAGACTCCGTATCTCTTTCTGGTTACCTATCCCCAGAGCAGTTCCTGGGACGCGCTGAAGAGCCAGTACGAGTATGTCAAGATGCGCCTGACGGCCTTCTACAATACGCCGACGAATGAGATGGAGTCCTTTGCCTATCCCTATACCGAGGCGGACGGGCTGCGCGCGGTGGAGTACGGAAAGTGCCAGTATGTGACCACCTGGGCCCTTCCCGAAGGGGAGATTTCGCTGTCTTTGTCCCAGGAGGCCCAGGTCCGGATTTTCTGGATTGACCGCGCCGGCCGGGAACGGGCCGAGGCCGAAGCAGGCGGCGGGAGGAGTGAGTAGGGCGGGCCATTGGAGATACGCCATTTTTTATTTATCTTTGCAACATGCGTAAACTAACTCTATATCTGATTCTTGCGCTTATGGCAGTATTTTCTCAGCCGGCAAAGGCCGGTAGCGGCGTTTTTGTCAAAGGACTTGACGCATTTGTAACCTACGATGCAGGCAACGAAGCGACAACGCTCAGTTTCACGACACAGGGCAAGCAGTTCAAAGCCATTTCCCTTTGGTTCGACAACAGCGTAGCCATCGCAATCGAAGATGCTTCCGGCGCTCGGACCATCGTCTATCGAGAGGGTGCTCCTACCGGTGTCCAAGGCCTTCCGAAGATTGGCTTCAACGGGTCAACTGAATCCCGCAGTAATTCATATCTGATTGGTGTACACGACTTTACAAACAACGGAAACGCAGAGCTGACGATTGCCGTAAACGACGGCCGTGACGGAATCGCCGTTTTCGTGCTGACGTTTGACGGTTACAGCTGGAAGCCGATTGGCAAGATGATTACCCGCGGAAAAGGCCTCGGCGGCTGCCGTGTGTTCCGCCAAGCCCTGACCATGAAGGACGCCGCCGGCACCCTGTACACCTGGACCTGCCACGGCAACACCTTCGATTTCCTTTCCAGCGACAAAGTCAACGACCCCACCGTCCTCTATTAGCCGCTCCTGGCGGTCTCAACGTTCTACGTTCTTGACGTTCCTGGCGTTCCCTGTCGTTCCTGACGCTTTCTCCGCATTTCCCGGGGATTTCGCGCGCCGGGAGTTGCGAAGCGCCGCAGTATCCAATAATCTTCCGAGCTCCGCGGCGGCGCAGCGGAGGGTGGCCGAAAAGAATGTGCGTTGTCTCAAAAATCTCTGAGTGTTAACCGCCTGTAAATCAGCGATATACTTATTTTCCCCTGGTACAGTTGTGGCTCACCGGGATTTTTCCGTGGAAAAAAGGTCTTGGGTACGTGTTTATTACGCGTAAAGTTATAACTTTGCACACATGAAAA
>CADBPR010000102.1 GCA_902796555.1 uncultured Bacteroidia bacterium
CAAGCAGGAGTTTACAGCAGAGGATATTTCCAAGGGATTGTCTTCTTTCAAGGTGCTGAATCCTGAGCTCCATATCTGTTCTCTCGAACCGTCCGTCAAAATCGAGATGTCTCTCACCATCACCAAGGGCCGCGGCTTCGTGCCCGCCGAGGAGATGCGTGACGAGAACACGCCTATCGGAACCATTCCGGTGGACGCCATCTACACCCCGATCCGCAAGGTCAACTGGACCGTGGACAACTGGCGTGTCGAGCAGAAGACCGACTACGAGAAGCTGAATCTGGAAATCGTGACCGACGGTTCGATTACCCCGAATCAGGCTCTCCAGGAGGCTGCGAGCATTCTCATCTATCATTTCAAGCTCTTCACGGATGACAAGAAAATCACCCTTGAGAGCACTGTGGAGAATGATTCCAAGGAGCTTGACGAAGAGTCGCTCCGTATGCGGCATCTCCTTCTCACCAAGCTTTCCGACATGGGTCTGTCCGTCCGGGCATACAACTGTCTCAAGGCTGCGGAAATCGACACCTTCGCTGACCTGGTTTCCTATTCCCGTCAGGAGCTGATGAAGTTCCGTAATTTCGGCCGGAAATCCCTCAACGAAATCGATCTCCTCATCGAGAAGATGAAGCTGAATTTCGGAATGGATGTCAAGAAGTATAATATCGAAGTTAAGAAAAAGGAAATGTAACTATGAGACACAATAAGGCAATCAACCACCTTGGACGCAAGAGCGGACACCGCAAGGCCCTTCTCGCCAACATGGCTTCTTCCCTTATCCTGCATAAGCGGATTAACACCACGGTAGCGAAGGCCAAGGCCCTGAAGACTTATCTCGAGCCCCTCGTGACCAAGTCGAAGGAAGACTCCACCCACTCTCGCCGTGTTGTCTTCAGCTACCTCAAGGACAAGAACGCCGTGACGGAGCTCTTCCGCGTGATCGCTCCGAAGATCGCCGACCGTCCGGGCGGATATCTCCGCGTCCTGCATACGGGTTTCCGTCAGGGTGACGGTTCCGAGATGGCGCTGATCGAGTTCGTCGACTTCAACGAGGCAGCCCTCGCTTCCACCACCAAGAAGGAGGCGAAGAAGACCACCCGCCGCAGCCGCGCCAAGAAGGCCGAAGCTGCGACCGAGGCCGCTGCACCGGAGGCTCCCGCAGCTGAATAAGACATTGTAAGGGAAAAAAGGGACTGGAAATTTCTTCCGGTCTCTTTTTTTTCGTATCTTGCACCCGCTATAACCATTCTCAGTATATTTGAACGAACCTAAAACACACTGAAATGAACACGATTTTTTATATTGTCCCGGTAGCCGCGCTGATTGCGCTGCTGTTCGCCTGGCTGTTTTTCCGCCAGATGTTCAAGGAAAGCGAGGGCACGCCGACCATGAAAGAGATTGCCCAGTACGTCCGTGAGGGCGCGATGGCGTATCTCAAACAGCAATACAAAGTCGTCACGGTTGTCTTTATCGTCCTGGCGGTCTTTTTTGCCGTCCTGGCCTATGGCTTCGGGATTCAGAACCCCTGGGTTCCCTTCGCCTTCCTGACGGGCGGCTTCTTCTCCGGACTGGCCGGATTCGTGGGCATGAAAACGGCGACCTACGCTTCCGCCCGTACGGCCAACGCCACCAGCCGCAGCCTCAACGCCGGCCTGAAAATCGCCTTCCGCAGCGGGGCTGTCATGGGCTTGACCGTCGTGGGCCTCGGCCTGTTGGATATCTCCATCTGGTGGTGGATTCTGCAGGCTTTCTATGAACCGACGGATACCCAGAACCTGGTCGTCATCACGACGACGATGCTGACCTTCGGCATGGGCGCCTCCACCCAGGCCCTCTTCGCGCGGGTGGGCGGCGGTATCTATACGAAAGCCGCCGACGTGGGCGCCGACATTGTGGGTAAGGTAGAGCAGGATATTCCGGAAGATGACCCCCGCAACCCCGCTACCATCGCCGACAACGTGGGCGACAATGTCGGAGACGTAGCCGGCATGGGCGCCGACCTGTATGAGTCCTATTGCGGCTCCATCTTGGCGACGATGGCCCTGGGCGCATCGGCCTTCTTCGGTGACGTGGAAATGCAGACCAAGGCCATCCTGGCCCCGATGTGCATCGCCGCCGTCGGCGTGGTGCTCTCCCTGATTGGCATCTATGCCGTGCGCACCAAAGAGGGTGCCGGCCTGCAGCAGCTGCTGGGCTCCCTGAGCCGGGGAACCAACCTGAGTTCGATTCTGATTGCCGTCGCCACCTTCGGCATTTTCCGCCTGCTGGGCTTCGCCAACTGGTGGCAGCTGTCCCTGTCCGTGCTGACGGGCCTGCTGGCCGGCGTCATCATCGGCAAAGTGACCGAATATTACACCTCCCATTCCTATAAGCCTACCCAGAAGCTGGCCGAGAGCTCCCAGACCGGGTCTGCGACCGTGATTATCGGCGGCGTGGGACTGGGTATGATTTCGACGGCCATCCCGGTGGTCACGATTGCGGCCGCGATTCTGCTGGCCTATGGCTTCGCCACGGGCTTCACCTTTACGCCGGACATGCTTTCCGCGGGTCTGTACGGGGTCAGTATCGCAGCGGTGGGCATGCTCTCCACCCTGGGAATCACTTTGGCCACAGATGCTTACGGACCTATCGCCGACAATGCCGGCGGCAATGCCCAGATGAGCGAGCTGGACCCTTCCGTCCGGGAAAAGACCGACGTGCTGGACGCCCTGGGCAACACCACGGCGGCCACCGGCAAGGGCTTCGCAATCGGCTCCGCCGCCCTGACGGCCCTGGCGCTGCTGGCCTCTTATATCGAAGAAATTAAAATCGGCCTCGGCCATATCGGCAAGACGGCCCTGGACCTGGGTGACCGCGTGGTAGACGTGACCCACGCCACCATTCCCGATATCGTGGAATACTTCAATATCAATCTGATGAACCCTGTCGTCCTGGCGGGTATTTTCATCGGGTCGATGATGGCCTTCCTTTTCTGCGGCCTGACGATGAACGCCGTGGGCCGCGCCGCCCAGAAGATGGTGGTGGAAGTCCGCCGCCAGTTCCGCGAAATCGCCGGTATCCTGGAGGGGAAACAGCGCCCGGACTATACGTCCTGCGTGAAGATTTCCACCCGGGCGGCGCAGCAGGAAATGGTATTCCCCTCGTTGCTGGCCATCATCGTTCCGGTGGCGGTGGGCCTGATTCTCGGCCCTGCGGGCGTCATCGGCCTGCTGACCGGCGGACTGGGCGCCGGCTTCGTGCTGGCGATTTTCCTGGCCAATTCCGGCGGTGCCTGGGACAATGCCAAGAAGTATGTGGAAGACGGCCACTTCGGCGGCAAGAACTCCGACTGCCATAAGGCGACCATTGTCGGGGATACGGTCGGCGACCCGTTCAAAGACACTTCCGGTCCTTCGCTGAACATCCTCATCAAACTGATGAGCATGGTGTCCATCGTGATGGCCGGCCTGACCGTGCTGCTGCACAGTTAAGGCTGCCGATGCCTTGCAAAAGTTTCGCTGCCTGTGGCCGGAAACGGCGCAGGCGGCGTTTTTCGTAGGGATGAGCGGACCGAATTTTGGCATATTTTTGCTCAAATCGGCCAAAAATCGACTAATAGAACAAAAAATTTTAAAAAATGCGGGTACACTTTTGTAATCCCCAAAAAAACTTCGTAACTTGCAAAATGATTTAGTAGGTTTTGAAGATATAGGAGGTCACTGTTATGAAAAGAATCACAATCCGCGATGTTGCCCGGGAGGCGGGAGTCTCCGTTACCCTGGTATCTTTCGTTATGAACGCCAAGAGGGACAAAGACGGCAAATTGGATTGTCCCGTCAATGCAGAGACCGCCAAACGCGTCCTGAAAGTCGCTCAGGAACTCGGATATAAGCGCAATTTTGCCGCGGCTTCACTGCGCAGCGGCAAATCCAACACCATCGCCGTCATCCCGAATGACATTTCCAACAAGTTCTTCGCCGGTATTTCCCGTTGCATCGAAGAAATGGCCCACAAAAAGGGATATACCGTTTTCTTCGCCAGCTCCGAGGAGAACGCCGAACAGCTGGCTTCCGCCATCGACGCCGTGACCGCCCATAATGTGGACGGCATCATCGTGGCGCCCTGCACCGGCGGGGAGGAGGCCATCCGCAAGGCCCTGGACGCCAAAGTCCCGGTCGTGCTGCTGGACCGCGACGTGGAAACGCTCCAGGGGGTCGGCAAGGTGCTGCTGGACGATGAAGCGGCCGGCCGGATGAGCACCCAACTGCTGCTCGATAAAGGATTGCAGAAAGTGGAAATGATTTCCTATACGCTGGGCATTTCCAGTCTGTCCGAACGGGAATCGGGCTACCGCAAAGCCATGATGGACAGGGATTTCTACGGCAATGCCAAGGTTCATTACACGACCTACGGCAAAGCCGAGGCCGATGTTGAAGCCATCATCCGTGACGCCATGGAGCGGGGCGTGGAGGCCTTCTTCCTCCCGACCTATTCCCTTTCCGCCACCGTCCTGTCTGTGATGAAGAAACTGCATCTGCGGACCCCGGAAGACCTGGCCATCGTCGGCTTCGACGAAAGCGACATCTACAGCCTCTACACCACGACTGTGACCCACATTGTCCAGCCGCTCCGCGAACTGGGCGAAAAGTCAGTGGAGATTCTGATTGGCATGATTCAAGGCAATCCCCCCGAGAGCATCATCCTCAAGCCGGAAATCATCTACGGCGGATCGACCGATATCAACAAATAACACGTAAAACATGAAACTTGACGGAAGACGCGAAAGCACCCATGTCCAGGACCGCAGAAGAATGAGTGGCGGCAAGGCGACCGGATTGGGGCTTGGCGGCATTGTGATTGTTGCTGCCATTACCTTATTGATGGGCGGTGACCTCGGCGACGTGGTCCGGAACGTGATGGGGACTTCCCAGGGAACCGTCATGACGGAGCAGAGCGACCGTGAATTCACGGCGGAAGAGCAGGCCCTCGCCTCCTTCTCCAAAAAAATCCTGGCCGGTACGGAAGACGTCTGGACGGCCTATTTCCAGCAATTGGGCCTGGAATACCAGTCTCCGACCATGGTCCTGTATACCGGAACGACCCAGTCCGGCTGCGGCACCGGCAGTGCCGCCATGGGCCCCTTCTACTGTTCGGCCGACCAGTGCCTGTATATCGACCTGTCCTTCTTCAGCTCCATGAAAAGCCAGCTGGGAGCGGACGGCGACTTTGCCTATGCCTATGTGATTGCCCATGAAGTGGGACACCATGTCCAACACCTGCTCGGCACGCTGGGCGACGCCCATCAGCGGATGGCCCGGATGAGCAAGGCCGACGCCAACCGCGTCAGTGTCCGGATTGAGCTCCAGGCCGACTTCTATGCGGGCGTATGGGCCCATCATGACCATGCCATGTTCGGTTCCATCGAGGCCGGCGACATCGACGAGGCCATCCGCTGCGCCTCCGTCATCGGCGACGATTATCTCCAGAAAAAGGCCCAGGGCTATGCCGTGGAGGAATCCTTCACCCACGGGACGGCGGCCCAGCGCAAGAAATGGCTGAACCGGGGCATCCAGACCGGCGATATCCGCCAGGGCGATACCTTCAGCATCCCGGAAAGCCAGTTGTAAAGAAAATGCTTTTATACGAAATCATACAGTAACGAAAACCCAACACAGAAAGCAATGAAACACTTTACCTTACCCCAGGACGGAGGACTGATCGAGAAGAATCTCCCGAAAGGCGTCCTCCATGCGTACGAAAAAATCACGACGGAAATCTTTGAGGATTCCACCGTGGCGAGCGACCAGATTGCCGACATCATCATCAAGAGCGTCCGCGCCCATGAAGCCGCCAATACCGGCCGCAAATTCCGGATCGGCATCACGACGGGCGCCTCTCCGGTGTCTCTCTACCGCTGGCTGACCCGCTATTGCGCCGAAGGAAAGATTTCCTTCAAGAATATCGACGTGTTCGCCATCGACGAGTATTATCCCGTTACGACTGACAACCGCCAGAGCCGCGAATTCCGCATCCGCCAGGAACTCCTCTACAAGACGGACTGCCCCGAAGAAAACATGCATTTCCCGGACGCTACCGTGCCCGAGGACAAGATTTCGGAGTATTGCGCCGAATATGAAAAAATGATCCGCGGACTGGACCTGCTGGTCATCGGTATCGGTGAACACGGCCAGGTCGGTTTCAACGAGTCCGGCACCACGGTCAAATCCCGTACCCGTACCGTTCAGCTCTCCTACAGCTTCCGCAAGCGCCAGGCCAAGAACTTCAACGGCAATCTGGGCCATACGCCCAAGACGGCCCTTACCATCGGCATCGATACGATGCTCTCCGCCAAGCGCATTATCCTGATGGCCTGGGGCGAGAAGAAAGCCGAGGCCGTCAAGGCCATCGTGGAAGGGGAGGCCGACAGCGCCTGGCCGGCATCTTTCCTGCAGCTGCACGACAACTGCTCCCTCTATGCCGACGAGAACTCCGCCGCCTTCCTTACGCGTGTCATTTCTCCCTGGATGGTCGGTCCCTGCACCTGGTCCCGTAAATATATCCGCAAAGCCGTCGTATGGCTCTGCCAGACCGTTCACAAGCCCATTCTCAAACTGACCCAGAAAGACTATCTGGAGAACTCCCTGGGCGAGCTGCTTGAACTCTACGGGCCCTATGACAAGATTAATATCGATGTATTCAACGACCTCCAGCATACGATTACCGGCTGGCCGGGCGGCAAGCCCAATGCCGACGACAGCACCCGTCCTGTCAAGTCCAGCCCCTTCCCCAAGACCGTGCTGATTTTCTCCCCGCACCCGGACGACGACGTCATTTCCATGGGCGGTACCTTCATCCGGCTGGTGGAACAGGGACACAATGTACACGTGGCGTATGAGACCTCCGGCGACCTGGCCGTCCACGATGACGTGGTCCTTCAGCACATGGACGCCGCCTATCAGCTCGGCTATGTCGACAAGTTCGAGGAAGTCAAGGCCATCATCGACTCCAAGAAACCGGGTGAACCCGAGCCCAAGGCCCTGCTGGCCATCAAGGGTGCCATTCGCCGCAGCGAGGCCCGCGGCGCCGTCCGTTCCTTCGGACTGAACGCCAATACCAACGCGCATTTCCTGAACCTGCCGTTCTATGAGTCCGGCGGCGTGACCAAACTCCCGC
>CADBPR010000103.1 GCA_902796555.1 uncultured Bacteroidia bacterium
AGCATTTCACCGGCAATCTTGTACATGTTCGGAATCATCAGGAGAAGACCCTGGGAGGCGGTATAGGTCGTGGTCAGGACACCGGCCTGCAGGGAACCGTGCACGGTACCGGAGGCACCGGCTTCGCTCTGCATTTCCGTGACCTTCACGGTCTCGCCCCAAAGGTTCTTTTTCCCGTGGGCAGCCCATTCATCAATGTTCTCGGCCATCGGTGAGGACGGCGTGATAGGGTAGATAGCCGCGTGCTCGCTGAACAAATATGCGATGTTGGCGACCGCGGTATTACCGTCACAGGTGATGAATTTCTTTTCTTTAGCCATAATTGTTGTGCGTTTTTCTGTATAATTGTTGTGTTATTGGCGTATCGTTTTAAAAATCATACAAAAATAACCATTTTTTTCGGATAAACCGAAACCTGCGGGCAAAATCAAGCAATTTCCGCCGTTTTTTACAAGGCGCTTTTCCCGTCGATGCTGACCATGCCGCCCGAAATACGTTTGACCAGTCCCTGCAGGACCGTTCCGGGACCGAGTTCCATGAACCAGTCGGCGCCGTCCACCAGCATATTGCCGACGGACTGGGTCCAGCGGACCGGCGAGGTCAATTGGGCGAGCAGGTTGGCTTTGATGGTTTCGGGGTCTGTCTCCGGATAAGCCGTAACATTCTGGTATACAGGACATATCGGCTTTACGATACGGGTCTTTCTGATGGCTTCTCCCAGGGCCAGGCGGGCCGGTTCCATCAGGGGGGAGTGGAAGGCGCCGCTGACGGCCAGCGGGAGGGCCCGTTTCGCACCGGCTTCCTTGGCCAGCCGGCAGGCTTCCGTCACGGCCTGCGTCTCGCCGGAGATGACGACTTGTCCTTCACAGTTGAAATTGGCCGGAACGACAAGGCCTTCCGCACGCCGGCAGACCGCTTCCACCTGTTCGTTGCTCAGCCCGATGACGGCGGCCATCGTGCCGGACGTCTGTTCGCAGCAGCGCTGCATTTCCCGGGCGCGGACAGCCACCAGGCGGAGGGCGTCTTCGAATGCAATCGCGCCGGTCGCGGCCAGGGCGGAGAATTCTCCCAGGGAATGGCCGGCCACCATGTCCGGGGTGAAATCGTCCATGCAGGCCGCCAGGATGGTGGAGTGCAGGAAAATGGCCGGCTGGGTGACGCGCGTGGCTTTCAGTTCGTCGGATGTTCCTTCAAAAAGAATGTCGGAGATACGGAAACCGAGGATGTCGTTGGCTTGTTCGAACAGCTCCCTGGCGCGGGAAGACTGGCTGTAGAGTTCTTTGCCCATACCCGGGTACTGTGCCCCTTGTCCCGGGAATACGAATGCTTTTGTCATGAAATGTAAAAGGGTTCTTCGTGTTATAACACTGCAAAGATAGCAATAATTCCCATATATAAAAAGACGGCCCGGGTCATGGAACCCGGGTCGTCGTTCAAAAGTACCCCCGAGGCGAATCGAACGCCTATCGTCGGAACCGGAATCCGAAATTCTATCCATTAAACTACAGGGGCGGATTCGGGATTGCAAAGGTAGTAAAAAAAACGGAACTTTTCCCTTTTTTGGCAAAATAATTCATATCTTTGTGCAGATATAACAAAACGAACGCATTATGGTCAAAGGAACTGCACCCAAAGGCGCCAAGACGACCTTCATCGCCCTGGCCATCACCACCATCACTATTTTCATAATGGCTTCCTGTTGTACTACCATCGATTCCGCTTCCGTCGGCATCAAGTTCAAGAAATGGTCTGCCAACGAGAAACTGCGCGGCGGCGTGGAAGGGACCTGCCGCGGTTGGGTCTGGTACAATCCCATCACCGAAAGCATTTTCGAGTATCCGACTTTCGTTCAGCGGGTTACCTACGACCCGTTCACGGTGAATCCTAAGGATGCAGCCATCTTCTCGATGACCCCTACACTGGCCTACCAGATTGACGAGTCCAAAGCCGTCGATATCTTCGTGAAGTACCGCAAACCGGTCAAGGAACTGGAAAGGGGCTATATCAACACCTGTATTTTCGAGGCCTACCGTACCTGCGCCAACAACTATACCTCCGACGAACTGATGGCCAACCGCGCCAAATTCGAAAACGAAGTCCGGGCGCGCCTGGATGAGTCGATGAACAGGGAAGGCTTTATCGTCAAGGAGTTTACGACCAAGATTGACCCGCCGGCCTCCCTGACGGCCGCCATCAATGCCAAGAACGAAGCGGTGCAGAACGCCCTCAAGGCCGAGAACAAGGTGAAAGAGGCCGAGGCCGAAGCCAAGATTGCCATCGCGAAGGCCAAGGGCGAGGCGGAAGCCATGAAGATTCAGGGTGACGGCGAGGCCTATTACAACCGGGTCGTGGCTGCTTCGCTGAATGCCTTGCTGGTGCAGCAGTATGCCATCGAAAAGTGGAACGGAGAACTCCCTACCTACAACGGCGGCTCGTCTGTTCCCTTTATTAACGTGACGCCGAAACAATGACGAAAAGAACTGTTTTACTGTTTGTTGCGCTGCTGCTGGGTGGGCTTTCCGCTTCCGCCCAGCAGTTGTTCCATGTAGAGGCCTCCGCCGAATTGGCTTCCGGTTATATCTGGCGGGGAGACCGGGTCTGCGGGGCGCAGGTAAGCCCTTCCGTGACCCTGCATCTGGGGCCGGTGGCCCTGCAGTCGTTCGGCTATCTGGCCCTCGACGGGACGTATAAGGAAATCGATTTCGACCTTTCCTGGACCATCGGGGATTTTTCCCTGCATTTTGCCGACTATTTTTATCATGGCAGCGTCTATCCTTCCCCGGAAAACTACTTCAATTGGAAAAAAGGGGAGACCACCCATATCCTGGAAGGCATCGTCTGTTATGAACCGGCGCGCCTGCCCTTCGCCGTCAAGTGGTTTACCTTTCTTTACGGCGACTGGATTCCGCAGGGCGACGGAACCCTCGGCCGGCCCTCTTTTTCTTCCTACCTGGAAGCGGAAGTCTACCACCGGTTCCAGCATGCCGGCAAACTGTCCCTGTTCGGCGGGGCCAGCGTGCTGAAAGGCTCCTACACGGGTTATACCCGGGACTTTGCCGTGATTCATCTGGAGATGCGCTATTCCTATGACCTGGAACTGGGCCGGGTGACCCTGCCGATGACGGCGGGCTATATCATGAACCCGTACGCCCGCCATGCATACCTGAACGCCAGTATCGGGGTCCGGTTCTGACGGTCCTGCGGCAAGGTCCCCGTCATTCGTTCTTGAGTGCGTCGACCGGATTGGCGTTGGCTGCGCGCCAACTTTGGAAACTGACGACGACGAGGGTAATCAGCAGCACCGCCACGAAAGCGGCCGCGAACAGCCAGGCGGGAATTGTCGTTCGGAAGGCGAACTGGCTCATCCAGCGCTGGACGATGGCGTACGCAAGGGGAGCGGCGATTACGAAACTGACGCCTGTGATGGCGAGATATTTCAAGTTGATGCGCGACAGAATCTCCTGCGCAGTCGCTCCGTTGACCTTCCGGATGGCCACCTCTTTCCGCGAGAAGCGCGTGTCAAACCACACGAGCCCCAGGATGCCGATCAGCGCGATGACCAGCGATAAGAGGGATGACAGTTTGATCAGCCGGGTCTGCCGGTATTCCTGCTCGTACAATTGCTCGATATCCCGGCTGAGGAATCCGGTCTCGATATCATTTTCATCCAAATTCCGTATCTCCCGGTAGAGAGTCACGGACCGCTCCAGGATATCCTGTACGTCAGCGTCCTTGCGGACCCGGATCATGAAGGAATTGTAGTTCCGTTGGTCCTGCACGAACAGGACCAGCGGGGAAATGGAATGCTGTAACGGACGCGCATGGAAATCTTTCAGGACGCCGATGACGGTCGCATCTTTGCCGTGTCTGTTGATGACTTTTCCCACGCCGTAGGACGGCAAGGCTTCGACGAAAGAAGCATTGACCAGGGCGACACCGTTCTCTCCGGGCAACGGCAGGCGCCCGTCCAGGAGCTCCAGATGGAAAAATCCCGGATATTCGGGCGGGATGTCCCGGAAACTGTACGGCACGACACGGCCTTCTTCCCGGACGGCCGATTGGGAGGAGGGGCCGTCCTGGATGGGTGATGCTCCCCGGGTCACATCCACGACGCCGGGTATCTTCCGGATTTCATCCGCCACTTCTTTGACCGGGCTGAACAGGTGGCTTTCCATCTTCAGCACGAGGTCGTAATCGAAGCCCAGGGCGTCGTTTTGGGCCATAAACCGCGTCTGCCGCTGCAGGACCAGCGCCGAGATGATGAATATGAACGACAGGACATATTGCAGGATAAGGGTCGCGGTCCGCAGTCCGCCGCCCTTGGCGCTGCCGGAGAAGCCGCCCTTGAGGACCAGCGCCGGCGGGAAAGCCGTGCTGTAAAAGGCCGGGATGAGCCCGGAAACAAGGGCGATGACCAGGGCGGCCGCCGCTCCGAGGAACAGAACCGGGAGATTCTTTTCGGGTGCCATGCTTCCGGAAAGGAAGGTGGCCCAAGTGGTTCCGCTGAGCGTCCGCATCGCGAGAATGCCCAGCAGGAAAGCTGTCCCGACAATCCCGAACGCCAGGAGAACCTGCCGCAGAATCAGCGACCCCCGCGTGGCACCGTACACTTTTCTCGTATTGATGTCCCTGATGCGGAAGGGGATGGCGGCCATTGCGAAATTGATGTAATTGAAGGCGGCTATCATCAAGAACAGCAATGCGATGCCCAGCAGGATATAGCACATCAACTTGTTTCCCCCGGTCTTGTTGCCGAAGATGTCCTGCTCCAGCATGAACCAGTGGGCGTGGAGCTTCGTGAGCCGGAAGGGCGCGCCTTCACGCGTCAGGCGCACCTTCCCGACCGCCTCGCGGACAGCTGCGATGTCGGCGCCCGGGGCGAGTTTGACATAGCAGGTATGGAGATAGCCGTTGGGCAGCGTATTGTCCGTTTCCCCTTCGTGAATCAGGAGTCCGTTGACCATCGTCTCATTCTCTTTCCGGTCCTGGTAGATGCCGACAATTCTGCATTCGGTCCGGCCGAATTCGTAGTAGAAAACCTCTCCGACGGGATTTCTGCCGGGGAAGTACTGGGCGGCGGCCGATTCCGAGACCAATGCGTCGCCCTTGACGGCGAAATCTTCCCTCCGCCCGGCCATGAGCCGGATATTGAATACATCCAATACCGATGTTTCCGTCACGCCGTAACTGATGCCCTTGACGGCCTCCCATTCTCCGTTCCCTCCTCTGATCTGGATGATGCCGAGCCTGTCGTTTCTCGTTTCGAAATAATCACAAGCGGCGACGATGTCGGGGGAACAGGCCTTGATGGCGGGAATGACCGGGCGTAAAACCGTGGACGCGTATTCCTCGTCAAAGGGGGACGGTTCCTCCACGATGTAGATATCTTTCGAGCCCTTGAACCTGTCGTAGCTGAAATCCCACCAGATCTGACTCATAAGAATCAGGAATACCGAAAAAGCGATACCCAGTCCGATGACATTCATGACCGCCGGTATTCCATTCGATTTCAAAACTTTCATGCCTTTCTTCAGTTACTGATTCATGATGGTGGATTCATTCCTTTCATCATGAATACAAATATACGTAATTATTCTTTTTTCAATGCCGTCGCCGGATTCGTCTTCGCCGCCTTCAAGGTCTGCCAGAGAACGGCCAGGAAAGAAATGACCAGGGCAATGACCGCAGCCAGAACGAAGACCCAACCGTACCCTTCAATCCGGTACCAGAACTGCCGCAGATATCGTTCAGCCAGCACGATGGCGAGGGGAATGCCGATGGCGACCGCGATTCCGACCAGCAGCAGATAGGCCGATACGGAGCGGGCCGTCTCGGAAACGACCGTGCCGCCGAAGGCTTTCCGGACCGCGATGTCCCGGGTCTGTATCCCGGCGTAATAGGTACTCATGGCAACCAGGCCGAGTAGGGAAATCAAAGTGGCCAGCGCCATGAATATCTCAATCAGACTGATAAAGTTACGCGTCGGTTCGATGCCTTTCTCGATGAGCTCCGGGATGTAGCCGTAATACTTTTCTCCATACGCTTCCGTTCCGGTAAGCCGGAGACTTTCTTCTCTGGCCATTTCTTTGAGTTCGGACCGCACACGGGCATCGAATCGGTTGAGCTTCAGAACAACCGTCCGGCTGCCTGTCAACGCCTCGACCGAGACGACGCCGACCTGGTTTCCCGCCACCTCGGACGGCCCCTTGATGGCATAGTCTTTTATGATGCCTCCGACATGCAGTCCGTTTCCGAAATACCTAAAAGGATCCGGCAGGGCCGGATTGTCCTCATCCAGGGAGAGGGTCCGCGCAGCCGATTCCGTAAACCACAGCGCGTTCTGCCTGGGCGCACCGTAATCCTGTACAATCTCGAACCCGAACATTCCGAAGGCTTCTTCATCGCATTGGAGCATACCGACCACCACCTTCTGCCCGTCGACGGTCGTGGAAAAACTCATATTCCCTTTGCCCGGGAAGCCGTTGCTGTTGCCGATTCGGTCGATATACTGTTTTTCCGCCAGGGCATCTTTCCCGACGGTTCCGCAATACGTGTAATAGAGTCCGTCGACGTCGGCCCCGAGCGGCATGTTCAGGAGATGATGGTACTGGAGTTCCATGACCAGGGTCAGGGATATCAAGGCAACGGTAATCACGTTCTGGATGATAATGAACACCTTGGAGAACACCGTCTTGGTCTGGCGGCGCAGTTCGCCCTTGATGACATCCACCGGGTTGTAGCGGGTGGCTGTCCAGGCGGGAATCAGGCCGGAAACAAGTCCCATCAGAACCGTCAGGACGGCATACGCGAGCAGGTATTGCGGAGAGCCTGATACTTCAAGCCCCACTTCTCCCGCCACATACCGGTTGAAAACAGGTTCCAATGCTTTGGCCATCATCCAGCCCAAGGCCATGCAGACCGCCACGAAAAGGACGGCCTCGGAGATGTACCGGCACCGGATTCGGCTTTCGGACTCCCCGAGTGTTGAACGGATGGCCATTTCTTTGCTCCGTTTGCCCGTCAGGGCCACGCTCAGGTTGATGTAATTGAAGAGTGCGGAAGTGAGCAGCAGGATTCCGATTGCCATCAGTACATAGACCAACGTGGCATTGCCGTGTTTCGTTACATTCCCTTTTTCATAGAAATAGAGGTCCTTGAAGGGCATCGTCATGGTACGTTCCGGCTTGTTGACCGTATACATCTCAGCGAATTCGCGGGTGACCACCGTGTCAATCAGCGCTCTTGCCTGCTGATGGTCGGCTCCTTTCCGCAGTCGGATCAGTACCAAATCCACCATCTTGACAAATTCCGAGCGTGAAAACGCATCGGGTTGACTGAAAGAACGATAGATATCGCTCTCTTTCAGGACAGAGCGCTCCTTTGTCCGGAGAATCCCGCCTACGACGCATGTGTCGCGGCCCACGATGATGCGTTTGCCCACAGGGTCCGTGTCAGGAGAGAGGACCCGTGCAAATGATTCACCCAGCACAATCTGATTCTTGTCGTACAGGACGCTCGCATCACCTGCCAGGAAATCCTGGGGCAGGAATTCGAATATCTCCGGATCGAGTTCATACACATTGTGATAGCCCGGGACAGCCTGGTCGTTGAACGTAACGGAACTGCTGTACAGTTTGATTCTGCCCGCCGCTTCCACATCCGGGACCCGGTCTTTGACCACCGCCATTTCGCCGGGCCATGCCGTGGACCATTCGAGTCCGTTTGACAGCGAATAGATACGTTTGTAATCCGCCGCCTCCCGGGTGATGGCCAACTGCTGTGATGTGTGACAGAAGATAATGATGACAAATGCCAGGCTCACGGCCAGTCCCGCCGCCTCGATGGCGGTGTATAACTTGTTGCGGGAGAGGAATTTCAGGTATGATTTCATATGGGTTTACTGCAATTGTATTACGTCTTTGTCAGTCTTTCTTCAAGGCTGTCGCCGGATGGGTCCGGGCGGCCTTCAGGGTCTGCCACAGCACGGTGCCGTAGGCAATCGCCAGGGAGATGACAACTGCGATGGCAAACACCCAGCCATAGCCTTCAATCCGGTAGGAGAAGCGCTCCAGATATACCCTCGCAGCCCATATAGCCAGCGGAATGCCGATTACGCAGGCCACGCCCACCAGAAGCATATAACTGCGGACATTCCGGCGGGTCTCGCTGTTTACATCGGCCCCGAAAACTTTGCGTACCGCAATCTGCTTGGTGTTTTCATCGGCAAAGTAGGTGCTCATGGCCAGGAGGCCCAGCAGGGAAATGAGAACCGCCAGGACGGCAAATAGTTCCACCAAACGTAGTGTGCGCTGTACAGGCGCCAGTTGCTTGCGGTTGATATCCCGGATAAAGCCGTATCGCCATGCCGGTTCTTCAACGCCGGAAGTCTCCAGACGGAATTCCCGATAGGCCTGCAGGATCTGGTCTTCGTAGGTTTTGTCCTCCCCGGTGGTGCCGATGAGCAAGCAGTTGGCATAATGCAGTTCCTCGGCTCGTGTCACGATGACGCCGCCATTGGGGTTCTGATTGCTCTCGGAAGCCGGCCGGGTGGGATAATCGGCCACCACGCCGCCGATGAACTCCGGCTGTGCGCCGTTCATGTTAATCCTCCGGGGGAATACGGTGGAAGTATCGGACACCGCCGCGGCGTTAAAGGCCGAACGGCTCATCCAGAGCGAATGTACCAGCGGATGGCCGAAGTCTTCCT
>CADBPR010000104.1 GCA_902796555.1 uncultured Bacteroidia bacterium
AATCGGGATGTAGCGCAGTTGGTAGCGCACTACGTTCGGGACGTAGGGGTCGTCCGTTCGAGTCGGATCATCCCGACAGAATCCAGGCATTTCTGCCTGGATTTCTTTTTGTTACCGGTTCTCTCTCCGGTAGATTTCCCAGGAGTTCCAGATGTTCTGGAAGATGGCGTACAGGCCGCCGGCGATGGAGGTGACGGGGGTCATGAAAGAATAGCCCAGCCAGATGAGCAGGCCGGTGTTCTTCTGGCCCAGGGACTGTCCGGCCGTTACGATGCGGCTCTCGGTGGTCGCGCCCGGGTCCGGAACGTGCCGCCCGATGAAACGTCCGGCGGCATACTGCAGGATGCAGGACCCGCCGGCGGCCGCCATGATGCCCAGCAGCAGGCCCGGTGTCGGGTCGCTCAGCACCAGCGCGCGGGTGGCCAGGACCATGGCCAGGGTCAGACTGACACCCCAGACATAGAAGGACAGGTGGCTGATTTTATACAGGGCCCGGTGCAGCCCCGGCCAGGCATAACGGATTACCCAGGCCAGGATGCCCGGCAGAATCAGCATCGGGAAGAGTTTCCGCAGCAGCCGCCATACGCCCATCCAGAAACTGAAGTCCTCCGAGGGATGGAGGATGGGCACCACCGCGGGAATCAGGAGTGTTGTCACGCAGTAAATCAGAACGACGTACCCCATCGTGGCGGGCAGACTGCCGCCCAGGCGCTCCGTGATGATGCCGGCTGCGGACGCCGTCGGGCAAATCAGGCAGAGCAGAGCGCTTTCCGCCACAATCCGCGCCGTTCCGGGGGGCAGAAGCAGGGCGATGGCGGTGGTTCCGGCGAACAGGACGACCTGGAACAGCAGCACCCACAGATGCCAGCGATGGAACCTCAGGTCCTTCGGCGCAATCCGGATGTACTGGAGGAACAGCATGACCGAAATCAGGAAGGTCTGTCCCCGTGCGGCGATTTCATGGCAGACCGGTCCGATCGGATACAGGGCCGGCGTAAAATGGAAAACGAGATAGCTGCCCGTGCCCAGCACCAGCGCGGTGGGCAGCATCGCTTCCCGTATAAGCTTTTTAAAAGACATTTCTCGCGAATAAGCGGGCAAATATCGGAATAATTCTGTAACTTAGCAAAATTAATCAGATGAATAAAGACCATGAAAAAAACAATGCTGATGATGGCTTCTGTGATGATGCTGGCGGCCTGCGGCCAAAAGCAGACCATGAAAGTTCCGGCCATTGATTTGGCCAACCTGGATACCACCGTGACCCCCGGACAGGACTTCTATCGTTTCTCCACCGGCGGATGGCAGAAGAACCATCCCCTGGGTGCGGAGTATGCCCGTTTCGGCAGCTTCGACCAGCTCCGGGAAACCAACGTGGAACGTCTCAACGACCTTTTCGCCAAGATGACCACGATGAAAACGGAGCCCGGTTCTACGGACAGCAAAATCGTGACCCTGTATAAGCAGGGCCTGGATTCCCTGAAGCTGAATGCGGACGGCGCCGCCCCGTTGAAAGAGGACCTGGCCGCGGTGTACGCCCCGCAGACCAAGGAAGAACTCATCCGGCTGGTGGCACAGCTGCACAATGCCGGTGTCGGTCCTTTCTTTGGCGCCTATGTGATGGCCGACCTGATGGACAGTGACGCCCAGATTCTGTACATGGGACAGGGCGGTCTGGGTATCGGGGACCGCGATTACTATATCGAGGAGGCCAACGCTGCCATCAAAGAAGGATACCGCGCTTTCCTGGAGAAGGTGCTGGGCCTGGCCGGCGTACCGGAGCCCGCTGCGGCGGCCGGCAATGCCCTGGCGGTCGAGCAGGAACTGGCCCTGCAGTCCTGGGACAGCGTCCGTGAACGGGATTATAGCCAGCTGTATAACCCCCGGACGACGGCACAGCTGCTCTCCGAGCTGCCCGGGCTGCACCTGGACACCTATTTCGCCGAGCGCGGCATTCCGGACCAGGAGAAACTGATTCTGTGCGAACCGTCCTTCTTTGAATCCCTCTCCGCCCTGTTCGAAAAAACCGACCTGCAGGTGCTGAAGGACTATGTCGCGGGTCAGCTGGTACAGGATGCATGCGGCGCCCTCAGCGATGACTTCTACGAGGCCTCCTTCGCCTTCTTCAGCCGGCAGATGTCCGGCATCCAGGAGCAGAAACCCCGCTGGAAACGGGCCATGCAGGTGCCGAACGGTATCCTCGGGCAGGCAGTCGGCAAGATGTATGTCGAGCGTTATTTCCCCGAGTCTTCCAAGCAGAAGATGGTGACCCTTGTGGAGAACCTTCGTACGGCCCTGAGCCAGCATATTGACGCGCTGGACTGGATGAGCGACGAGACGAAGGTGAAAGCCCATGAGAAACTGGACCATTTTACCGTCAAAATCGGCTATCCCGACCAGTGGAAAGACTACAGCACCCTGGAAGTGGACCCTGCTAAGACCTACTATGCCAACCTGCGTGCCGCCAACCGCTGGTATGTGGCCGACAATATGTCCAAACTCGGTCAGCCGACCGACAAGACGGAGTGGGGGATGACGCCGCAGACGGTGAACGCTTATTATAACCCCTCCACGAACGAAATCTGCTTCCCGGCCGCCATTCTGCAGCCGCCGTTCTTCAATCCGGATGCGGACGATGCCGTGAACTATGGCGGTATCGGAGTGGTCATCGGACACGAAATGTCCCACGGCTTTGACGACCAGGGCCGTCTGTTCGACGCCTACGGCAATATGAACAGCTGGTGGACGAAAGCCGACGACGAGAAGTTCCGGGCCAAGGCGGAAGTGCTGGCCGCACAGTTCGACGCGGTCGAAATCCTGCCCGGCCTGAAGGCCAACGGGCACCTGACCCTGGGCGAGAATATCGGTGACCACGGCGGACTGAGCATTGCTTACACGGCCATGGAGAACGCCCTGGCCGGCCAGGAGGTCGCCCCGATAGACGGTTATACGCCTGCCCAGCGTTTCTGGCTTTCCTATGGCGCCATCTGGGCACAGAACAGCACGGACGAAGAGAAAGCCCGTCTGACCAAGCTGGATGTCCATTCCCTGGCTGAGAACCGCGTGAATGTGTCGGTCCGCAATTTCGACCAGTTCTTCCGTGACTGGGGCATCACCGAAGGGGAACCGATGTGGCGTCCGGAGGAAGAAAGGGTCCATATCTGGTAGGTGAAGGCATCCTCCTTCATAGCCGGAAAACTTCGATTCGGAGGGACGACGGTGATGGTTTCCATCGCCGTCTCCTATCTGGTCATGATTCTGGCGGTGGCCATTTCTTCCGGGTACCGGGAGGAGTTGCGCACCGCCATTTCCACCTTGGTCGGCGATATCCGCCTGGAGCAGCCCGGCCGCGAATACACCTCGGACCCGGCGCCGCTGCGTACGGATGCCGCCTGGCTTGAACAGGTGCGGTCCATCCGGGGGATTTCCACGGTTACACCCGCCGTTTACCAGGCCGGTATCGTGCGGTCCGGGGAGGAAATCGCCGGGGTGATGTTCAAAGCGACGGCGGATTATGACAGCCTGCGCATTGCCATCCCCGCCGTGCTGGCCGACCGCTTGCAGGTGGGCGAGGGCGACCCGCTGACCGCCTATTTCGTGGGAGAGAAGGTCAAGGCCCGCAAATTTACCATTGCCAAGGTCTACGGCAGGGGGCCCGGCGACGACCTGCACAAGACGATGCTGATGGGCGAAAGTACCCTGGTGGTCTATGCCCCCCTGGCCGCTATGCAGCGTCTGCTGGGATGGACGCAGGAGGAGGTTTCCGCCCTGGAAATAGCCCTGGCCCCGGCGTTTCGGGACCAGTCCCTGGAACTGGCGGAAGAAGTGGCCTTCGTGAGCCATGCCTATGCTGCGGAAGATGAGACTGTCCCGGTCGTGTCCGCATCCCGGCGACGGTTTGCCCAGGTGTATTCCTGGCTGGACCTGGTCGACTTCAATGTGCTGATTCTGTTGGTGCTGATGACCGTCGTGGCCGGTTTCAACATGATTTCCGGCCTGCTGATTCTGCTGTTCCGCCATACGTCGACCATCGGCACCCTGAAGTCCATGGGAATGACGGACCGGGCCCTGTCCCGGGTCTTCCTGCAGGTTTCATCCCGGCAGGTCCTGAAAGGGATGGCCATCGGCAATGCCGTGGCCCTGCTGCTGTGTGCCATTCAGGCGAAAACGCATCTGATTCCGCTGAATCCGGAGAATTATATGCTGTCGTATGTCCCGGTGCGGATTGACCTGCCCATGATGCTGGCCGCCGACGTCCTTTCCTGGCTGGGCATCATGCTCCTGCTGCTGATTCCCTGCCTCTTTATCGCGCGGGTCGACCCGGCCCGGACTGTCCGCGCACAGTAAGTCATTCGTTTTTTACCGTCGCAGGGGCCCGTCAGCCGCTTAGGGCGTAATGGCCCGGAAGAGCTGGGCCAGGCTGTCGGTATGGTGGATGTACGCGATGGTTTCATATCCCTTGAACAGACCCAGCCGCAGGACGGTATCCGAGGCGACAAAGGATTCTTCCCGCATATACGGAATGACGGCTTCCAATTCCTCCCAGGTACTGCAGGGCATGTCCAGGGAACGGGCCATGCGGATGCAGTCCAGAATCCGGCCTTCGCCGGCATTGTAGGCCGCCAGGGTGAAACGGGCCAGTTCGTTGCCGGAAGCATAGCCCGAAAACATCGTCTGCAGTTTCATCAGATAATCCACGCCGGCCCGGATGTTCTCTTCGGGGTCCAGCATGTCCTCCACGCCGTATCGCCGGGCGGTGGAGGGAATCATCTGCATCAGGCCGACGGCGCCTTTGTGGGAGCGGGCTTCGATATGGAAACGCGATTCCTGCCAGATCAGGGCCTCCAGCAGATGCCAGTCCCATCCCAGGACGGCGGCATAGCGGCGCACCAGGTCGTCATACGGCCCGCTGTAGCGGTATGTCCGGCCCGACTGGGCCCGGCGATAAGGGTCGTACGCGGGGGCGAAACGTTCGCGGATGGCGGGGTAGCGTTCGTCGAAGGAGAAATTGCTGATCCAGCGGTTGACGCTCCGCTGCATTTTCCGGTCCCGCACCAGCCAGACCGTGCTGTCCGTCAGGAGATGGGAGGGATAATAGCCCAGGCTGTCCCGCCAGGGACGTACCACCAGGTCGATGCTGTCGATGGCCAGGTAGTTGTCGATGGAATCTTCCGGTTCGGACAGAATCACGTCGATGCCGCAGTGATGGTTCAGGGCGAAATAGTGCAGCAGTTCGTAATGAAACCCCACGCTGTATTGCAGGGAGGGATGCCGGTATCCGTCGAGGTCGAGAACGCAGGTCAGGTGGGATGCATGCAACGGCAGCTCTTCCACCCGGCGCATGGTCGCAAGGGGAATCAGCAGCAATGCCAGGGTGGCAGCCAGGGGACGCAGAAAGGGCTTCATGGCTAGCGTCGCAGACCGCTGAGAGCACCGCCGCCACCGCCGCTTCTTCCGCCGCCACCACCACCGATGCCGCTGCCGGCCCGGCCGCTGACGCTTTCATTCTTGTGCGGCTGGATGTAGAACGGCCAGTAGATGCCGATTTTGACACCCCGCTGCGGCATGATGTACCCGTGGGCGCTGAAATAGTCGGCCGAAGTCATCGGCCAGCCCATGCCGGCGTTCAGGAATTTGACGAAGATGCAGGCCCGTTTCCACTGGACGTTGGCGAAGATGTCGAAATACGGTCCGTTGCTGTATTTTTCGACCTCCTGGTTGTGGAAGACACCCAGTTCGGGGTCATAGCCCGGCGCATACCAAGGCACGGTATACAATCCGTTCACGCCCAACTGCATGTGCATGACCTGGGCGATGGTGAACTGGATGAACCATTTCAGGTTGACGGCCACCGGCGGCAGGGGCAGCACCGCGCTGTTGGTGGAATACTGGGCCAGTACCCGGTTGTCCAAATGGAGGATGCCCAGTTTGAATTCCTTGTGCAGGCCGGCCTTGAAGACGTTGATGGCTCCGCTGTACTGCTGCGGCATGGCATTGGCGTCGAAGTATATCGGATTGCCCAGCAGGGCGTATCCGGCCTCTACGGACAGTTTCCACAGCGGAATATTCAGCGAACCGTCCACCCGGGTCGTAGAAATCTTGCCGAAACTGTTGTTCCATTTCAAGTGGTTGGACAGAAAGTTCTGCAGGTAGAAATCCGGCTCGTCCAGCTTCGTCTGGAAGCGTGCCTGTACCGTGATAGGGCTCTTGCGGTGGCGCCGGAACGGATAGAAACTGTAAGAGGCGTCCGCCGTAATGTCCAGGTCGTTCACTTCCTTGCCCAGGAAGGTGTATTCACCCGTGGCGTTCCACTGGAAGCCGCGCCACTGGCCGGATGCGCCGGCATAGAGGTAGGCGGAGTTCCACAGGGTGTTCGCCCCTTTGCGCAGGTACTGCTCGGGCGAGAAGAGGTAATAGCTCAGCATGCGGTCGCCGATACCGACGTTCAGCCGGGAAACGATGGCGTCCGCGCTCCAGGGTTGGAGCTTGATGAAGACTTTGTTGTCCAGTTTCATGACCCGCAGGGAGTCCATCGACTGGGCGGGGTTGAGGTAGAACTTGTCGTTCCAGAACGTATTGAAACGGGTGCCTTCTGCGCCGGTCGGCGTGGCGTCCGTATAGGTCTTGCTGTAAATCGAGTATTCGCTGCTGTGGCCGATGAAAGCCGTCGTGACGTCCGTATCCAGGGTATCGGCCAGTTCGCGGGCGATTTGCCGTTCTTTTTCGCGGCCGGCCAGGTATTCCTCCATCTTGGCGATGGCGACGCTGTCACCGGTGGCCATGACGCTGTCGCGGTAGGCCTTGTCCTTGCGGATTTCCTTGCGCATGCCCAGCTGCTTGAGGAAGGTGAAGGGGATGCGGTAGGTCTGGTCCAGGAAGAAGGTGTTCTTGCGGACGGTGTTGGCCGCTTTGGCCAGGTTGACGGCGATTTCCCGGGCACCGACGGTGGTATCCCGGATCCAGAAGCTGTCATTGATGCCGCCGTTCTCGCTCTTGACCACTTTGTTGTGGATGAATCCGCCATGGGCGACATAGCGTTCGCCCAGCCAGTTCGCCGCCACGACGGCGGTGCGGTTGTCCGTGTCCTCGCGGACCAGCATGCCGTTGCCGCCGAAGCGGTCGTATTCCAGCATCAGGTTCAACTGCGGGAGGATGTTCTGGGTGGTCAGGATGTGCAGGTCGGCTTCTTCCTCTTCCGTGTTGGCGAAGAGCGTTCCCCAGTAGGCCAGTTCGGTGTACGGGGTCTTCGTATTGTACATCGGCAGGGTGGAAGGGGAGTAGGTCCAGTCCTCATAGGGCGTGAAGAAGGTGACGCCTTCCGTAGAGCCGCGCTTGAACCAGTCGAAATGCTGGACGGGAGAACCGGAGATGCCCAGGTAGCTGGACATGATGTCCTTCCGCATGAAAGGATAATCGTTGAAGTAGTAATTGTAGTTGGTGTCGATGTCCCGGTAGCGGACCTCGTTGAAGAGGGGATCCTTGTTCCAGGTGAATATCCGTTTGTAGAACATCGAATCCGGCACGGCGTAGGTGCTGAGGATACGCGGGGTGTTTTCCCGGATGCTGTCCCGGATGGCCTGCAGGCTGTCCTTGACCCGGTAGATGCTGTCCGCCCGGCGCATTTCCACCTTCATCTTCTGCTCGTAGTCGTATTTCTTGCGCTCCTCTTTGCTCAGGGAGTTGTACCAGTCTTCGAAGCGTTTCTTCGCCAGGGCGGCGGAGTCGGCGAAATAGATGGAGTCGAGTTTCGGCCAGTCGATGCTGTCCCCGGCGGCGCGCAGGGAATCCCGCACCTCCACATGGGTCAGGGAGTCGACCAGGGCGACATAGTATTTGTAACGGAAGGGGTCGGTTTCACGCAGGGAATCCGGGGCGTGGATGGTGTCACGGGCGGTCAGCACCGGGGTGGTGTCCTCCACGGCCAGGCTGTCTTCCATCACGCCTTCCAGCGAGTCGACCGCGACCCGTTCGCCTGCCTTGCGGAACTTGGTGAATACCTTGCTGTTGTCATAGATGACCGTATCGGCCGACGGAGCGAAGAAAGAAAGGGCATCCAGGGCATCCCCGTTACGGGCGATGTCCATGCCGAAAGTCTGTACCGCCGCCACGATGACAATCAGGACGGGGAACCAGCGTCTTTTCATACCTTTCTTCATTCTGCAGGGGCCAGCACAAAAACTGTGCACAATAGCTTACAAAGATAGGTACTTTTCCGGGATTTCGCAAAAAGGCTTGCTCAGACGAGCCGGATGCCTTCTTTTTGCATGGCAGAGAGCGCCTCCAGGTGTCCGGCATAGTCCACCCAGGCCAGCGCGTCCTTCAGCACATAGACGGTGAAACCGGCTTTTTTCAGGTCTTCCGCCGTGTTCCGGACACAGAATTCCGTGGCGATGCCGCAGACATAGACATTCTTGACGTCCAGGATGTCGAGCACGTCGTAGAGGCTCTGACCGGCCTCGTTGATGCCTTCAAAGCCCGAGTACTGCTCTTTGTCCTGTTGATAGCCCTTGTAGAAGGACAGCTCCTCGCTGGCATAGGGGGCCAGCGCCTCGTGGATATCGGCTCCGTGGGTGCCCTGTACGCAGTGCGGGGGCCAGGGACCGCCCTGCTGCGTGAAGGAGCAGTGGTCGGCGGGATGGAAATCGCGCACGAACAGAATCGGGAAACGGCTCCGGATGACATCCGGGCTTTCCTCGGGAGCGGAGGTCATTTTGTCGATGAACTTCAGGGACGCTTCGATGGCCGGTGCAGCATTCTGACAGGCCATCGAGCCGTCGATAAAGTCGTAGAGCATGTCTACAACTACAAGGGCAGTGTCTTTCATATTTTATTCAACTTTGGTAAACAGGCTGGCGAAGCCGAACATTTCGGGGTCGAATTTGTCGGCGTCCCACCACATTTCGCCGAAAGGCGGCGTATCATAGTCGCGCAGAATCAGCTCCAGACCGCCGTCTTCCCGCAGACGGAAGGAAACCACGGATTCCCCGAGGCTTTCGGCATCGGCACTGAAAGCCCGGTTGGCTTCGGACAGTTTGTAGAAGGTGCAGATGAAATCAATCAGGTTTTCATCTTCTTCGGCCATGAACATGTTGTTGCAGGAGGTGGTATAATTGCCGAGGACTTTCTCTTCAGACCCCAGGTTCATCGGGGCGGTCAGCGTCAGCGTGGCAGTGCGGAAGAAGTTGTTGAAATCGCCTTCTCCGTCCGGCGTCAGAATGACATCCCCGGTCTCTTCGTCTTCGGTGATGATGAGGCGGAAACCTTCATTGTTCAGGGGCAGCAGGGAAGGGTCATCTTCCATCTCCTCGAACCACATCGCCAGTTCATCCGCATCGAACACATGGTCGAAAGCCCAGGTGCCCACGAGTTTGGACGGGGTCTGCTGTCCGCTGTGGACCTTGAGTCTGAAACGGGCGATGTCACCGGCGAGGGCGTTGTCACCGCCTTCAATCTGGATGAATGCGATGTCGCCGGAGAGTTCTTCCGCCTTGGCTGCATCCAACGTGAGGGTAATGGAAGCCTTGTTACCGCCCTTGGCAATCAGGAAGGCCTCGGCAGAGGCGATGACGGCCTCGGCCGCGTCCCCTTCGATGGAGAAGGGAAGTTCGATATCGTAGGGCGCCTTGTAATTCGCGCCGGATTTTTCGCCGCTGACTGTAATCGTAATATTCAGAGATTCAATCAGTTCTGCTTTGGACTGGGAGAAGGTGTAAATGATTTTCTCCGGCTCGTTGACGCTGACGAAGGTGGCGTTCTTGGCCTTGCTGAGCGTATAGCCGTTGCCTTCCTTCAGGGCAATCTTGACCGTCTGTCCCGGGGTGAGGGATGCGTCGGTCACGGTCAGGCTGGCCTCGGTGGTGCCGCTCTTGAGGGTGAAGTTCTCCGCGCTCAGCGTGACCTGCCCGGCCTTGTAGCCGTCTCCGGAAAGTTCCACGCCGATGAGCAGGTCGGTGGCCGGCGCGTCGGAGGCTTCAATTTTGATGTCGGCGCTGCCGCCCAGGTCTATCGTATACAGGATGGCGTCAAATTCAATTTCGGGCGTTGTTGCCGTTCCCGGGACCGGGTCCTTGGAGTTGTCCGATTTGTCGCCGGGGTTCTGCTGGGGTTTGCAGGCCACGGCCAACAGGGCCGCAGCAACTGCGAAGCATGCTAAAATTCGTTTCATAAGCTCGTGTGTTTTAACTATTTATACTCTCTTCATAGGCTTGCTTGATGGCCTGCACCTGGGCCACTTCTTCCGGAGTGGGCACCTCGCCTTGGGGAAGGACATACTGGGTGGAGGCGTCGTCCGTCATCGGCGGTGTTTCCTCATAGGAACATCCGGCTAGGACGGAAACGGCAAGAAAGATACGCATTATTTTTCTAAAATCAGTCTTCATAGCCCTCATTTTGTTTCATGTCCGGGTTTAAATCTACGTCTCCCTTGTAAATCGGTGCGGTGTACAGGTATTTCCGGGTGGTGTATTTCAGCCCGTTGGAAATAATCCACCATTGGGGACAGCCGTTGCGTTTGAGTTCGAACCAGCGGTCTCCCTCCAGGAAGAGTTCCCGCCGCCGCTCATCGAAAATGGCCTGCATCAAGGGGGTCAGCGGTCGGCCCAGGGCGTCTTCCGTGATGCGGTCGCCGCTGCGCAGGGCCGGCAGGGTGGCGGCGGAGAGCGGCGTCGCGCCGGCAATCCGGTGGGAACGGAGTTCGTTCAGGGCATTCAGGGCCGCGTCCGTATGGCCCAGATGGGCCTCACATTCGGCCAGCATCAGATAAATCTCGGCCAGGCGGAGCCGCATTTCCGGCACCTTGATTCCATAGAATTTGGCATCCAGCGAGCAGGCGTAACGGACATCGGCGGACGGATTGTCGAACAGGGCGACCAGCCGGGCCGATGCCGGGCGGCTTTTGACATAGCCCTTGATGGCCGAAAAATACCAGTCCAGTTCGCTGGAATTGTTGATATGCGACCGCAGGATGACTTCTCCTTTCTTGTCATAGGCCTGGCCGATCATGTCGGGGAATTCGGCGAGGGTGCTGAGCCGGTATCCGCTGTGCTCAATCAGGTTCCGGCAGAGGGCGGCCGCCCCTTCCCAGTCTTCCATCCAGAAGAGAAAACGGGCTTTGCCGGCCTGGATGACCGGTTCCGTAAAGAGCCAGAGCCCGTCCTGGGGGCCTTGGGCCAGGGCTTTGTCAAACAGCCCGCCGATGTAGGCGCCCGTCTGTTCCAGGGTGGCCCGCAGCGGCCGGTCCGTGATGTCGAAATGGTCTACCAGGGGCAGCCCCAGCTGTTCCTGCGGCTGCCCGGGGGCTTCGCAATAAATGCGCAGCAGGTTGTAATAGGTGAAGGCCTTCATGGCATAGGCCGCCGTCAGCGTGCCCCGGGCCGTCTCCGTATCCCGTCCCTGCAGGTTCTCGATGACGATGTTGCAGTCCCGGATGACCTCCCAATAGTAGCGGTAGCTGCTCTGCCGGATGTTGATGACCTCTCCCGCATAGGAGGGCAGGTTCCGGCCTGCGGAGATGTTGGCGTCCAGGTCGTCCGCGCACCCTTCCAGCCGGATGACGCTCTCCATGTTGCCGAAGATATACTCGTCTTCCCCGCCTTCAATTTCCCGGATACGGGTATGCATGATGGCGGCGAATTCTTCGTCCGTCTGGGGGATGACTTCGCCCTGGGGCTGCACGGTAAGGTATTGCGTGCAGGCCCCGAAGAGGAACAGAAGTGCCAGATATACAGTTTGTTTCATGATCAAAAATCTATGCTGATGCCGAAGGAGGCGCTGCGGGTGGTCGGGTAGGTGGCTCCGGGAACTTCCGGGTCCATGCCGTCATAGGCGGTCAGGGTCAGGAAGTTGTTCAGCGAGGCGTTCAGGCTGACCCTGTCCATGTGTACCCGTTTCACCCAGGCCCGGGGGAGGGAATAGGTCAGGATGACGGATTTCAGGCGCAGGTAGGAGATGTCTTTGAGGTAGATGGCATCGATGATGCTGTAATCCATCGGGGTGGTGGCCGCGAAGTTGTACCGGGCGTCGAAGCGGTCGTAAATCCGCGGATAAGCGACGCCGGTGGTCCGGTCCGCCGTCCAGCGGTCGGTCCGGTCGCGGGTGACGTTCAGGTGGTTGGCATACAGGTCGCTGTACTGGGACTGCACTTCTTCCGTGCTGACCCCGGTATGCAGGGCGTTCAGGTAACTGGCGGGAGAGACAATCTTGTCATAGGCTTTCGCGCCGAAGGAATAGACGCCGGAAAGGCTGAGTTTCAGCTGTTTATACTCAAAACTCAGGTTGAATCCGCCGCTGTAGGGGGCGATGGTCGTGCCCAGGTAGTAGCGGTAGTTGTCCGGCTTGTTCAGGTCCGAGGGCTTGCTGATGACGGCATCTTCGCGCAGGCGGTACAGGTACAGGCCCGTCTTCCGGTCGATGCCGCCGTAGTCGCCGGCCAGGATGGCCCCGACCGGGTAGCCCTGGATGTAGCGGTCCTTCGCCGTGATGCTGCTGCCGGTTGCCGGTGTATACCGGGTCACCTGGTTGTAGTTATAGGCGAAATTGACGGAGGCTTTGATGCGGAAGTCCTTGTACTGCAGGATGTCTCCGGATATGGTCGTTTCGATGCCGGCGTTCATGATGTCGGCCGAATTGAAATAGACATAGGAGAATCCCGCCGTGCTCTGCAGCTGGGAGGACGTGACGACGTCGGTGCTGTAGCGCCAGTAGCCCTCCGTATTCACGTTCAGCCTGTCTTTCCACAGGCCGAAGTCCAGGCCCAGTTTGGCATCGCGTGTCTTTTCCCAGCCTAGGTTCGGATTCGGGGCGGAAGGAATGCGGCCCAGCATATAGGCCTCGCCCTCGTAGTAGCGGTACTGCTGCTGGAGGTATTCCATGACCAGCAGGTGGGTGGTGCTGGTGTTGACGTCGCCGGTGAAACCGTATGCGGCCCGCAGGGTGGCGTGGGAGACAAGTTCCGGCATCCAGGCTTCTTCGCCCGGGTGCCAGGCCGCTCCGGCGCTCCAGGTAGGGTTGAACTGGCTGTTGCTGCCGAAATTCGAACTCCCGTCCGTGCGGACGGAGGCATTCAGTACGATGGTCTTGCCCAGGTAGTAATCCGCTGAGGCATAGAAGGATGCATAGCGGTTTTCGGTGAAATACTGGCCGTTGAGGCGTTCCACCTGGCTGAGCCATTGGTCGGTCGGACCGGAAATCGGCGGCAGGGAAGAGGTGCCCGTCACGGGGTCGTAGTTGTACCGTTTCGTGAAAATGGTGTTGCTGGCGGAACCGCGGATTTCCGCACCGGCCAGCACATTCAGCGTGTGGATGTCGGCAAAGGTATCGTTATAGGCGAAATGCCCGCGCAGGACATAGCTGTTGCGGTTGGTCCGGTTCTGGGCGATGTTGCCGTAAAGGTTGGTCTGGGACTTGTCGTCGTTGCCCAGGCGGTCGCGGAAGGCGGTGTAGGTGTATTTGTCCACCACCTTGTCGGTGCTGTTGTTGGAGAAAGACCAGGAGGCCAGGCCGACGAATTTGAGCGGACGCAGCAGGGTGATGTCCAACTGGCTGCGCAGGGTGCCGGCCGTGTTGACGGTGGTGGTGCTGTTGCTGTCCAGTTCCCGCAGGATGCTGAATCCGTTCTTGGGCATGACCTGTTCGACGCCGCGGCCGTTGTAATAGCCCAGCGAGAAATAGGTCTGGTCGCCGGCATAACTCCCGTCCGCCTCATAAGCCTTTTCGTAAGGGTTGGCGAAATAGGCGTAGGTGAACGCGTTCACTGAACTGTCCGGACTCTTGGAGCGCTGGCGGGAGGCGTCCACCCCCACGTCGATGCGCACCCGGTCCGTCGGCCGCATGTTGATGTTGGCGGAGACATTGTAACGCTGATAGTCGTTGTTGATCAGCATGCCTTTCTCATCGTTGACGCCCAGGGAGACGTAGTAAGTGTATTTGTCTGCGCCGCCGCTCAGGGAAAGGTGGTGGTTGTGGGAGAAGGCGTTGCGCAGCAGCAGGTCATACCAGTTGGTATTCACGCCGCGCAGGCTTTCGATATAGGCGTCCTGCTGGTCCGGGGTCCAGTCCTTGAACGGACCGCTGCCGCTGCGGATTTGCCCGACGATGCCGATGACCGGATAGAAGACGGTGTTGTCCGTCCGGGCGGCCGCATAACGGTCGGCGGAGAATTCGTCCCACAGTTCCTGTTCCCAGGCCAGTTTTTCCGAGGAATTCATCAGGTCCAGGCTGCGCTGGGGCCGGAAGGACCAGGTGAAGTTGTTGTTGTAGCCCACCCGCATCCGGCCGGCTTCGCCCCGTTTGGTCGTGACCACGATAACCCCGTTCGCGGCCCGGGACCCGTAGATGGCCGCCGCTGCCGCATCTTTGAGGATGGTGATGCTTTCGATGTCGCCCGGATTGATGCCGCCCACGCCGCTGACAAAGATGTTGTCGAATCCGCCGGTAGCCAGCTGTTCCGAACTCAGGTTGGGTCTGTCGTTCTGCAGGGGGACGCCGTCCACCACCCACAACGGTTCGCTGTTGCCGGAGAGGTTGTTGGCACCGCGGATGCGGATGCGGGCCTGGGTGCCCGGCTGCCCCGATATCTGGGAAATCTGCACACCGGCCACTTCACCCTGCATCAGGGCTCCCACCGAGGCAATCGGCTTGGCTTCGAATTTGTCCTTGTCGATGATGGCGACCGACCCGGTAATCCGCTTGACCGTCGTCTGGGCATAACCGGTTACGACAGCCTTGTCCAGGGTGTTGGTTTCGTATTCCAGGATGACGGTAATGCCCTCCAAGGGGCCGCGGGTGACGTCCCATTCCAGGCTTTCCATGCCCAGCGCGGAAAAGATGACGGTGTTTACGCCTTCCGGCAGGGGCAGGGAAAAATGTCCGTCCAGGTCGGCCGTCGTGCCTGCGGAGGGTTTTTCCTTACAGATGACGCCGGCCGCGATGACGCCTTGACCGTCGGGGTCGGTCACGGTACCGCTGAAGACCCTCCCCTGGGCGGACGCCAGCAGGGCAAGGCATACAGCAAGGGTGGTCAACAACAGTTTTTTCATATTTGTTTCGTTCGTGCAGGACGGTCCTGCGGAATCAGTCGATATGGAAGGCTTCGATTTCCCGGTTGATTCGTTCCAGAATTTCGATTTTCACCGCCCGCATCTCTTCGGAAATATCCACCTTGAAGTAGTGCGGGTTGATCAGGCGTCGCTCCGAAGGGTCGAAATGGGCCAGGTTGTCCTGGTAGAAGGCCCGCTTCTCGGCGAGGCTGTGCGGCTCGGTAACATCCTTTCCGCCCAGGATGACAGGGTACTGCAGGGGGCGGTAAGTATAACTGCCGGCGGCAAAGGTCTTGTATTTGAAGCGGTCCTGTTCATCGTAGACCGTGAAGGCTTCGCCCGCCTCGATGTGCCGGGCCGTTTCATCGCCGCGCAGGCAGGTGACATCCACCTTGAACTTGCCGTCCTTGATGATGCGGTATGTAATCTGGAAGCCCGGGTTGATCAGTTTGATGGTATCCTCGGAGCGTTTCAGCACCGGCTCGCCGCCGATTTGCACCAGTTTGTAGACATTGCCGAAGCAGGGGGCCGCCTTGCTGGTGGCAATCGCGTCGCCCACGCCGTAGGAATCAATCCGGGCGCCCTGGCGCTCCAGGTCCGTAATCAGGTATTCGTCCAGGGAGTTGGTGGCGAAAATCTTGCAGTTTTTGAGGCCGTGGGCATCGAGGATGTCGCGGACTTTCACGGACAGGTAGGCAAGGTCGCCGCTGTCCAGTCGGATGCCGTAGCCATAGGGATAGCTGTCGTCGATGCCGTTTTCACGGAAGGCCCGGATGGCATTCAGCACACCGCATTTGAGGGTGTCGTAGGTGTCAATCAGCAGGATGAGGTTTTCCCCCTTGTGGGTGCGGATATAGTCGCAGAAGGCCCTGTGTTCGCCTTCGACGCTGCTACCGTAGGAGGTGACGAAACTGTGCGCCATCGTGCCGGTGGAAGGGACGTCGTTCATCACCCCGGTGAGGATGTTGGACGTACTGGCGCAGCCGGCGATGATGGCGGCCTTCGCGCCATAGGTCGCGGCCCAGGGGCCATGCGCCCGGCGGGACCCGAATTCGCTGACCGGCCGGTTGGTGGCCCGGCATACGCGGGAGGCCTTCGTGGCGACGGCCATCTGGTGGTTCATGATGCAGAGCATCGGGGTTTCGAGCACCTGGGCTTCAATCAGGGGACCTTCCACCGTAATGACAGGCTGGTTGGGGAAGGCGATTTCGCCCTCCCGCATGGCATAGATATTTCCCGTGAACTTCATGGTGGACAGGTACTTGCGGAAATCTGCGTAGTCTTCGCCGGGCAGGAAGCGTTCATAGAACTCCGGGGGCATCTTGCCCAGATGCTCCACCATCTCGACAACTTCCCGGGTGCCGCTCACCACGGCCCAGTTGTTGCTTTCCGGCGCTTTGCGGTAGAATAGATTGAAGATGGCGGTTTCGTCTTTCCGCCCTGTCTCGAAAAAGGACTTTCCCATCGTGTACTGGTACTTGTCCGAGCAATATGCGTGATTGAAATCCATGGTTGGTAAAAAGGCCTCTGCCGGCCCGGGCATACAATTATTCAAAGTTACGTTATTTTGCGTAAAAATACAAATACCGCTCCTGCAGGCGTTTCTGCTCTGCGGCCGAGAACCCGAGCGCCTTTTCGAGGTAGGCCTGAAGCGAGCCGTATTGCGCATCAATCCAGTCGAGGGTGCGGGAAAAATTCTCCGTGCTGACCCCGACCATGGAGCGGATAAAGGTATATTCCGCCTCTCCGCCGCCCATCTCTTTGACACGGGCGCAAAGGGTGGCTACCGCCGGGACATAGTCCTGGTTCGAACGGTCGAAGTCGGTCACGATGGTCTCCCGGCCGGCTCCCAATGCCGCCAGGACGAAAGCGGTGGCCCAACCGGCCCGGTCTTTCCCCTGGGAACAATGCCACAGAACCCCGCCCGCGGCATCCAGGACCCCGCGCAGGAAAGCGCCGTAGCGTTGTTGGGCGCGGGCATCCGAAACAATGGCCGGATATAACTGACGGGCCAGTTCCTGTGCATCCGGATTGAAGGCATGGTGGGCCAGGGCATTCGTGAAATCGGCTGATTTGACCTGCTCCGTATTGGAGCGGCCGGAGGAAAAGCCGTCAATCATTTTTTGCGGGAGGGTGGCAAGTTGCGTATGGCGGACACCCGCGATGGCGCGGTCGGGCTCTGCGGCGATTTCCGCATCGAAACGGAAGTCGAAAACGTCGCTGAGGCGGAAACGCGTTTTCAGGAGCGCCACGTCGTTGTCGGTCGCCTGGGAGAGGTTGCCGGAGCGGACCAGCAGGCCGGGACGGACCATCCTGCCGTCAGCCATGGTCAGGCCGCCCAGTTCCCGGGCGTTGACGATGCCTTCAAAAGGAATGGCCCTGTCTTGGGCGGGCTTGTTACGGGAAAGCGGTGTCATCTGTGTCAAGATGGAAATAATATATTTTTGATACAAAGATACGGAATAATCCCTGAATATGGAAATGCGGGCATCTCAGAGATTTTTATTACATTTGTACGGCATTATTCAGAGATTCGCTCATGGACGCATTGGAACAATTGTATCGGAAACACATCGGAGAAGAACCCGCCGGGGTTCAGGAACTGCAGGCGTCGGGAAGTCACCGGCGGTATTACCGGCTGACGGGGAAGGAGACCGTCATCGGTGTAGTCGGGACCTCCCTGGAGGAAAACCGGGCATTCCTTACGCTGGACCGGCATTTTGCCGCGCACGGAATACCGGTGCCGCAGGTGCTGGCCGTCAGCGAAGACGGAATGTGTTATCTGCAGGAAGACCTGGGCGACACCCTGCTGTTTGACGCCATCGCACAGGGGCGGGAAAACGGTCATTACTCACCCGAAGAGCGCGACCTGCTTCGCCGGGTCATCGCCTGGCTGCCCGACATCCAGTTCGCCTGCCGGGACGGATTCGACTGGCGTGTCTGCTATCCCGAACCGGCCTTCGACGACCGGATGATTTCCTTTGACCTGAATTATTTCAAATACTGTTTCCTGAAAGCTACCGGACTGGAATTCAATGAGGTACGCTTGCAGGACGACTTCGATCGCCTGAAAGCCGACCTGATGCGCGACATGGGGGATACCTTCATGTACCGCGACTTCCAGGCGCGCAATGTGATGATCCGCGATGGCAAGCCTGCCTTCATCGATTTCCAGGGCGGGCGGCGCGGTCCCATTTACTACGACCTCGCATCCTTTGTCTGGCAGGCCCGTTCCCGCTATCCGGACGATTTGCGTACGGAATTGGAACAGTGCTATTTACAGGCGCTGAAAAAATACATGCCCGCGGTCGATGAGGGGGCCTTCATGCAGCGTTACCGCCTGTTTGTCCTGTTCCGGACCCTCCAGGTGCTCGGGGCCTATGGCTTCCGGGGATATTTTGAAAAGAAGCCGCATTTCCTCGCCAGCGTGCCTTTTGCCATTGACAACCTGCGCAAACTGCTGCGTACGCCTTTTGCGGACTATCCCTGCCTGAACGAAGTGCTGACCCAACTGACGGGTATGCGGCAGTTCTATGAGATTGCCGAAGACAAACGTCTGGAAGTCAGCATCTTCAGCTTCTCTTACAAGAAGGGGATTCCGGCCGATGCGAGCGGAAATGGCGGCGGTTATGTATTTGACTGCCGTTCCATCAACAACCCCGGCAAATACGAGTATTACCGCCAGTTCAACGGCCGGGATGCAGAAGTCATCCGTTTCCTGGAAGACGACGGGGAGATTACCCGCTTCCTGGACCATGTCTATGCGCTGGTCGACCCGCATGTGCAGCGTTTCATCGAACGGAAATTTACCCACCTGCAGGTCTGTTTCGGCTGTACGGGCGGGCAGCACCGTTCGGTCTATTGCGCTGAACACCTCGCTTCTCACCTGGCCGGGAAATACGATGTCAAAATTGTTCTCCGTCACCGGGAACTGGACATCGAGGAATTATTCTGACAGAAAATCTGCCGCCCGCAAGAGTGCTTCGGGCTTCCCTACGTCAAGCAGGCGCAGGTTCCGGGGGACATAGCCGTAGACGGGGTAGTCCCGGCAGGCTTTCAGATAGAAATCCATGATGGGAAATACATCCTGGAAACCCAGCGTCCGCATCGCCCCGAAGACGCCGGGTGCGAGCAGGTGGATGCCGGAAAAGGCCAGCCGCCGGCAGCGGGAAGGGTCCAGGTCCGGATAGGGGGAACGGATTTCACCCGTGCCGGTGTGGGTCCATCCGACCAGCCGCATCTCCCCGTCGAACAGCAGGTAGCGGCTGGTGGGGCGTTCGCTTACCACCAGCGTGGCGAGGGCGCCTTCCGGCAGGGGAATGTTCCGCAGGTCGCAGTTGGACAGAATGTCTACGTTATGGACCAGAAAAGGGCTGTTTTCCAATAGTTTGCGGGCATGCAGAATGCCGCCGCCGGTATCCCGCAGCAGGTCGCGTTCATCAGAAATACGGATATCCAGGCCGAAGGGGCCGTTCTCCGCCAGATAGCGGATAATCTGCTCTCCGAAGTGGTGGATATTGACAACCGCTTCGGTATAGCCGGCGTCCGCCAGTTTGTGCAGCACATGATAGAGGAGGGGCTGCCCGGCCACCGGAACCAGGGCTTTGGGGAGGGTGTCGGTCAGCGGCCGGAGCCGGGTTCCCAGCCCGGCCGCAAAGACCATCGCCCTCATACCGTTATCTCCTCCGGATGCAGGATTTCGCAGCTGCCTTCCTTCCGCTGCGGCTGAACGCTGCGGAATACGTACACTGCGCCGGCCAGAATGGCCAGATTCAGCACCCAGACCAGGGCGTACACCCAATCCGTCATCACATCGCGCAGGCTGTCGACATCGGCGAGGCCGTCGATATGGCTCAGAATCAAGGCGAAGGTGTTGTTCGTGAAATGAATCAGCATCGTGAGTTTCAGGGAACCGGTCCGGTAATAGACATATCCCATCAGCAGCCCCAGGGCGAAGGCCGGAAGCGCCTGCCAGGGGTTCAGATGAATCACGCCGAAGAACAGCGCGGAAATCACGATGGCCAGGGCGGGAGACATCAGGGGTCGTCCGTCCTCCTGCCTGCTGTTGAGCAGGCCGCGCAGTACCATGCCGCGGCAGAGCCATTCTTCAAAAAACGGGGCGAACAGCGATACGCAGATGAAATTCAGCCATACGTTCCCCGTCATCAAACTGCCCAACATTTTCTCCAACCACTCCGGCATCGGCGGCAACAGACCGTTCACGGCATCCATGACAAAGGCGCAGGAGAGTGTGCCGATAATGGCCGTTACGGCCAGCACCGCTCCGCCCTTGGGGGAGAAATGCTCATTGTCCAGCTTGTAGCCGTCCTCGAAGAGCAAGTTCCGTCGGCCCTGCGCCGAGGCATACAGGATAGGCGGGATGAACATAATAGGATAGCTGATCAGCAGGGTCCAATCCTGTGACAGGGGGATGCCGGCACGGGTCATGATGTGGGTAATCAGGCTGCCGGCCAGGGAGCCGACGAGCAATAGGCCCAGCAGCGCAAACATTCCGCCCACGCCCGGAACGTAGTAGGCGTGGGTGGAAAAAAGGTCGTAATTCTGCGACCGGCTTTTGCGGAAGAAGGCCATCTTACTGATACAGCGGGGAAGGGTAAACGCCCAGCTCTACGAGTTTGGCGAATTTGGCGACCACGCCCGGCCGGTCTTCCTTATAGGTGACACCGAACCAGTGGGACGGCGTGGACAGCACGTCGCAGCAGCCTTCGCCGGATTTGACGATGCAGTCGACGGCGTAGGGGATATAATACTCTTTCTTGAGGGTCTGGCCGTTCTCCTGGAGGAAGGCGCCGAAGAGAAGGGCGCTCTTGTCGAAATAGTCCGGCGTGAAGCCCCACATGTTCATCGAGCAGAGGGCTTTGCCGTCCAGTTCGATGTGGGTCTCGCCGTTCACGGAATTGTCGCCGTAGACCTTTCCGTCGGCCTCTTTGGCAATGTTCAGGTGCTCGACGACACCGGTCAGGCGCTGGTTTTCGTCATAGTGGCAGATGCCGCGGGAGACGGTACCGGACTCGGAGAGGGTGTTTTCCAGTTCGAAGCCGACGATGCTATAGGCACCGCTCTTGTTTTCATGGGCACGCAGCCAGTCGCCGAGGATGCGGAAGGAATCCTTGCCGTAGTAGTCATCACCATTGATGACGGCGAAGGGCTCGTGAATGACCTCGCGGGCCATCAGGACGGCATGAGCGGTACCCCAGGGCTTTTCACGCTCGGGATTGACGACGTTGCCGGCCGGAATCTTGGTGAGTTCCTGGGTGACGAAGACGAACTCGAGCGGGGTGCCGTCGATGCATTTGACGTTGGCATATTTCTGGCGCACGGAGGCTTCCATCTGCTCCTTGAAATACTCGCGGACGATATAGACCACCTTGCCGAAACCGGCGGCGACAGCATCGTAAATCGAATAGTCGATGATGGTTTCTCCGTTCGGACCCAGTCCGTCCATCTGTTTCAGTCCGCCGTAGCGGCTGCCCATACCGGCAGCAAGAACAAGCAATGTAGGTTTCATAGAAATATTTTGTGTTAAACGTATTCGTTAATCACGCAAATTTACTAAATTTGTCAATATAATCGTTCATATTCCGGACAAAGTGGGAAAAATCAGAGACATATGGAACGGTGAAAACCGCTCTTTCGTGCGTTTCGCCGTCGTGGCGACAGCTCTTTTCCTGGTGCTGGCCGGCTTTGTGCTGCCCAACAGTTTGTACCGCTGGGCCCGTTCCAAGGCTGAATTGCACCGGCAGAACCGCCAAATCGAAATGTATCGAAAGGAAATCGGCGAGATGGACAAGAAACTGAACAAACTTTCCCACGACAAAGATACCCTGGAACAGTTCGCCCGCGAGCAGTACGGTTTCGCCGCGCCGGGCGACGATGTCTATCTCCTCAAATGAATGCTTCCGCCGTTCATATCCTGGGAATTGTCAATCTGACTGACAATTCTTTTTTTTCCGCCAGCCGCAGCAGCGGGGCACAGGCGGCCGCCCGGGCCTTGCAGATGGCTGCGGAAGGGGCCGATGTGATTGACCTGGGACCGTGCTCCAGCCGTCCCGGGGCGGAGCCTGTCGGACCCGAGGAGGAATGGCGCCGTCTGGAACCGGTGCTGGAGGCTCTGAAAGGCAGCGGACTGCGGATTTCCGTCGATACGTCTTTTTCGGAAGTGGTGCGCCGCGCCTGCGCCTGTTACGGGGAGATTCTCGTCAACGATATCTCGGCGGGAGAGGATGACCCGCAGATGCTGGAAACAGTTTCGGCCTTGGGGCTGGGCTATATTGCCATGCACAAACGCGGAACGCCGCAGACCATGCAGGACCTGACGGACTATCCCGACGGGGTGGTCCGGGGCGTGCTGGATTATTTTACGGCGTTCGCCCGCCGGGCGGATGCGGCCGGTGTACGGGATTGGATGCTGGATCCCGGTTTCGGTTTTGCCAAGACGGTGGAGCAGAACTGGACCCTGCTCCGCGGCTTGTCGGCACTGCAGGTGCTGGGACGCCCCCTGCTGGTCGGCCTGTCCCGCAAAAGCATGCTCTGGAAACCCCTTCACATCACGCCGGAGGAGGCCCTGACCGCTACGCAGGTCGCGCAATTTGCGGCGCTGCAGCAAGGCGCCCGCTGGCTGCGGGTACACGATGTGGCCCAGGCGCGGCAGACGGTCCGCCTGTTCCGTTTGTGGGAAGGGTCAGAGCAGGAAGAGGGCGGCCAGGGTAAAGAAGAAATAACCCTGGAACCATAGTTTCCCCCGGGAATCGGATTCTATCGTAATCTCTGTCGTATCGGCCTGCTGCACGGCCTGGAGTTCTTCCTTGTCCGGCAGTTTCCGGAAGGCCCATTTTTTCAGCAGCCATCCCTGATGGAAATAGGTGGCGCCGCCGTTGGAGCGGTTGAGGGAAATCAAAGTCCGGAAATCCGAGTATCCGGCCGATTCCAGCAGGGTGTAGCGTGCCTGCGGATTCAGTTCCGGGGGCAGCAGCTGCGCCAGGGAACCGGCTTCGGCCGCTACCAGCAGGAGCTGGGTGTAGGCTTGGTCGCGGGCGGCGGCCAGCGTGTTCGCCAGCGCCTCCCACCGGGCGATGTCCAGTTTTTCGGGCCGGGGTACGGAGCAAATCAGTACGTGGGTATCAGCCGCCCGTTCTTCGCAGAAATTGCCGTCTGCGTCGGTGAAAGGCAGTTCCGGGAAACGGTTGATATCGGACCCGTCCCCTTGCAGGAGGGTTTCGGCGCGCACGAAGGTCCAGGTGGAATCCGGCAGCCGGGTGTCAGGAAAACTCTCCTGCCGCCCGTCTTTTTCATAGACGAACCATGTAACGCTTTCTGCCTGAGGTGTTTGCGGGTCCAACATTTCCGCTGCCATCAGACGGGCGGAATAGTTGAAGGGGGTGAAGTCCTTGAAGGGGATGTAGCTGCAGGTGTAGATGACCAGCGCGACGGTGGCGAGGGATACCAGCCAGAAACCGACCTGTTTGCGGCCCTGGCTTTTTCCCAGCGCCCGGAAAGGCAGGAAAGCGATGCCGCTCAGGACCAGCAGGGCCAGATTTTTCAGCAGGGTCTGTCCGTGGGTAAGGTGGATGGCCTCGCCGAAACAACCGCAGTCAAAGACCGGGTTTTTCAGCAAGAGGATGGCGGTAACCCCGGTGAAGAAAGCCACCATGGCAATCGTTACGATGGCGAACACCTTCCGGAACACGCCGGTAATCAAGGCGGCGCCGGTAACGGCTTCCAACAGGGCCATGGCGATGCCCGCCCCTTGCGCGGCGGGCAGCAGGAAATCCAGGTGGAAAAAGCGGAAGTACTCGGTCACAACCAGTCCGGCGCCCACCGGGTCCATCAGTTTGAGGATGCCCGCCACATAGAACACCAGCCCGATCAGCGCGGCTGACCAACGTCTCGCCTTGACTTGGAAACGGTTCATAACACCCGGTCTACCGCTTGCCTGATTTTCTCGAAGACAGGCTCCGGCGGCAGCATGTTCCCGTCGGGACCGGCGCAGTCAATCCGGAGGAAGGTCGGGTCCAGCTCGCATTGGCGCAGGTACACCTGACGGACCTTCCGCTGGAAATCGATATCGGCTTCATGGATATCGCTGTTGCCGGCCAGATAATCCCGGTCATGGCCTTGACGCTGCTCGGAAAGACGCTGTTCCACGAATCCGAGCGGAACGTCGAGGAAGAGGTTGAGGTCGGGTAGGGGCAGGTTGAACTGGCCGTATTCCGTCCGGAAAATCCAGTCGCGGAGGGCTTCCCGTTCGGTGGCATCATCCAGTTTGGCGCACTGGTAGGCGATGTTGGAATAGACATAACGGTCCAGCAGCAGGTGACCGCCGCTGCGCAGTACTTCCTGCATGGCAGGTGCGGCACCGTGCCGGTCCTCCGCATAGAGCAGGGCCACCAACTGGGGGTGAACGGCGTCCAAGGCGCCGAAACCGCCCCGGAGGAAGGTGCTGATGAGCGCCCCGTATACGGGGGCGTCATAGCGGGGGAAGTGGATGTAGTCCAGTTTCCCCAGGGTCTCCTCCAGGTAGCTTCTCAGTTTGCGGACCTGGGTGCTTTTGCCGGCACCGTCCAGCCCTTCAATCACGAACAGCATTACAGGGTACGCTTGATTTCGATGATCTGGAAGGCCTCGACTACGTCGCCGTCCTTGATGTCGTTGTAGTTCTGGATGCTCAAACCGCACTCCATGCCGGCGGGCACTTCCTTCGTGTCGTCCTTGCCGCGCTTGAGCGAGGCCAGTTCGCCGGTATAGACCACGATACCGTCGCGGATAAGCCGCACCTTGGTGCTCTTGGTCAGCTTGCCGTCCTTGACCAGGCAGCCGGCAATCGTACCCACCTTGGAGATATGGAAGGTCTGCTTGACCAGGGCGGTCGCGGTGACCTCTTCCTTCTTCTCCGGCTCCAGCATACCTTCGATACCGTCCTTGACTTCGTTGATGGCGTCGTAGATGATGGAGTACAGGCGGATTTCAATGCCTTCCTTGTCGGCCAGGTTGCGGGCGTCGGCGGAAGGACGGACCTGGAAGCCGATGATGATGGCGTCCGAAGCGGTGGCCAGCATGATATCGGATTCGGAGATGGCACCCACAGCCTTGTGGATGACATTGACGTGTACTTCCTCGGTGGAGAGCTTGATGAGGGAGTCGGACAGGGCCTCGACGGAACCGTCCACGTCACCCTTGACGATGATGTTGAGTTCCTTGAAGTTGCCGATGGCGATACGCCGTCCGATTTCCTCGAGGGTCATGTGCTTCTGGGTCTTGATGCCCTGGATGCGGATAAGCTGTTCGCGTTTGTTGGCGATGGCTTTCGCTTCCTTTTCGTCGGTCATGATATTGAATTTCTCACCGGCGGAAGGAGCGCCGTTCAGGCCCAGGACCGATACGGGAGTGGACGGTCCGGCTTCCATGACGAGCTGTCCGCGTTCGTTGAACATGGACTTGATGCGGCCGTAATAGCTGCCGCTGATCATCATGTCGCCTTTGTGGACGGTGCCGTTCTGGACCAGAATGGTGGCCAGGTAGCCGCGTCCCTTGTCCAGGGAGGACTCGATGACGGCGCCGCTGCCCAGTTTCTTGGGATTGGCCTTGAGGTCCATCATATCGGTTTCCAGCAACACCTTCTCCAACAGTTTGTCCACGTTGATACCCTGCTTGGCGGAGATTTCCTGGCATTGGTATTTACCGCCCCAGGCCTCGGTGAGGATGTTCATCTGGGCCAGCTGCTGGTAAATCTTCTCGGGCTGGGCGCCGGGCTTGTCGATTTTGTTGATGGCGAATACCATCGGAACGCCGGCCGCCTGGGCATGGTTGATGGCCTCCACCGTCTGGGGCATCACGGCGTCGTCCGCCGCAATGATGATGATGGCCAGGTCTGTCATCTGGGCGCCGCGGGCACGCATGGCGGTAAAGGCTTCGTGACCCGGGGTATCCAGGAAGGTGATGTGACGGCCGTCGGGCATCTCCACGTTGTAGGCACCGATGTGCTGGGTGATGCCGCCGGCCTCACCGGCGATGACATTGGTCTTGCGGATATAGTCCAGCAAGGAGGTCTTACCGTGGTCGACATGGCCCATCACGGTGATGACCGGCGGACGGGTGACCAGGTCTTCCTCCCGGTCTTCGATACCGTCCTGCTCGACTTCCTGGGTCAGTTCTGCGGTGACGAATTCCACCTGATAGCCGAATTCTTCCGCTACGAGCACGAGGGCTTCGGCGTCGAGACGCTGGTTGATGGACACCATCAGACCGAGGTTGAAACAGGCGGTAATCACCTTGTTGACCGGGGTGTTGTTCATCAGGGTGGCCAGGTCGTTGACCGTTACGAACTCGGTGACTTTCAAGACCTTGCCCTGCTCCATCTCCTGCTGCATCTCCTCCATCATCTTCTGCTTGGCATCTTCGCGCTTCTCCTTGCGGTACTTGGCGCCGAAGTTGCTCTTCTTGCTCTCGTTCATCTTGGCGTAGGTCTCCTTCACCTGCTTCTGGATTTCCTTCTGCATCTCTTCCTCCTCGGCCTCCGTCATGGCAGGTTTGAAGCGGTCGCGGCCCTTCTTCTTGGCCGCCTTGTCATCCTTGCGGGCGTCTTTCTTCTTGTCGTCCTTCTTTTTCTTGACGTCGACGACCTCTACCTTGGCGACATCCACTTTCTTGGTGCCGTCCTTGGCGATACGTTCCCGTTTCTTCTTTTTACGGGGAACTTCGAACTGGGACAGGTCCACCTTGCCCACAATTTTCAGGCTGGGGCCGGCGGCCTCTCCGGCCGTTTCGGGTGCGGGTTTCTCGTCGGCGGGCATTTCTTCCACCGCTTCTTCGGGCTGCCCGGCCGCAGGGGTTTCATCGGCGGGCGTTACCCTCTCCTCCTCTTCCTCCGCTGCCTGGGGCTCCTCCTCGTACTGAGGCTCCGGTTCCGGCTCTTCTTCCGGCTCTACTTCCTGCGGGGCAGGCTGGACAGGTGCTTCGGCAGGTTCCTCAGCCACTGTGACAGGAACTTCCTCCGGGATGACCTCCGGCTCTTCGACCACTTCGGGCTCGGGTTCTGTGACCTGGACGGGCTCCTCCTTCGGCTGGGAAGCCGCCAGCGAGGTGCTCTTGATAATGGTCTCCCGCGCCGGCTCGTAGTCGTCATCCTCATCCTTCTGCTTCCGGGTGTTCTTCTCGATGATTTCACGCATCTTGATGTCCACCTTCTCCGCTTCTTTGGCGGCCTTCACGTCGTCACCGAATTTCTTCTCCAGTGCCGGGATGTATTCGTCCGACACCTTTGCATTCGGGTTCAGGTCCACCTCGGCGCCCTTCTCGTTGAGAAAGTCCACCAGGGTCTGCAGCCCGATGTTGAATTGCTTGGTAAGTTTGTTCAGTCTGATTTCTGCCATATAAACCCCTTTTTATGTCAATTAATCTTCAAATTCAGCCCGCAGGATATCCATCACTTCCGCGACGGTCTCGTCCTCCAGGTCGGCCCGCTTGGCCACGTCGGCCGGCGAGAGGGCCAGTACGCTCTTGGCGGTGTCGCAGCCGATGGACTGGAGTTTCTCGATAATCCACGGCTCGATTTCGTTGCTGAATTCGCTCAGGAGAACGTCCTCGTCGTCATCATCGCCGCTGTCCTTGTCCACCTCTCTCCAAACTTCGATTTCACGTCCGACCAGCATGCCGGCGAGCTTGATGTTGCAGCCGCCGCGGCCGATACCTTTCTTGACTTCTTCGGGATGCATGAACACTTTGATTTTGTCATCCTCGCTTTCGCCCATGTCGATGGAAGAAATCTTCGCCGGGCTGAGGGCGCGCTGGATGAGCAACTGGGTGTTGGCCGTCCAGGGAATCACGTCGATGTTCTCGTTGCGCAGCTCGCGGACGATGCCGATGATACGGGAGCCCTTCACGCCGATGCAGGCGCCGATCGGGTCAATCCGGTCGTCATAGGACTCGACCGCCACCTTGGCGCGCTCGCCCGGGATGCGGACCACCTTCTTGATGGTGATGAGGCCGTCGTAGATTTCCGGTACTTCCTGCTCGAACAACTTGACGAGGAACTCGTCGGAGGTACGGGAAAGAACGATGTACGGAGTGGTATTGTTCTTCATCTCCACGCTCTTGATGATGGCGCGGATGGTGTCGTTCTTCTTGAAGCGCTCGCCCGGGATCTGTTCGGACTTGGGC
>CADBPR010000105.1 GCA_902796555.1 uncultured Bacteroidia bacterium
ACGAACTGGTCGTAGTCGCGGATCGGCTTGATGTCGATCTGGCTGCCCGGCAGGAAGGCCTCGATGCCGAACACGTCGACAATCATACCGCCCTTCGTGCGGGTCTTGACATAACCCTTGACCACGTCGCCGTTTTCGTAAGCGGCGTTGACCATATCCCAGGAACGGAGCTGGCGGGCCTTCTTGTGGGAGAGAATCAGCTGTCCCTTGCGGTCCTCTGCGGACTCGACATAGACCTCAACTTTGTCACCGACCTTCAGGTCCGGATTGTAACGGAACTCGGGGGCCATGATGACACCTTCGCTCTTGTAACCGATGTTCACGAGCACCTCACGCTTGGTGATGGCGGTGACGGTACCTTCGACGACCTCGTTCTCGACCACCTTGGAAAGGGTCTGGTCGTAGGCCTCTTCGATTTTCGCCTTGTCCGCGGCGCCATAGACGCCGGCTTCGTTCTCAAATGCATCCCAGTCGAACTGGTCCGGAGCTACGGAAGCATTGAGGGGGGCTTTCCTGGTTTCTTTTGCAACGGGAGCCTCTTCTACGGGGTTCTCCACGGCTGCATTCTTGATTTCTTCTGACATAGTGTTGTTCAAAAAAAACTAGTTGTTTAACATTATTACGTAATCGCGCGGGCCATAACCCGCGTTATAGCCCGCAAATGTAAGCATTATTTTCCGAAAATCAAGGGGTCAGAGCATTTTTTTCTTCTTGAAGACGAAGAAGATAATCAGCACCGTCAGCCCCATCACCCCGAGAATGACGGCCCAGGCCCAGTGGAAACCGGACATGGGCAGGTCCACGTTCATGCCATAGAAACTGGCAATCAGGGTGGCCGGCATCATCAGCACGCTCACCAGCGTGAAAATCTTCATGATGCGGTTCTGCTCCAGATTGATCAGACCGACCACCGTATCCTGCAGATATTCCAGCCTTTCAAAACTGAAATTGGTATGGTTGATCAGGGACGAGATATCCTGCTGCAGCACATTGAAACGGGGCTCCAGTTCGGAGGGCAGTTTGTCGCTCTTGGTCAGGTTGGTAATCAGGCGCTGCTTGTCCACGATGTTCTCCCGGACAATCATCGTATTTTCCTGCAACTGATTGATATCCAAAAGGAAATCTTCATTGATATCCTCCTCCTCATTGATCCGGCGGCTGTATTGGGCGATTTCTTTGGACATCAGCTCAATCATATCCGCATCCAGGTCGACACGCTGGTCGAGGATGTTCACGAAGACCCAGTATCCGTTGGGATAGAGCCGGGGCATGGCCACCATCCGGCGCTGCAGTTCGGTAAAGCTGCGCAGAGGCACGTCCCGCAGGGTTGTCAGGCAATGGTCCACGATGGTAAACGAGACCGCCTCCATCGTGTACTCGTCCGGACCCGGCATCAAGAAGTTGGTATTCGCGAAGATAGCCTGGTCCGTTTCACGGAAACGGGAAGAACTTTCGATTTCCTCCGCCTCGGCACGGCTCTGGATTTCGGTATCCAGGAAATACTCTACGGTACGCTTCTCCTCCCCGGTCGGAGCGAACAGGTCAATCCAGACCACGTCGTCCCGGCGCAGGCCGGACAAATCCGTTTCCAATTGGGAAACCATCATTTTGCCGTTGCTTCTGTAGAAGATGGAGATCATGGCAGCATCCGTGATTGTTCAGCCCGCAAATGTAAGCATTATTTTTTTAAATCCAATTGAAAAGGATGTTAAAACCCATGAAAATCAGTACGCATCCGCCGGCAATCTGGGCCACGCGGTCGAAACGCTTCCCGACGCGGGAGCCGAAAAACACCGCCAGCAGGACAATCAGGAAGGTACAGACAAACAGTACGGGCGCCTCCAGGGCCAGGCTCCGCAACGAGGCATCGCTCATGGAAAGGGACACGCCCACGGCCATGGCGTCGATGCTGGTGGCCACGGCGGCCGGCAGGAGGTTGCGCAGGCGGTTGAGGTCCCGGACCGTTTCCTGGCGGAAAGCCTCCACCACCATGGAACCGCCCACATACAGAAGCAGCAGGCAGCCGATCCAGTCGGTCAGGGAAGCCACATAGCCGGACAGCAGGTCGCCCAGGAACCATCCGGTCGCCAGAAACGCGACATGCACCACGGAAAAGAGCAGAGCGATGGACAGGGCCCGCCGTCCGGTCAGGTCCCGCAGGGTAACGCTGGAACAGGTCGTTACCGCAAAACAGTCCATACAAAGAGACAGGGCAAGGACTGCGGCGCCCCACAGGGTCTTGATCACGGCTTGAAAATCTGACGGTTGGCAATGGAACGGCCCAGGGTCAGTTCATCGGCATATTCCAGGTCGTCTCCGAATCCCAGTCCCCGGGCCAGGGTGGACACCTTCACGCCGTAAGGGGCAATCTGACGGTAGATATAGAACGCGGTCGTCTCCCCTTCCACATCGCCGCTGAGAGCCAGGATGACCTCCAGAGCGCTGTCTTTCGCGGCCGCCACCCGCTCGGTGAGCTGGCGGATGGTCAGGTCGGAGGGGCCGGTGCCGTTGATGGGCGAGATGATGCCGCCCAGCACATGGTACAAGCCGTGGTACTGGCCGGTATTCTCGATACTCATCACGTCCCGGACATTCTCCACCACGCAGATGGTCTGGCGGTCCCGGCTGCGGTCGGCACAGATGGCGCACTGCTCCCCGTCCGCAATCATCATGCAGGTACGGCAGTAGCAGGCCTCATCGCGCAGCCGCGCAATCGAATCGGTAAAATGATGCACCTGTTCGGAAGGCTGGCGAAGCAGGTGCAAAGCCAGCCGCAAGGCGCTCCGCTGTCCCACGCCCGGAAGGGACGCGATGGCGTCTACTGCATCTTCCAGCAAATGGGAGGGATATTTCTGTTTAAGCATAATAATCCATCAGTCCCGGCATCGGTGATGCCGTAATCACACGTATTTCCATTCCTTCTTCACCGGCGACCCGGCGCAGGACCGGCTCCAGGGCCGCGGCGAAACCGCCGACAATCCCGACCGGATAGCGCTCGTAACGGCCCAGCATCCGGCGGAAAAAGAGGCGGAAGTTATTCTCTACCAGTGCGTCGGCATAGGGTTCCTTTCCGCACCAGCCCGTCACGAAGGGGGCGAATCCGCCCAGATAGCCCGCCGGAGAAGGCCCCCGGTAGACCTGCCGGACCACCGTCTCATAGCGGACGTCATACTGCCGGGAGAAGGCCTCCGCCATGGCCGGCGGCACCAGCCCTTTGAAGTAATCCGCCACGAACTGTTTTCCCAGGCAGGAAGCGCTCCCCTCGTCGCCCAGGATAAAGCCCGCGCCGGGCACCCGGCGGACGATGCGCTGTCCGTCATACTGGCAGGAATTCGAACCGGTGCCAAGAATGGCCGCCAGTCCGGGCGCATGGCCGCAGACCGCCCGTGCCGCCGCCATCAGGTCGGAAGCATAGTCCACCGGCACACCCGGAAAGCAACGTACGAAGGTCTCCTGCAGCCATGCCGGGGCATCCGCCACCAGCCCGGCCGCATACAGGGAAATTCCGTCCGGAGCCTCGTCCAGCTGCGCCGCAATGGCCGCAACAGCCGCATCGACAGCACCTTGGTCCATCGAGGCCACATTCATTCCCGGAGCGTCGAAACGCCGCGTCCCGCCGCTTTCGGTCAGGCAGCAGTCCGACCGGGTCGCACCGGCATCTATAATCAGTCTTCGCATAGGTACAAAGATACGGAAATAATTATTATCTTTGTCTAAATAAAAGACAAAAAGATGAAAGCCAGACTATTTCTTCTCGCCGCCTTGCTGGGCGCATCCCTGCCGGTCCTGGGTCAGACCTGGAGTTCCGATGATTTCTACCACCGTTACCGCTATGAGGCGGCCAACGCGGAAGTGAAAACCAAACCGGTCGCCGTCTTGTACGGAGACTCCATCACCGACGGCTGGGCCCAGAAAGACCCGGATTTCTTCACGGAGAACAATTTCGTCGGCCGGGGTATCAGCGGCGAAGTGACCGCGCAGATGCTGCTGCGGTTCCGGCGGGACGTGGTGGCCCTGCAGCCCCGTTATGTCGTGATACTGGCCGGTGTGAACGACATCGCGCAGAACAACGGCTACACCACCCTGGAAGGAGCGGTCGGCAATATCATTTCCATGTGTGAAATCGCCCTGGCCAATGGAATCAAGCCCGTCCTCTGCACCAGCACCCCGGCCAACCGCATCCCCTGGCGCAACGACATCACGGACCCCGCCGACAAGGTGGACCAGCTCAATTTCATGATACAGGCCTATGCCAAACAGAAGAAACTGCCCCTGGTAGACTATTGGTCACCGCTGGCCGACGCCGACCGCGGCTTCCCCGCCAGCCTGGCCTCCGACGGCATCCACCCTACCCTGGAAGGATATAAACGGATGGAAGCCATTCTGCTCGGCGTACTCCGGAAACTGTAAGGGAAATATCAAGGAGTACGGCGGGACGGACTATTTTCCGCTGCGCCGCAACGCCTTCTTGATGGTCGGCAGGACATGGTCGACATAACGCATCATGCCCAGGTCGGTGAAATGATACTCATCCACCGTCGCCTCACCATCGTCGCCAATCATGCCTTCGGCCTTGATATAATAGATGTTTTTCTCACCCTTCTTCTTCAGCTTCTCGAACAGCTCCCGCTGCGCGACGTTCTTCTTGACGACCTCCTGCAGAATCACCGGGTCGAAAATCGTATGCGGGAAAATGACATCCTCAATGAAAATGACCGGCACATCCGGATGGGCGTCCCGCACGATGCGGAAGAAGGCCTCGCCCTGCTCCCGGATCAGGTAATCCCAGGCATTCGGGGCGTAATCCATGATATACAGGGCCGGGTCCTCAACGCGGGCCATCAACTGGGCTATCTCCATATCCAGCAAGGCATTGCCGCTGAATCCCAGGTTGATGACTTCCCGGTCCAGCTTCCGGCTGATGATGGCCGTATGGGTCATACCGGGCCGGTTGGCGCAGCCACCCTGCAGGATGCTGGTTCCGTAAGCCACGATGGGTCGCTTGTGGTTGGGACGGTCGACCTTCGGCTGGTCCAGGACCGCGCCGGCTTCCGTTCCGATTTCCAGGGAGGACACACCGTCATACAGAGAAAGATACAGCATATACTCCCGCATCTGGCCGTCCATATTGCCGATGATGCGCTGGGTCGTGGTCGCATTGTTCACATCCGGCCGGCCGCTGCCGACGAAACGCCATTTCCCGTCCACAATCGTATACAAGTCCAGTCCGCGGGTACCCGTAGGCGTCTGGTGGTTCATCAGATTCTTGAACGTAGAAGTCCAGCGCACGTGGATGGAGGGAGAATCGCTCCGGAAACGCACGTACAGGCCTGCGGAATTGCGGCCCAGGTACCACACGGCGTCGCGGGAAACGCCTTTATACTCGGCAGGCAGGCGCTCGTAGCGGGCGGAGGTGTTTTCGACACATTTTCCGAACACCGGGAACACATCGGCATTCGTCCAGACGATTTCCGGGGCGACAGGGACTTCCCGGTCATCCGCTTTTTGCGCAAACAGGGTGGTGGAAAAGAGGGCCGTCAAGGCCAGGACAATGATTTTTCTCATACGATAATTCCGTTTTTCTTCCAATGATGATATCCATAGACCGCAGATGCGGTATAAACGACATAAAGAACTGACATCCAATACATTCCGTTACTCAGACAAAGCACGGTGGAAAGGGTGTCTGCGACAATCCAGACCAGCCACTGCTGGGGATAGGAGCGGGCCAGCCACCAGGTACCGACGGCGCTCAGCACGGTCACCAGCGCATCCAGCCAGGACATCCGGTCGCCCAGCACCTGCAGCGGTCCGGCCAGCAGCGCCGTTCCCCCTATCAAGGCCAGCAAACTGAACCAGAGGACTTTACGGGAAGGCTGCGACAGATGTATCTGCCCTTCGGAAGCCTGGCTGTCGCGGCGCCATTGGACCAGCCCCCACACGGACATGAACACGTAATAAATATTCAGGCCCATGGATGCATACAGGTGCTGCACGGCGAAAGAATACGCACAGGCAGCACCCGTCAAAATGCCTACCACCCACATCGCGTTTTTCTGAAGAATTTCCAGGACGACATACGCGATGCCGGTCACAAAGGCAAAAACCTCTATCGCAGCCAGCAGGTCCAATTACAGAACTTTAAGCAGCTGCACCTTGAAAATCAGGGCGGCATAAGGCGGAATGGCCCCGTGGGCACCGGCTTCGCCGTAGGCCAGGTTGTACGGGATGAAGAGCTCCCACTCGGCCCCCTCGCCCATCAGCTGCAGCGCCTCGGTCCAACCGGCAATCACCTGGTTCACACCGAATACGGCAGGCTCGCCGCGTTTGTAGGAGCTGTCGAAAACCTGTCCGTTGGTAAATTTGCCTTCATAGTGGCAGCGGACCCGGTCCGTCTTGCCCGGCATCACGTCGTTGCCTTCCTTGATGACCCGGTACTGCAGTCCGCTGGGCAGGGTCACGACGCCGGCCTTCTTGGCGTTGGCGGCCAGGAATTCTTCCCCGTCCTTTTTCATCACTTCACCGATTTCAGCGGCCTCAGCGGCGCTTTCCGCCTCCAGTTCCGCAAAATACCGATTCAGGATTTCGCCGGCTTCCTCATACGGAATGGCAGGTTCCTGCCCTTCCATCGTCGCTTTCAGACCGGCCGTAAAATCTTCATATTTGAGGTCTTTCACCCCATTCTGCATCATATTGTGGGCGATGCTCATTCCCAATGCGTAGCTTTTCTTATCCATAGTAGTGCAAAGATAGGTATTTTTTGTCACATAACTGAATAAAAAACAGCTCCGGCGCATCAGCATGGACCGGAGCTGTTTTCATCTGACAGAAAAAGCCTTATTCAGCCTTTCCGTTGGAACCGAGCACGTTGACAATCTTGTGCTCATAGAGCTTCTTCATCTCGTCACGGGCGGGACCGAGGTACTTGCGCGGGTCGAATTCGCCGGGCTTCTCGTTGAAGACCTTGCGGATTGCAGCGGTCATGGCCAGACGGCTGTCGGAGTCGATGTTGATCTTGCAGACGGCGCTCTTGGCGGCCTTGCGCAGCTGCTCCT
>CADBPR010000106.1 GCA_902796555.1 uncultured Bacteroidia bacterium
AAGCCCAGGAACTGGGTCTGCGGATTATCTCCCATATGGCGGAGAAAATCAACGGCTTCGCCGAGACCTTCCAGCACAACTTCACCTTCCTGGCCACGCCGGCGGAGGGCCTGGCCGGCCGCTTCACCAAACGGGACAAGAAGACCTTCGGCATCATCCCCGGCATCACCGACAAGGACTATTACACCAACTCCAGCCACATTCCGGTCTATTACCATTGCACCCCGGAGCACAAGGCGAAAATCGAAGGCCCGTACCACAAGTACGAGAACGCCGGCCACATCTTCTATGTGGAAATCGACGGCGACGCCACCCACAATCCCGAGGCCATCATGCGCATCGTGGACCTGATGGACAAGTACGACATCGGCTACGGCTCCGTGAACCATAACCGCAACCTCTGCCTGGACTGCGGATATGAGGATGCCACCGAAGGGCTGGTCGAATGCCCGCACTGCCATGGCAACCACATCGACACCCTCCAGCGCATCACCGGCTACCTCGTGGGTACCACCGACCGCTGGAACTCCGGCAAGCTGGCGGAACTGAAGGACCGCGTCGTTCATAAATAAATGGAAATCCGCGTATTGGATATCCTGCATCAGACAATGGCTGACGGACCCGGGTTCCGGACAGCCATTTACTGTGCAGGCTGCGCCCACCACTGCAAGGGCTGCCACAACCCCCAGTCATGGAACTTCGGAGGCGGGCACAAGATGGACGTAGAGGACTTGCTGGCCATCGTCAAGGCGGACAGCCTGAGCGACGTCACCTTTTCCGGCGGCGACCCTTTCTACCAGGTGGACGCCTTCACGGAACTGGCCCGCCGCATCAAAGAGGAGACAGACAAGACCATCTGGTGCTGGACCGGCTTCACCCTGGAAGAAATCCAGGCCGACCCGCATCTGGCCCAGCTGCTGCCCTGGCTGGACGTTCTGGTGGACGGGCCCTTTATCCTGGAGCAACGGGACACGACCCTGCTGTTCCGCGGCAGCCCGAACCAGCGGATTATCTATCTGAAAGGGCAGCCCGACTGCGATGACATCCCCGGCACGGTGCCGCTGGTGCCGCTGCGGTAGTTCTCAGAACAATTCCTGCAGGTTTTCCCGTTCTGCCAGCAATGGCAGGCATAAAAAACGGGCTGGCCGAAAAAAGATGTCTCACTTCATCCGGCGTGACAGTTCGTGTCGCGCAGAGGCAGGCGAACCTGCCGAAACATCTCTTTTGGCCAGCTCGGAGAGGGATTTCGTTACAGATTCGGGTTGGACTTCTTCCAGTCAGCGGTGGCGGGGATGATGCCGAGGCTGATGATTTCGTCACGCATCTTGCACAGGTGTGCGTAGGAAGCGTCGAGGGCCGCCATTTCTTCGGCGGTGCCTTCCGGGTTGCAGAAGTGTGCGCCCGTCGCGTCGATCACGGTCGGCATGGCCATCATGACATGCTGGTACTTCTCGTTGTTGACATAGGTACCGGCCGGCCATGTGAACTTTTCGCCGCCCATGGAAGCCTCAATCATCTTCACGGCGTTGTAAGCAGGGCTCTGGAAGGAGCTGCGGCCGCGGAGTTTGATGATGTTGGAACCGCCCTGGATGGTGTTGTGCTTGATTTCCTCGAAACGCTCGGCGGAAAGGCCCATCTCGGCGAGGGGTTTGCCGTCGATTTTGACCTGGGAAGCGAAGACCGCCATGGCCTCGCCGTGACCGCCATAGGTATGGGCGCCGGTCACCTTGCACTGCTGTACGCCGAATTCCTGGGCCAGGGCCTCCTGCAGACGGGTGCTGTCCAGCGCGGCCAGGGAGGTGAGCTGTTCGGGCTTCAGACCGGAATGAATCAGGGCGGTGAGAGCCGTCACGTCAGCCGGGTTGAAAATAACCACGACATGCTTCACATCGGGGCAATATTTGCGGATGTTGTCACCGAATTCGGCGGCAATCTGGCAGTTGCCCTTCAGCAGATCCTCGCGGGTCATGCCTTCCTTGCGGGGCGCGCCACCGGAGGAAATGATATATTTGGCGTCTTTGAAAGCGACGGCAGGGTCGATGGTGGCGGTGAAATTCACGCCGGGGAATGCGCAGTGATCCATCTCGGCCAGGACGCCTTTCAGACCGGGCTCGAAGATATCATACAGGCAGATGTTGGGGGTGAGACCGAGCATAGCAGCGGTCTGGACCATGTTGGAGCCAATCATGCCGGCAGCGCCGACGATGACCAGTTTTTCGTTTGTCAGAAATTTCATGCTTGAAATATTTATTTAAATAATACGTTCATCGTTTACAGCCTGCAAATATAACCAATCTTGCCCACAATTCCAACCGAAACGCCGTTTGCCCCCTCTTGCAGCTATAAATTATTTTGCGCACCTGTGCCGCCCCCCGGCATCCTTTTTCCATCATTCCGGAAAAGTGCGTTTCAAATTTTTTTGTTCCCGTGCGTGGAAATCCGAAGATAATGATTATCTTTGCATTTGAAAAAGTTTTGTTTGATTTTATATGGAGCCTCCCAGTTCTATCAAAGCAGACCCAGGAAACCTGACGGGCCAGATTTCGGACGACCCGTTATCGCGTACCCTATCCCACGACTCATTCCTCATCGTTACCCGGCCCGTTGACGAAGACGGCCCGGATGAGACATTTGTCGTCTGTGCCTATTCGGCGCAGACCGGTCTTTCGTACTTAGGCAGAACCAGCTCCATTGTATCATAAGTTATGGCACTTTATCTTAAAAAAGAACTCGACAACAACGCAACCATTGCCGTCTGGCAGATTACCGAGACGGAACAGGAACTGATTGACCTCAGCTCCACCCCCTCCGATGAAATGGAAGAGATTTCCTTCCTGGGCAGCGAATCCCTACGCAAGCAGCGCCTGGCGGTGCGCGCCCTGCTCAATGAACTGTTTGAAGAAAAGGTTTATCTGAGCCATCACGACAACGGCAAGCCCTACCTCGAGAACATGGTCACCAACATCAGCATCACCCACACCAACAAGTATGTGGCGGTGATTCTGCATGATGAAGAGGACGTGGGCATCGATATCGAGTCGCTGGACCGCGATTTCTCCGCCGTGGAGAAGAAAGCGCTCTCCGAAGATGAAATCGAAGACCTGGATGACGAGCGCCGCAACGAGCAGCTGGCCATCTACTGGTGTGCCAAGGAAGCCATTTTCAAACTGGTTTCCGCCTATAACGTAGACTTTGCCGAGCAGATTGAAATCGAACGCTTCCGTCCCCACGGGGAAGGTGAACTGGAAGCCACTTTCATCAACAAACGCGGCTACGAAGAAGAATTCGAGCTGGAATACATCACCTTCGACCGCCACGTCCTCGTCTGGGTGGTCGGATAAGAAGCCGTGTTGCAAAATCACTTCTAAAATTGGGCGTTTCCGGGAAATCATGTATATTTGTGCATGATGCAACAACCGGACTCCCGCATACCGCTTGTTTCCGCCGCCAGTCTGGCAGCGGATATTTGTCATGGAGACCGGAAAGCCTTCGAGCTGTTCTACCGGATGGAATATGACAACCTCGTCCATTTCGCCAGCCACTACCTGCACGACCGCCGGCGGGCCGAAGACGTCGTCCAGGAAACGTTCTGCACCCTCTGGGAACGGCACGCCCTTGTCGACCCGGCCAAAGGACTCCGTTCCCTGGTCTATACCATGGCCCGGAACAGGATGCTCAACGAACTGAAAAGCAAACAGTTATTCGCAGGCGGAAACCGGCCGCAGCCCCTGGACGAAGCCCTCGCACAACTGGAAGACCCTTCGCTGGACAGCCTCATCGACGCCATGCAGCTGCAGGACCTCATCGCCCGGACCTGGGAAACACTCCCGGAAAAAGCCCGCGCGTATTTTCTGCAGAGCCGGGAGGAAGGCCTGAAGAACCGGGAAATCGCCGCCCGCAACGGGGTTTCCGTCAAGACGGTCGAATATCATATCCGCACGGCGCTGCAGCATTTCCGAAAGAAATTACACTTAGGAATGATAAAAGAATAAGTTGCTCCCGTTAGAAGCTGTTGTTTTTTTGAATGACTTAGGGTAAAAGGCTCCCATGTTGTATTATAGGTAGAACAACCTTCAGCAACATGAATCATTCTGAACAGAACCGGGAGCTGTTTGACTCCCTCCCCCATACCTGGCATACGGGAAAACTCCCCGTCTACGACCGTGTCCGACGCCTGCGCCGCATCGCTTGGTCCGGCGTCGCGGCGGCCCTGCTGCTGCTTCCGGCCGCCATTGCCGGCCTGCGGAAACAGGCCGTCCAGCCCCGTTTCCAACAACAGACCCTCGCCGCCTACCACGTAGACAAAGGGGTCAAGGGCAAGGTGGTGCTTCCGGACAGCACGATTATCTACCTGAACAGCGCCAGCTCCGTCAAGGTCCTGTCCGACTTCAGTACGCAGGAACGGAAAATCTGGCTCGACGGAGAAGGCTGGTTCGAGGTCAAATCCGACCCGCAGCACCCCTTTTATGTCATGACCCCTTCCGGCGTGCAGGTCAAGGTGACAGGGACGCGCTTCAACCTGTCCAGCTACCGGGATGAGCCCCTGCGGGTGCTGCTGGAAAGCGGCCGGCTGGAGCTGCAGGAAAAGAACCATACCACCGTCCGGCTGCTGCCTGACCAGGCCGTGACGCTGCAACAGTCCGCGCCGCAGGTTTCCATGACGGACGAAGAAAGCCGCCGCGAGGCCACGGCCTGGCGGGAAGGGATGCTGGTATTCAACGACACCCCCATGGACGAGGCCATCGCCCGGATTGAACGCTGGTACGGTGTGCATGTACGGGTCAGCAACACCCGCCTGCTGGAGGAACGCCTGACGGGCGAGTTCGTGACGGAAACGGTCGCGGAAGTATTCCACATCCTCTCGCTGACGCACGGATTCGAATATACGATTGACAACAAGGAAGTTACGCTCCGCTGACATGAAAACGCTCCGAATCATCACCCTGTTGGCCTGCCTGCTGGTCGGGTGGACGCTGCGCGCCCAGACCCCGATTACCCTCGACGTGCAGGATGCCAGCCTGGGCAGCGTGCTGAAAAGCATCTCCGCCCAGACCGATTACAAATTTGCCTACAACAGCAAGAACGTGGATGTCTCCCGCCCGGTGACGGTACGGTTTGAATCCACGGACATCCGCCAGGTCCTGGACCGTGTCCTGGAAGACAGCGGAATCGGCTATACAATTGTCGGTCAGCAAATTGCGCTGTTCAAAAAGACGGAGCAGCAGCCTGCCCGGCGCTATACCGTGACCGGGACCGTTACCGATGACGGCGGCTCGCCCCTGCCGGGGGCGGGATTGCAGGTGGTCGGCACGAACAAAGGAACGTTCACCGATGCGGACGGACGCTTCTCGCTGGAAGTCAGCAGCCCTGAGGACCAGATTGCCGTAACCTACATCGGGATGGACGACACGGCGGTGTATGCCGGTTCGGGAAGGCCCCTGGTCATCATCATGAAGCCCAACTATGAATTTCTCAACCAGGTCGTCGTCACCGGCTACCAGACGCTGTCGAAGGAGCGCAGCGCCGGTTCTTTCGCCACCGTCAAGGGCGCGGAAGTCCAGAATCGCGCCAATGCCGCCGGGAGCCCGCTGAAAGGCCTGGAAGGAACGGTCGCCGGCCTCAACGTCCAGGCGAGTTCCGAAGGGACGACCTACCTGATCCGCGGTATGTCCTCCATCAATGCCAAAACGGAGCCGCTGTACATCGTCGACGGCGTGCCCATGAGCCGGGACCTGCTGGAAAAGATGGTCAGCCCGGGCAGCATTGAAAGCGTTACCTTCCTGAAAGATGCCACCGCCGCTTCCATCTGGGGCGCACAGGCGGCCAACGGCGTCGTCGTTTTCACCACCCGGAGCGGGTCCGCATCGGCGAAACCGTCCGTGACCTATAACGGCACCTTCACCTACCGGGGCAAACCGGACTGGACGTATCAGGACCGGATGGACAGCGCACGCTTCATCGATACGGCGCGGGAAGTCTTCGACCCCTACACCTACTCCTGGAGCGATATTTCCAACACGACCTACGGCGGCACCGCCAATTACCCCATCGTCTACCCCCACGAGGATGCCCTGTACCGCTATTATCTGGGCGAAATCAGCCTGGACGAACGGGATGCCCGTCTCCGTGCGCTGGCGGCTTCCCAACGGCAGGACAGCTATGAAAAATACCTGATGTCCAACGCCTGGCTCACGACACATTCCCTCTCCCTGTCGGGCGGCAGTGACCAGCACACCTACTTCCTTTCCTTTGATTTCCAGGGGAATCAAGGCACGGCACGGGACAATTCCCAGGAATACAAAGTCTATATGCGGGACATCCTGCGCCTGGGCGACTGGCTGCGGCTCGACGCTTCCTTGGGCGCCATGCGCGCGCGGAACGTGCAGCACCTGACCGCATCCGACGAATTCTCCCACTATGAGACCGACCTTCCCTATGCCGCGTTTACGGACGCAGACGGGAACTTCCGGGACATGTCGGGGTATTTTATCAGCCCCGCCATGCTGGAAAAAGTCCGCAACCTCGGCGGCATCGACCTGGGCTATTATCCGGTGCAGGACTACCTGAACTGCCAGACCCAGTCCGGGCAGTTCGCCGTTCGCGGCAATCTGGGCCTGACCATCGACATCACCCCCTGGCTGACCTACGAAGGACGGTTCCAGTATTCCCTGACCGGGAACGGCAGCGAGTCCTATTACCCGCAGGACAGCTTCATGGTCCGGGTGGAACGGGCCTACGCCCTGGGTCCGGACGGCAAGGGCTACCTTCCCTCCTCCGGGGGCCGCTTTACCGACAGCCATATTTCCACCAGCGCTTACACGGTCCGCAACCAACTGAGTTTCAATAAGGATTTCGGCGAAAAGCACGCACTGACCGCCCTGGCCGGCTTTGAATTCAACGCCGACAAGACCGCCACGAAATCCACCTTCGTACGCGGCTACGACCGGCAGACGATGCAGTATATCTTCTACGACGATTACTTCCTGTATACCACCGGGGTCAAAAATCCCCTGCTGCCCATGCTGTCCGGCGCCACGGCCAACACCTTCGAACCGAACGCCTTCACGCAGGGCGAGACCGAGTATCGTTTCGTATCGATGTATGCCAATGCGGGATACACCTTGCTGGACCGCTATTCGCTCAACGCCAGCGTCCGCGTAGACCAGTCCAACCTCTTCGGCAGCGATCCCTCCGTCCAGTTCAAGCCCATCTGGTCCGTCGGCGCCATCTGGAACATGAAGAAAGAGGCCTGGATGCAGGACTTCTCCTGGCTGGACCGCCTCAACCTGCGGCTGAGCTGGGGCTTGGCCGGCAACTCGCCCAACCCCGGACAGGGCGGCCCGTACAACCTGATCAGCTCCGTATCCGACCCGGCCTTCGCCCGTTTCGGCCTGGGCTATACGATCCAGACACCGGCCAACAACAAACTGACCTGGGAACGGACCCGGACCTGGAATGTCGGGGTAGATTTCACCGCATTCAGCGGCCGCCTGGATGTCACGCTCGACGTCTATGACAAATATACCACCAACCTGCTGACCGCCGTCCCCGTAGACCCCACCACCGGATTTACCAGCGTCCTGTCCAACATCGGAGAGATGTCCAACCGGGGCTTTGAGCTGGCCGTAAACGGAACGCTCCTGCAGACCCGCGACCTGCGCTGGGACGCCTTTGCCAACCTGACCTGGAACCGGAACCGCCTGGTCAGCATGTACATCACCCCGCCCGACACGCCTTCCGCCCTGATTGGCTATTCCTACTGGGAAGGATATCCGTACGGGACCCTGTTCGGCTACCGCTGGGCCGGGCTCGGCCCGACAAACGGCCGCTCCCGGGTCTATAATGAAAACGGAGAGGTCGTCAGCACGGTTTCGGACGTCAAAGACGCGTCGGCCGTACCCTATCTGGGCACCACCATACCGCCCTGGTTCGGTTCGCTGGGCACGTCCCTCAGCTGGCGGGGGCTGACCCTGTCCGTCTTGTTCATCTACAATCTCGGACACCGGCTCCGCAATGATGTCAACACCCAATATACCTACCGTCTGACCGGCGGCCTGCACAACGACTTCGCACAGCGGTGGAAAACGCCCGGCGACGAATCCCGGACGGATGTCCCGGCCTACTTCCCCCTGTCGGACACCAGCGTCAGCGAAAGCGATGTGACGGCCCTGTACCGCTATGCCGACATCAATGTCCTGTCCGCTTCCTACCTGAAACTGCGGGACCTGTCGCTGCGCTACACCCTGCCGGAGACCTTTGTCCGCAAACTGGGTCCCCGCAGCGTCACCGTGGGGCTTCAGGTCAGCGATTTGCTGACGCTCGCGGCAAACGGCCAGGGCATCGACCCGGAGGCCTTCTATCTGTCCGGCGGCTCGCGCGGAGACCGTTTCCGTCCCGCCTTCACCGCCAACCTCAACATTGAATTCTAGGAACGCGCCATGAAAAAGATTCTGTTTTGTCTGATGCTGGCTGCTGCAACGGTTTCCTGCAGCCGCTACCTGGATGTCAAGCCCCGGGGCTACGACATTCCCACCACCCTGGCGCAATACGAAGGCCTGATTTACGGGCAGGAATACGCCATGATGGACGAAGTCTTCGAATTCATGGGCTTCGAATTCACGACCGACGCCGACGGCTACGGCAACGTCTACGCCAACATGGGCCGGGACATCTGCAATGCCTATTGCTGGAAAAAGGACATCTTCCTGCCGGATGAAAACTGCGGAGAATGGAACAGACCCGCCTCTTTCCTGTATCCGATGAACGTCGTCATCGCCGAGGTGATGAACGCGGCGGACGGGACGGAGGCCGAGCGCAAGGCCGTGCAGGCCGAAGCCCGTATGGTCCGGGCCTGGATGCTGTTCACGATGGCCCAGTTCTTCGGCAAACCCTACGACCCGGCAACCGCCGCGTCCGACCCCTGCATCCCCTTGATTACCACGGCCTCTACGATGGAAACGGATTATCCGCGCAAGACTGTCGCCGAGGTCTATGACTTCATCCTGACAGAAATGCGGGAAGCCCTGCCCGACCTGCGGGACGAACCGGAGCACTACCGCCGTGTCTTCCGGCCTACCGGCGCGGCCATGTTGGGAAAAGTACTCTGGATGACAGGTGATTACGATGCCGCGCTGCCCCTGCTGCAAGAAGCGCTGACGGGGGCGCTCGCCCAGGGCTGCGCCCTGCTGGACTACAATGCCCGCATCAAAGACGACAATACGCTGGACCTGCCGACGGACTGGCTCCAGAATACGGAATATCTGTTCCTGTTCGAGTCGATGGCCCGCCTGTGGCCCGCCGTCTATACGACCTACTACAATTCCATCCTGTTCTCCATCAAAGACGAGGTCCTGGACCACTATTTCCGCAGCGGAGACACCCGTCTGGCCACCCTGACCGGCATTCCTTCCGGCGTGAGCGGCTACCCGAAGCGGAAAGCCGGGGACCGGTACGCCCCCAATACCAGCCACATGCTCACGAACCTGGGCATCGGCCTGGCGGACGTCTACCTGATGACGGCCGAGTGTCTGGCCCGGGCCGGTGAAGACGCCGAAGCCGCCCGGCTCCTGGAAGAGCTGCGTGCGCACCGGATGGCACCGGCGGACGCCCCTGTTTCCGGGGACCTCGTGGTCGCGGCCGTAGAAGAGCGGATGCGGGAATTCATCGGCTTCGGCAACTCCTGGTTCGACATGCGGCGGCTCTGGAACGACCCCGACTTCCAGTATATGAAAGCCTGGTATACCCATACGGACGGCACGACGGAATACACCCTCAGCGCCGACAGGCTGGTGATGGAGATTCCGCCCGTCATCCTGTCCTGGCATCCCGAATATGCAAATAATTAACCTTCATACACCATGAAAGCATTACACATTCTCGCTGCTTCGGCAGCCCTGCTGGCAGTATTCGCCTGCAACAAAGACAACCGGGGCAAAACCCCCGACAACAACGTTTCCGTGACGGTCTCTCCGTCCAGCGTAACTCTTCCCGGTGAAGGCGGCAGCGCCAAACTCGCCGTAGAGACCACGGCCGAGCCGGTCACCTGCGAAGTCTCCGACGCCTGGCTGACCGCCCAGGTCAACGGTAAGGAAATCACACTGACCGCTGCGGCCAATCCCGACACCGAGGCTTCCCGCCAGGCCACCCTCACCGTCAAGGCCGGCAGCGGTTCCGCTACGGTCGCCGTGACGCAGACCAAGGGCAGCGCCTTCCCGGGCTATACGGAATTGACCGTAGCTGACGGCTATTATTCCGGTATCATGATGCTCAAGATGGTTGGCGCCACCGATTACGACGGCGGCTGGATGACCCTGAGCCTGGGCTCGGAAGACGGCCGCTACAGTCTGATTCTGGAGTGCTATACCGAGTGCTTTGAAACGGCTGATGCGGTGACTCTCACCACCGGCACCTACGCCAAGGGCGAGGACAATCCTGCTCTCTTGAAGTATGTCGGCAAGAAACTGACCTGGGTCCCCGGAGCCCTGTACACCATCGAGGACGAGGATGGGACCGAAGAGCTCCAGTATGGTTCCTGCCTCTATACCACCATCGGGGAAGAAGAAAGCGTACAGCAGATTACCGACGGCAGCTTCACGGTAGAAGAAGCTGACGGCATCTATACCATCAAGGCGGACCTCAAGGCGGAAGACGGTTCCGATGTCAAATTCTATCATATAGGAAAGATTAACATCACTACCGATGGTGCCGTCTATCCCGGAGAAAGCCGCGCCAACCCCGAAGCTTTCGACAGCGTATCCTGCACCTTGATGGGTGAGGACGAAGACTGCAGCAACCTCCAGATTACCCTCATGTGCGAGGGCGGCATGCCTGCCACCACGTTCTCCATCTACACGGACATCCTCGCCTTTGACGACCTCGCAAATACCGACCTGAGCGGCACCTATTCTTCCGACAAGACGGGAGCCGGCAGCTGCGACCTCGGCACCGCCCTGGAGATGGGAGACTTCACCTTCCCGATGGGTTCCTACATCATGTTCGCCCTGATGGATTACTTCATCCCGGACAGCATGGTCGTCCTGACCCTCAAGAAGAGCGGCAACGGATACATTGTCACCGGCACGATGGAAAACAGCGACGGTGAAACCTATTCATTCATGGACGACAAGACCGTCTGGGAGTTCGAATACGCGGACGGAACGGCTGAAGAGGAGGAGGACTAAGCGATGAAAAAGATTCTCTTCAGCATCCTGGCTCTGGCGGCCCTGACGGCCTGCCAGAGCGGGAAAACCACCGTTAACGGAAAGATTCTCGGCTATGCCGGGGAATACACCGAGTTCTTTATCGCGAATGACCAGGGCGGGTTCGACGAGTATCCTGCCGAAGTGGCCGAGGACGGCACCTTCACCCTGAAACTGGACATGAAGGAAGATTGGCTGGACGCGCCTTTCTTTGTGGACAAGTTTATGTTCCGCACCTGCATCGAGCGGGGCAAGACCTACAACGCCACCTTCGACATCACCGTACCGGAACGGGAAGACGAGTTCCATTTCACCGGAGAAGGTGAGGCCGAAAACGAGTTCTGCCGCTTCTATTTCAACCATTTCTTCGGTGCCTGGCAGTTTATCGACGAAATCGGTACGCCGACCGGATTCCGGGATTATACCACCATCGTCAACGCCCAGGCCGACCGGTGCCGGGAGCTGCTGAAGGCCACCGGAAACCAGAAGGTCATCGACTACTATACCCCGCTGATTGACAACAAGCAGAAGGAGTATTCCTACTATTATCCCTTCATCGCCCTCGCCCGGGACGGCCAGGTGACCGAGGATGTGGATTATACCGCCTTTGTCGCGACCAACAGCCCCGACGCCATGCAGCTGGAGGACCAGCAGAGCGTCTTCAACGCCGTGGCAGCGTATGCCGCCGGCCTGAAGAACCTGCCGCTCGTTCCCGCCGTGGAACTGGCCGGAAGCACCTTCCAGGACGCATCGCGCAACAACTTCTTCATGACGTCCCTGCTGCAGAACTACCTGTCGCTGGGCAACACGAAGGACGCCAAAGAGGCGTACGCCCTGTATACCGCCCGTTGCCAGGACCCGCAGTATATCGGCCAGATTGCCGACCTGTATGAAGCGACCGTGACCCTCGCCCCGGGCAGCGAAGCACCGGAAATCGAGATGGAAGACCCGTCCGGCGCCAAGGTGCTGCTCTCCAGTCTCCGGGGTCAGGTCCTGTACATCGACTTCTGGGCTACCTGGTGCGGTCCCTGCCAGGGTGAAATTCCGCACATGGCCAAACTCGCCGAGAAATATGCCGGCAACAAGAAGATTCGTTTCGTCAGCATTTCCCTGGACGAAGACAAGGAAGCCTGGAAGAAACAGATTGACGAAGAAAAACCGGCCTGGGCCCAGTATGTGCTGACCGAAAAGGGCCAGGAGGATGTCGCGCAGCGCTATAAGATTTCGGCGATTCCGCGTTTCATCCTGCTGGACAAGGACGGCAAGATTCTTGCACTGAATGCCGAGCGCCCCTCATCTGCAGGCGTTACGGAACTGATTGAAAATGCAATAGAATAACATGGTGAAAATGCTCATCGGGGCCTTGCTGCTCATCGCAGGGGCCCTGCAGAATCCGACGGTCGACTGGAAGTCGGAAGTCAAAAAAGCCGGAGACGGCTGGCAGCTCGTTCTGACCGGCCGGATTGAGGATGGATACTATACCCATCCGATGGAAGCCAAATATGTCGGCACCACCCTGCAGGTGGACTGGAACGACCAGGTTCAGCCCGCCGGGGAGCCGGTAGAGGAATACAAACCCTCTGATTACAAGGGCGAAAAGGTCGTTACCGGCACCTATGTAATCCGGCAGGGGCTGGTCTTGAGCGGGGAAAGCCCCGCCCATGTGGCCGGCACCGTAACCTGGAGCGCCTGCAGCGGAGACCAGTGCAACATGCCCGAGGAATATGCCTTCCAGCAGGATGTGAAACTCCCGGCGGAAGGCGCCGGCAGCGGGCTGTGGGCCCTGATTCTGGAAGCCATTCTGTGGGGCTTCCTGATGCTGCTCACGCCCTGCGTGTTCCCCATGGTGCCCATGACCGTATCCTTCTTCCTGAAACAGTCCGGCTCGGCCGCTTCCGGGCGGTTCAAGGCCCTGATGTACGGCATTTTCATCGTCCTGCTCTACACGGTCCCCATCTGCCTGATCATCGGTATCACCTGGGCGGTAGGCGGGTCGGCCGTGACGGCGGACATCTTCAACTGGCTCAGTACCCACTGGCTGCCGAACATCCTCTTCTTCCTGATATTCATGGTGTTCGCTGCGTCCTTCTTCGGGGCCTTCGAGATTGTGCTCCCGTCCAAATGGACCAACAACGCCGACAAGAACAGCGAAAAAGGCGGTCTGCTGGGGGTATTCTTCCTGGCCCTGACCCTGGTGCTGGTCAGCTTCAGCTGCACGGGCCCCATCGTCGGTACCGTCCTGATCAAGAGTACCCAGGGCGAGTTCTGGGCACCGATGGTCACGATGCTGGCTTTCAGCCTCGCCTTCGCCCTGCCTTTCGTCCTGCTGGCTTTCTTCCCGACCGTCCTGAAGAAGCTGCCCAAGAGCGGCGGCTGGCTGAACAGCGTCAAAGTGGTGCTGGGGTTCATCGAAATCGCCCTGGGCCTGAAATTCCTCAGCACCGCCGACCAGACCTACCACTGGCACCTGCTGGACCGCGAGGTCTACCTGGCCATCTGGATTGTCTGCTTCACCCTGCTGGGGCTGTATCTGCTCGGCAAAATCCGCTTCAAATACGACTCCCCCGTTGAGCATCTGTCCGTCGGCCGCCTGGCCCTGGTCATCATCGACTTCACCTTCGTAGTCTACCTGATTCCGGGCATGTGGGGAGCTCCGCTGAAGGCCCTGAGCGGCTATCTGCCGCCGCTGGAGACACAGGATTTCGTGCTGCCGACCGAAGCCGTTCCGGTGGCCGCCGCCGTGACGACGGCGGAAGCGGCACCGTTGAAGCTGCCCCACGGGCTGACCGGGTTCGACACCCTGGAAGAAGCCTGCGAGGCCGCCCGGGCATCGGGCAAACGGGTGTTCGTGGACATTTCCGGGCACGGCTGCGTCAACTGCCGGGAGATGGAGGCGCGTGTCTGGAGCGACCCCCGCGTGCTGCAGCGTCTGCGGGACGACTTCGAGATTGTCACGCTCTATGTGGATGACAAGACGCGCCTGCCGGAAGACCAATGGGTGACCACGCCGGATGGCAAAGTCCTCAAGGACGTCGGCCGGGTGAATTCGCGCCTGGTGCTGGACAAGTTCGGGGTCAATTCACAGCCGAACTACTTTATCCTGGACGCTGACGGCAAGATTCTCGCCGGTCCCCGCGGATACAACCTCGACGCAGACGCTTTCGTGACATTCCTGGACCAATAGCGCATTATTTCTTGGGCGCCTCGAATTCTTTCAGCGCCTTCAATGCCTTGGGACAGAGGAAGAACAGGGAGACGACGGTAATCCAGGCCATCAGGCCGACCCCGATGTCGCCCAGCTGCCAGATCAGGTCCGCTTCCCGCACCGCACCGAAAACGATGGCCGCGAGCATGATGGCCTGGAAGATGCGCAGGGCCACCTTCTCCGCCCGGTGACCGCGCCCCTGGAAGAGGTAGATCAGTCCGGACTCCGCATAGAAATAATAGGCCATGATGGTGCTGAAAGCGAAGAAGACCATGGCGATGGAGACAAAGCGGCTGCCGAACCCGGCGAAGACCGAATCGACGGCGCTCTGGGTATATCCCACGTAATTGTTGGCCAGGGCCGGCGCACCGGCATAGAGCAGTTCCCCGGTCTTGGCATCCAGGATATTATAGGTGCCGGACGTCAGTATCATCAGGGCCGTGGCCGTACAGACCAGCAGGGTATCCACATACACCGAGAAAGCCTGCGCGAGACCTTGCTGGGCCGGATGCGGGACATCGGCCGCCGCAGAGACGATGGCCCCGGTCCCCTGCCCGGCTTCGTTGGAGAAAATCCCGCGCTTCACCCCCATCGCAATCGTGGAGCCGAGAATCCCGCCGCAGACCGGATGGATGCCGAAGGCCCCTTTGACGATGGCGGCGAGCACGGCCGGAACCTCCTGGATATGGAAACCGATGACCACCAGGGAAAGCAGGATGTAGCCCAGGGCCATGAAAGGCGTCACGAAGGAAGCGACCCGGGCAATCCGCTGCACCCCGCCGAAGATGACGAGGCCCAGCAGCACCGCCAGGGCAATGCCGGTGGCGAGGTTGGACACCGGGAAGGCATTGTGAACGGCGGAAGAAACCCCGTTGGCCTGCACCGTCGTCAGGAAAAAGCCGCAGGAGACGGCCGTAATCGCCGCGAAGGCGATGCCCAGCCAGCGCAGGCCCAGGCCCTTGTCGATGAAGCTGAACGGGCCGCCCCGGAAGCCCGAGTGGTGCGGGAATTTATACAGCTGCGCCAGGGTGGATTCCACAAACGCCGTCGAGGCGCCGAAAAACGCGACCACCCACATCCAGAAAACCGCTCCGGGACCGCCGAACGCGATGGCGGTGGCCACGCCCACGATGTTGCCGGTCCCCACACGCCCGGACAGGGCGATGCAGAAAGCCTGGAAAGACGAAATTCCGTCTTTCCCGCCGTCGCGGCTGAACAGGGAGCGGACCATCAGGCCCAGACGCCGGACCTGCACAAAACGGGTGCGGAAAGAAAAATACAGGCCGGCCACAATCAGGAGCCCCACCAGAACGGGGTTCCACACGATTTCATTGACGACAGATATGATTTTTTCCAACATCCGTTTTCAAAGATACTGATTTATCGGAAATTATGAAAAAAAATCCGATTTTTCCGGAATGAACGGCCCGGATGAAAATCCCCACAAATGGGGATATTCCGGCGAACTGCTTTTCACTACCTTTGCAGCCCAAACTGAAAAAGAGTATGCAGGAAAGCATCGTTTGTTGTGAGCATCTTACGCATTACTATGGAAAACGGAAAATCTACGAGAATCTCAATTTTACCGTAGACAAAGGCCGCATTGTGGGGCTTCTGGGAAAAAATGGCACCGGAAAGACAACCACCATCAATATCCTGATGGGATACCTGAAGCCCCGGGGCGGCAGTTGCCGCATTTTCGGAGAAGATGTTCAGCGCATCAGCCCGGAAACCCGGCGCCGCATCGCCCTTCTGCTGGAAGGCCATGTGCAGTATTCCTATATGACCATCGCCCAGATTGAGCGATTCTACAGCGCGTTTTACCCCAAATGGGACCGGGACGCCTATTATTCCCTGATGGAGAAACTGAACGTGGCGCCCGGCCAGAAAATCGCCCGCATGTCCAACGGACAGCGCTCGCAGGTGGCCCTGGGGCTCATTCTGGCGCAGAACGCCGACCTGCTGGTGCTGGATGACTTTTCCCTGGGGCTCGACCCCGGCTACCGCCGGCTGTTCTGCGAGTACCTGCGGGATTATGCCAAGGACAAGGGCAAGACCGTCTTCCTCACCTCGCACATCATCCAGGACCTGGAAAAACTCGTGGACGAGGTCATCATCATGGACTATGGCAGCATCCTTGTGCAGGAAAATGCCCGGAGCCTGATGGACCGGTACCCGGGGATGACGCTGGAAGACATTTTCATAGAACTGACAGGAAAATATTGATATGATACGGGCAATCCTCTATAAAGAATGGCTGAAGACGCGGTGGGTCGTCGCCGGCATCGCGCTAGTCGGGGCCGGGATGCTGTTTTACAGCTTTCTGAACCTGGCCAAGGTGGTTCAGTTCCGCGGGACGGAAATCCTGTGGAGCACCCTGATTGCAAAGGACACCGTCCTGCTCGAAGCCTTCAAGTTTATTCCGGCCGTGGCCGGGCTGCTGCTGGCGCTGGCGCAATGGCTACCGGAAATACAGCAGAAACGCCTCAAACTGACCCTTCACCTGCCGGTGAGGGCGTCCGTCATGACCGGTTGCATCATCGGCTACGGCCTGGTCGTGCTGGCGGTATTCTCCGCCCTTCACGCCGGCATCTGCGCCGCGGTGCTGGCACGGTGGATTCCCGCCGAACTGGTCTCCCGCATTCTCAGGACGATGCTGACCTGGTACCTGGCCGGATGGGCCGTCTACCTGTGGACCTGCGCCATCTGCATCGAGCCGACGTGGCGCCTGCGGATTGTGCTGGCCGTGCTGCTGGCCGCCCTGGCGGGGCTGTTTTTCCTGTCCGGCATACCGGAAGCCTACAACGGGTTCCTGCCCTGGCTGGCCTTGTACACGGTCGAATCGGCCGTATTGGTCCTGGGTGGAACCGAACGATTCAAGGAGGGCGTGCAATGATGAAAAAGATAGCGGCTGCGTGGATCATCCTGACGGTGGCGGTGGTCGTCATGACGGTGGTCCCCCAATTGTTCAACTTGCTGACAGCCAAGCCGGAGAGTACGCCGTTTACCCTCTACAGCTGTGTCATACACGATTTTACGGCCCTGTATCAGGACGGGCACGACTACCGCTTCGCCGACCGCAAAGGAAATGTGTACGGCGACGAGGTCCAGCCGCTGTTCTACGCGTCCATCCTGGCCTCGCGCGGCGCCCTGCCCGACACGCTGGAAGGGCAGAAGGTGACCCTGGAAGAAATTGAACGGAACAATACTTTCGTGACGATGGACCCTTCCGAGGTGAACAAGGTGGTGCCGCCGGTATACCTGCTGATGGAATCCGTTCCGGAAAGGCTGGAGCTGCAGGAGCCGGAGGAAGCCTTCGTATCCCGGGAAGACGGCCTGTATGTCTACCGGATGGGCGAAAACCGCCTGCTGGAAGAAAAGACCCGGAAACTGAACGATGACCTGAAGGCGCTGGGCTTTGTCTTTCCCGCGAAACTGATTGAAGGGAATCCCACGGACCGGAAGGACCATGACGAAGGCTACCTGCTCACGGACCGGGAAGACAAGCTCTTCCGCATCAAACAAACCGGCGGTGAAATCCGGGCCGAGCATTTCCCGGGGGCCGACCAGCTCCGGCTGAAAAACCTGAAAATCACGGAGTTTGAAAATCACGCCACGCTGGGGCTGCTGGTAACCGGAGACGGACGGCTTGCTTTCTTGAAAGAAAACGGGGATGTCACGGTTTCGGAAGTGCCCCTGTGCCCGGAAAAGGAGGATATCCTCCTCATCGGGGACCTGTTCTACTACACCATCCAGGCATCGACCGCCGAAGGGGAACACTATTATGCCTTGAAAGCCGATGATTTTCAGCTGGTTGACACGCTTTCGAGGGCTTACCCGAAACACTTTTCCCTGCCGGGGATTTCCTTCATCTCCCACCTCCACAGCTACGTGAAGCCCCAGTTCGGAAACTGACACGCAACCACATCCCGCGTCTATGAAGAGTTTGCTCATATCCCTCCTGCTGGTGACGGCGCCCCCGGACACGGCCTGGAAATATACGGACACGACAGCCGTATATGAAATCCGGGAAGCGGTCGTCACGGCCACGGAGAACCACGGGCTCACCTCGGCTTCCAAAATCGGCAAAGACGCCATTGCGCACATCCAGCCCTCCAGCATAGCCGACCTGTTGGAACTTCTCCCCGGCGGCATTGCCCGGGACCCGGCCTTCGGGAGCCCGCAGGCCGTCAACCTCAGGGCGGCCGGCAGCCTCAACGCCAATTATGCCACACAAGCCCTCGGGACGCGTTTCACCATTGACGGGAAGCCGATTCTGAACGACGCCAACCTGCAGTTTACCCCGGCCTACAGCAACCTGGGGGCGGACAACGTAAACATGGGAACGGACATGCGGACCCTTTCTACGGAAGAAATCGAGTCCCTGGACGTCGTCCGCGGCATCGCCTCCGTAGAACACGGCGACCTCACCAGCGGACTGATTCAAATCAAACGCCGCCGCGGCGGCCGGGACCTGCACCTGCGGTTCAAATCCGACATGAAAGCCAAACTGATGTACGCCGGGAAAGGGTTCGAGTGGGGCGGCGACGAAAAACGGACGGCCAATATCGGTCTCAACTTTCTGGATTCCAAGGCCGACCCCCGGAACCTGCGGCAAAACTACAAGCGCCTGACCGGAAGCCTGCGCGGAAGCCGGACCTGGCAGGAAAACGGGGATTACAGCAAAATCCTCACCGCCAACCTGGATTACACCGGCTCCTTCGACACCCAGAAATCCGACAAGGACCTGGACGAATTTGACGGAATCCCGGCCGAAACCTACCGGAGCAGCTATCATCACATCGACCTCGGAGCAGATTTCACCCTCCGCGCCAAGTCCGCCGAAAAGGTGCTGAAGAGCATCGTGCTCACCGCCCAGCTCAGCTATGGCATGGACCGCATCGAGCGCTTCAAGCACGTCATCCTGTCCGCCGAAGAGCCGATTTCCATTTCCCGTGAACCCGGAGAGACGGACGCCTATCTGCTGCCGTCCCGCTACGACGCCACCCTGACCGTGGACGGAAAACCCTTCTACGCCTATCTGAGGGCCGTTTCCCGCTTCCGGCTTTTGGGACAGAACCTGATGGCCGGGGCGGAATGGACCCTGGACAAGAACTTCGGCGGGGGCTCGGTCTTTGACGTGACACGTCCCCTGAATCCCGGCATGGGAACCCGGCCCAGGCCCTATTATGATATTCCGGCAGAAAGCACCCTGGCGGTATTCGCGGAAGAGAACGGCCGGGGGAAAATCGGGGCCTTCGGTCTGGAATGGCAGCTGGGCCTGCGGGCTTCCACCCGGCACGGGATGCACGCCCTGGACCCCCGGGGCAACATCCGGCTGAATTTCCCGACACTCATGCCCGGCGGATACCGGCTGGAGGCAGGCATCTACGGCGGAGCCGGCCTTCATACGAAGTTCCCCACCATGGACATGCTCTACCCCGCCCTGATGTACGGTGACAAAATCCAGTTGAATTACTGGCCTGCGGAGAGGGCGCTCCGGCGCGTCAATTTCCTGGTCTACACCATCGACGCGACACCGCATGACCTCGCCCCGGCGCGCAATTTCAAATGGGAAATCGGAGCGGACGCCTCCTGGAATGGCTGGAGCGCTTCCGTGGACTTTTTCACGGAAGACATGCGGTCGGGATTCCGGAACGGGTCGGACTACATACGGCTGATATCCAAGGATTACGATGAATCGTCCATCGACAAGAGCGCCCTCACCGGCCCTCCGTCAACGGAAACGACCCCTTATGTGCCGGACACCACACTGGTGGCCTACGCCCTGCAGACAAACGGCAGCCGGAGCCTCAAACGCGGAGTCGAATTCACGCTGTCCTCCGCCCGGATTCCGGTCATCAACACGCGCGTACACATCAACGGAGCCTGGTTCCGGACGCGGTATATGAATTCCCAGCCGGAATGGGAACGGCCGTCGGTCATGCTCAACGGAAAGTCCTATCCCTACATCGGCCTGTACGACAAAAACGACAGCCGGCTGTACGACTCCTTCACCAGCTCCTTCCTTCTGGACACACAGGTCCCGAGCCTGGGGCTCATTTTCTCCACCTCCTTCCAGTGCATCTGGTTTACGGCACAGCAATTCATGGCGGACGATTCCACCCCGGTGGCGTACCTGGACAAAGACCTGGTCCGGCACCCTTATACGGAAGAATCGGCCGCAGACGGGGTGTTGCGCCAGCTGAAACGGCAATACGCATCGGCGCTGCTGCAGTACACGGTAACCCCTTTTTCCATGCATGTAAACCTGAAAGTTTCCAAGACGCTGTTCCGGGGGAAAGCGACCGCTGCGCTGTTTGTGAACAGACTGTTCACCCTGGCGCCGGATTACTATATCGACGGGGTCCTGAAACGCCGTTCCAGCGTCCCCTATTTTGGAATGGAACTCAGCATGAAGATATGAAAAAAACAGTTCTCGGCATCGTATTGCTCATTCTGTCCGCCTGCTCCGGCCGGGTGGAGCCCGTGCTGTTCACGGAGGTCGAAATGGTGCTCGCGACGCCGGACGGCCTGGGGGTACGGTCCATGACCGTCGACCCGCAGCTCCCGGGCAACAAGTTCCTGAACCTCAATACCGGCCGGAATTATCCCTACCCGGCCTTCGCCGACGGGAAGGCGCTGCTGACGGTGCAGAAAGGCGTATACACCCTCGCGTTTGACGGGAAAGCCGAAATGGAAGACGGCACTACCCGCACGCTGCGCTCCTATGCACATGCCGACCCCATCAAAGCCGTCAACCTGGTTTCCGGCCGGGAAACCCTTGTCCTGGATGTCATATACTTGTACTGATGAGCCCGTTCTTTGTTTCCATACTTGCCCTGGCAGCCGCGGCCGATTCTCTCGGCGGCAGCCCTTCGTCGGCACTGTTCTCCGGACAGAAGCCCGCAACCCGCGTGGAAGCGGGGTGGAAAGGCCGCCAGGAGGCCGACCCGCTGCTGCCGGAAGAGGGGTCCGCCGAAGGCAAGGGCATCGTGGACATCCGCACGCTGGTCAGGCCGGACTCCCGGAGCGCGGTTTTCGGCCGGGTCCGGTACGAGAAAGGCTTCAAAAACGGGGTGCAACGGAACACGTCGTCGGACTATGACGTGGTGTACCCGTATGTGATGGCCGACACCCTGACGGGGCATGTCAAACGCGAAACCTATGCCTTCTCCGGAGGATATTCCCGGCGGTACGAAGCCTGGCATTTCGGACTGGAAGCCGGTTACCGGGCCCTTCATGAATGGCGGGAGACCGACCCGCGGCCCCGGAATATCGTATCGGACCTCAGCGCCGGGGTATCGGCCGGAAAAAAGGTTTCTCCGGATTACGTGCTGGATGCCAGCCTTTTCTACCGTCGGTACGCCCAGAGCAACAGCGTGTCGTATTTCAACCCGCGCGGCGCCAATACGGCACAGTTCCATCTCACCGGCCTGGGGACTTATTTTTCCCGGTTCTCGGGGACCATCCCGTCGTATCTGTACACCCGCTACGCCGGCAACGGTGCAACCCTCGGGCTGATGCTGTTCCCTCTGACAGAAAAGGGCTGGCGCGCGGCCGTCCGGTACCGGATTCTGGACAATATCCATTATCTGCCCAATCTGAACGAAACACCTTATACAGAGCTTATTACGCAGGACGCCCATCTTTCCGCGGAGTATGCGGGCGGTTCCTGGCGGGCCGGCGCCGACGTGCAGGTTCAGCTGCGAAGCGGGCTTGAACATGTGCTGGACAACGGCATTGCCGGCGCATACAACAGCCTCCTGTGCTTTCACATGTATGACGGGGCTTTCTATGAAGCCCGCATCCACGGCGCATACCGGGCCGGGCGGCACTGGCAGTTTTCGTCAGCCGCTTCCTACCGCGGCCTGTCCGAGCAGTACGCCTATCCGGGCCGGCGTTTTGCGCTTTCTGCAGTCAGGGCTTCGGCGGGCACCCGGTACAGTTTCGCCGCCCGGGCCTGGCGATTCAGAACCGGGTTGGCAGCCCACGGCGTACTGCCGGTTTCGGCCCGGGCGACGGGTTATGAGGAGCCCCGGCTGCGGCGGTTCTCGGCGGCCGTCCTGGGACTCGACGCCGGCTTCCTGGCCGAAAGGCCCGTGTGGAGGTCCATCAGCGGATTTGCGCGGGTCGGTCTCCATTACGACACCCTTAACGCTGTATATTATTCAATCACAATAGGTATTCAATTATGAAAAAAGTATTTCTGCTCGCGGCAGCAGCCGCCCTGGCCTTTTCGGCCTGCGTGAAACCGGTCTATGAGGACAAACCCGGAAAAGAAGAAGAAAAGACGGTCCCCGAAGAAAAGGAAAAAACCGACACCCCGGATACCCCTCCGGAGAAAACCGACATTCCCGCCGCACCCAAGGCCGGAGAGTTGCTCATCGAAGAGGTCTACTACGCCGGTACGCTCATCCAGGGGGCCGAACATGCCTCTGACGACCAGTACATCAAACTCACGAACGTCTCGGACCACACCGTTTATGCCGACCGTGTCCTGTTCGTCATGAATTACATCCAGGGAGACAAGACGGACGTGGGCGCGTACTACGAGTATCCGGAGCTGAACGACGGCCTTGCCGTCAATGACATGTACCTGATTCCGGGGAACGGGACGGACCATCCCGTCAAGCCCGGCGAATCGCTTGTCCTCGCGCTGGCCGCACTGGATTATACCCAGGGCCGCACCGAAGGCGAAGGCGAGGATGCTGAGACCATCGAGGGCAATCCCGACGCCATCGACCTGACCGGCGCCGACTTTGAATTCTACGACGAGAATGACGTCTATCCCGACACCGACAACCCCGATGTGGAGAACCTTGTCATCTGGTTCAAGAGCTCGGCTACCATCACGACCCTCCACCACAGCGGCCTGCAGAGCTATGCCATCGCCCTTGTCCCGGAAGGTGAAACCGCCGAGAAAATCATGGCCGAGCGCCACTGGAGCGGCACCTATTACTTCCACTTCGACGAGTACAATTTCGACTACGCGATTGAAGATGACGACGTATGGGTGATTCCGGGAGAATGGGTCCTGGACGCCGTGAACTGCAGCGCCGAGGACAGCTATTTCCGCAATCCCTGGGGCCCTGCCTTCGATGCCGGCTATGCCTGGACGGTAAAAGTGTTCAACGACATCGCCCGCTTCGGCAAGAGCGTACGCCGCCAGATTGTGGACGGAAAACCGGCCGACACCAACAATTCCACCAACGACTTCGCCGCCGGCACGCCTTCGCTGAAAAAATAGAGGACGCGCTCTTCCGGGGTGCGGAAGAACGACGACGCAATTGCGTTAAGAAATGATAAAAAAGCCCCCGGGTCCTTCGGCCGGGAATGCAGGCTTGCATTCCCGGCCTTTTTCGTCAGAGCGGCAACGCAGCCCCGGACGGCCGCATCACGTATTCTGCATATCCGTCGTCCCGCTCAGGACATCGACCATGAGGAGCATGTTGGAAGCAATCGGGAACACCCGCTGGTCCTGCATGTGCTCCTTCAAGGAGTACCAGGTGGCCGGGGAATCTTCGATGTGGTCGCAGAACGCAATCCCCGGGAACCGCTCGGACAGATTCGTGCGGAAAACGGCCGTATAGCGGTCGCACAGGCCTTCGATTTCTTTCTCCAGCGCCTCGTGCGCCTCCTGCTCGCGGTATTCGGCGTATACTTCGGTGAATTCACGATAGATTTCACTGCGGTTGATGGTAATCCCGTCGAAGCTCTCGTTCAGCAGCCAGCAATGATTCACTTCGTCTTCGTCCCGGACGATGGCCAGGTCATTGAGCTTTGTGAAACGCACCCCGAAAAGTGTCAGAACGCCATCCTGGACAGAGAACTTGATGCGGGTGAAATCAATGCCGATGGAGGCTTTCATATAGTATTTGCCGATGTACAGAACCCGGCGCTCTCCCGGATGCGAAACGGAGTCCAGCCACTTGCTGAAGCGGTCCACGAGCCCGTTTTTACCGGCAAGTCCGTAGGCAGGGTCCTCCAGGAAGCGCTCCAGCGGCTCTTCCTTGACGATGTAGCCCGACTTGTCGTATGTCATCGTCTCCACCTTGAAACTGAGATTCAGGTTCGCGGGCACGCCGGCGGTCTGTTCCCAAGAATCAATCTTGCGTTCCAACTCCTGATTGGCCGATTCCAATTCGACGACACGTTCCCGAAGCGCCGTCTCCTCCTGACGCTGCGCGACCAGTTCTTCAGCTTTCTTCTCGAACTCGTGCTGCAAAAGGAGGTTGATGGGACGCAGGGCCATCAGCATCAGGATAACCGTGATGGCATTGGACAGGATGATGGCCAGCGGCGCCAGCAGATTGGGGAGAAAGATGAACAGGGCGGCATTGCACGCAATCAGGAAAAAGCATGCACCTGTCAGAAAATAGCTGGTCGCCATCTTGCTCTTGTCGACGGCCTTTTTCGCGGTCTTGGATATGAAAAGTCCCATAGATGATTGGCGGCGCTGCTATTTCACCGCAATGCACTCAATCTCCACCAGCGCCCCCTTGGGAAGGGTCCGCACGGCGACGGCGCTGCGGGCGGGGAAGGGGGCACGGAAGAACTGGGCATAGACCTCGTTCATGGCGGCAAAATCGCCCATGTCCGCCAGGAACACGGTCGTCTTGACGACGCGGGTGAGGTCCAGACCGACCGACAGGAGGATAGCGGAGGCATTAAGCAGGCTCTGGCGTGTCTGTTCCTGAATGCCGCCTTCCGGGAAAGCTCCCGTTGCGGGGTCTATCGGCAGTTGGCCGGACACGAAAACCACCCCCATACCGGTATCAATCGCCTGACTGTAAGGGCCGATTGCCGCGGGAGCATGCTCCGTCTCAATACGAGCGATTTCGACAGGAGCCTCCCCGCGAAGCCGGGACTTGGCCTGCTGGGCCGTCTCGCCCTCTTTGGCGAACAACTTCTCGACAGCCGCATCTTCCACCTTCTGGTAGCCCTCGACGGCAGCTTTCTCTACCCGTTTGTAGGTATCGACCACGGCATCTTCAATCTTGTCGTAAATGTTCTTGATGTCTTCTTTGTCCATAGTAACGGTCTGTTTGTTAACGATGATTCAAAAATAGGCATAATCCCGTTAAAATCCAAATCCCGCATGCTTTGGATAAACCACAAAAAATGGCTATCTTGCATCCGGAAAACGGAACATCGAAATCATGCATCTTCAGAAAATCGCCATCTTCTGCTCGGCCAGCCGGGTCGTGCCCAAAGTATATAACGAACAGGCTGCGCCGGTGGTCGCCGGTCTCTGCCGAAAGGGCTACGCCATTGTCTCGGGAGGGTCCTTCCTCGGAACGATGGGCGTTGTGTCCGAAACGGTTGCACAATGCGGCGGCTATCACAAAGGCGTCCTGCCGCGGTTCATGGAACAATATGCCTATCAGGAGCTTACGGAAACAGTCTGGACCGACACGATGGCCCAGCGCAAGGAAGAAATGCGCAGGGATACGCTGGCGGTCATCGCACTCCCCGGCGGCATCGGCACCCTGGACGAGCTCATCGAGACCCATGTCCTGAAGAAGCTGGGGCAGTACAGCGGCCGGGTCGTTCTGCTCAACACCGAAGGCTTTTTCAACCCCTTCCTGACCCTGCTGGACCACTATGTGGCCACGGGTATGCTGACGCCGAAGGACCGGGCGCTGGTGGAATGTTTTGATACGCCGGAGGCCCTGCTGGCCAGTTTTCCGGCGGCGGTGAACGACTCACCCGACGGCAGCGGCTGCAACGAATCGAAGGCCGGCACACCGGCGGAGAACACCCTGTCATGAAACGGATTGAAGTTGTCGCCGCCATTATCCGAAAAGGCGATGCCGTCTTCGCCACCCAGCGCGGCTACGGCGAATGGAAAGACTGGTGGGAATGGCCCGGCGGCAAAATAGAAGCCGGAGAGACCCCCGAGCAGGCCCTTGTCCGCGAAATCCGCGAGGAACTGGATACTGCCGTTTCCGTCGACAAGTTCCTGTATACCGTGGAATGGGACTATCCCGCCTTCCACCTTACCATGCACTGCTTCATGTGCTCCCTGCTCAGCGGCGCCCCTCACCTGAACGAGCACGAGGCCGCCCGCTGGCTGACCCGGGAACAGCTGTCGGAAGTCAACTGGCTGCCGGCCGATGTGATGCTGCTCCCCCTGATTGCGGAAGAACTGAACAGCAACCCAACAACGCGTTAACAATATGCCAGTTATGGAATCTTACGCAAAAATCGACCTTTCGGCTTGGACAAAAGTCGGGGAAGGCGGCAACGGAATCACCTACGAAAACTCGTCAGAGCCGGACGTTCTGCTGAAAGTCAACAAGGCCGGGATGAACGACCTGGCAACGGTAAAAAGGGAATTTGACCTTTCGACTTCCGTCGCAAAGCTGGGGATTCCCACGCCCGGAATGTTGGAAATCGTACGCGTGGGAGACGCCTACGCCACCCGCATGGAGCGGATTCGGGACAAAAAATCCGTCTTCCGCATCTGCCACGACGAGCCGGAGCGCATCGAAGAAATGGCGACGCAGTTCTGCAAGTTGGGAAAAGCGCTTTTCGCCACGCCCTGCGACACATCGGCTTTCCCGAGCCGCAAGGAAACGGCGCTGCGGGGCCTGGATTTGTCCTCGTGGCTGGGCAAAGAGACCTGCGGGAAACTCCGCCGTTTCATTGCATCCGTTCCCGAAAGCAGCGGCTGCGTGCATGGCGACTTCCAGCCTGGCAACCTCATCGTGGCGGGAGACAAATACTACTGGATAGACCTGGGACGCTTTGCCTGGGGAGACCCGATGTTCGATATCGGCCACCTGTACCTTTCCTGCGTAGTCTATGCATCCCAGCGGCAGACGCAGGCGATTTTCCATCTGAACGAGCGGCAGCTGAACCTGTTCTGGGACAGCTTCGCCAAGGCTTATACCGGCCGGGCGGACCATGCCGATTTTGACCGCGAAGCCGCGCGCTTCGGTGCCGTAGACATCGTCGTCAGAAATGTGTACACCCACGCCTCCATCCTGCACAAAATCTTTTTCCGGATCATCGTCCGGCGCCTGATGAAGTTCTTTTAGCAGCTGAAAAATAAGAAATCAGGCACTTGCGAATCACCGTAAGTGCCTGATTTTCAATATGTCTGGATGAAAGGACTTGAACCTTCGACCTCCTGGTCCCTAACCAGGTGCGCTACCAACTGCGCCACATCCAGTTGCAAATGCGGATGCAAAGTTACACAAAATTTTAGAAAATAAAAGCAAATCTCGCAAAAATCCGTATCTTTGTAGTCCTTCTCTAAAAAAATCGGGGTGTGGCGCAGTTGGCTAGCGCATCTGCTTTGGGAGCAGAGGGTCCCGTGTTCGAGTCACGGTACCCCGACGAAAAGACTGTAACTGATGACGTTGGCTACAGACAGAATGGAGCTTTCGCTCCACCACCCCACGGACGGGTTTTACCGCGGCACGCGCTTTGACCACAGCGGCATTTTCAGCAGCCTGCTGCTGGACGGAGAAGAGCTTTGCGGTCCTTGGTTCGAAACCTATCATCCCGACGCCCATGATGCCGTTCAGGGACCGTCAGAAGAATTCTCCCCCATCCCCGTTACGGAAAACACCCTGCTGAAAATCGGCGTAGGGCTGCTCGAAGCCGATTCGGCCTCCTATGACCGTTTCCGCTTGTATCCGGTTGCGGAGGCGGGGACCTGGGACGTCCTGCCGGGAACGGCAGCCGTAACGTTCCGGCACATCCTGCCGGGCTTTTATACCTACACGAAGGAAATCGTCCTGACCGGCGCCACGTCCTTCGACATCCGGCATTGCCTCTGCGCCGAACGCCCCCTGGAAGGCGAAGTCTATAACCATAATTTCTTCACGCTGAACCGGTTGGAAACCGGACCCGGGCGGACAGTCGATTTCCCTTTCCGACCGGCAGGAGACTGGCGTGCGGTATATGACAGCGTTGCCTTCACGCCGGCGGGCATCCGCTTCTCCCGGCCGCTTCAGGCCGGCGAATCCGTCTACTGCGGGAACATTCACGCGAGCGGGGAACAAGGCATGCCCTACGCCATCACCCTGGGCGACGGACCGGTCTCGGTCCGGATCAGCGCCTCCGTACCAGCCAGCCGGACGGTTTTCTGGGCCAACCACCGGATTGCCTGTCCGGAACCCTACAACCGCTTCCTGTCCCGGCCCGGCGAGGCTTACCGATGGACCATTTCGTATATCCTTGACAGAAAATAAGCTATCTGTCACTTTTTATTCTTATCTTTGTAAATTAAGATAACACTGATATGTGGAAGGAGCTTTTCAATAAGACCAAAGAGTCCCTGACCTCCGTACTGCCGGTGGGTATCATCGTCTTTATCCTGTCCCTGACGCCGCTGGTCTCGCTGACTGGCCAGGAACTGACGGGATTCGGCATTTCGGCCCTGATGCTCATCCTGGGCATTGCCCTGTTCAACCTGGGCGCCGACTTGGCCATGACCCCCATGGGCCACTTCATCGGAGAAGGCCTTACCAAAAGCAAGAAACTGAGTCTGCTGCTGGCCGTCTGCTTTCTGATGGGCCTGCTGATTACCGTCGCGGAACCCGACCTCAGCGTCCTGGCTTCCCAGGTCAATTCCATCATGAACGGAACGCTGCTGATTGCCATTGTCGGCATCGGCGTGGGCCTGTTCCTGCTGCTGGCGACGCTCAAAATCGTGCTCAAAATCGATTTGACCTCGCTGCTGCTCTTTTTCTACCTGGTGCTGTTCTCCCTGGCCGCCCTGCTGTATGTCTCCGGGAAAGAGGCCCTGCTGCCCCTGTCCTTCGACGCGGGCGGCGTGACGACGGGCCCCATCACGGTACCGTTCATCATGGCCCTCGGCGTGGGTATCGCCATGACGGTCGGCGGACGGAACGCCAATGAAAACAGTTTCGGTCTGATTGCGCTCTGTTCCATCGGCCCGATTATCGCCGTCCTGATTCTGTCCATCTTCTCGAAGGGAACGCTGACGTACAACATCCCGGATTACAGCATGGAAACCATCCTGGAAGAGGGTGTCGGCACCAAACTCCTCGACACGATGGGCGAAGTGGCCGCGTCCCTGCTGCTGATTGTCGCCTTCTTCATCATCCTGCAGCTGACGGTTTTGAAGCTTCCGCGCAAGGCCTTGATTTCCATTTCGTTCGGTATCGTTTTCACCTTTGTGGGGCTGGTCATCTTCCTGACGGCTGTCGCGGTCGGGTTCATGCCGGTCGGATACAAAATCGGCCTTTCGCTGGCAGAATACAACCCCCTTCTGCTGACGTTGTTCAGCTTTGTCATCGGCTTCGTCGTCGTACTGGCCGAGCCGGCTGTACATGTCCTCAACCAGCAGGTGGAAGAAATCACCAACGGGCAGGTTACCCGTCGCCAGATGATGACAGCCCTGTCCCTCGGCGTCGGCATTTCCATCTGCCTGTCCGTGATTCGGATTATTTATGACTTTTCCCTGCTGTACTATCTGATTCCGGGCTATCTGCTTTCGCTGGGCCTGTCCTTCTTCGTCCCGAAACTGTACACGGCCATCGCCTTTGACTCCGGCGGTGTCGCCAGCGGTCCCCTCACCTCCAGCTTCATCCTCCCGCTGGCCATCGGCGCCTGCGTAGCGTTGAACGGAGAAACGGAAGTGCTGTCGCTGGCCTTCGGCGTCGTCTCCATGGTGGCCATGACCCCGCTCATCACCATACAAGCCCTGGGATTCAATGCGGAAGTTGACCGCCTCCGCCGCAGGAACAAGGCCCGTCGCCGCCTGCTGAAAGCCGATGATAAACAGATTATCTATTTCGAATAATGGATACCTTCGTCAAAAATAAAGCTCCGGAGAAATTGGAACTCCTGATTACCGTTGTCAAGGCCAAAAGTGCCGCCTATTTCGCCAACCTGATTCAGTCGGCGGATGCCAATATCCAGCTGACGATGCCGGCCAGCGGCACCTCTCCCAAAGCCATCATGGAGTATCTGGGCCTGCAGCAGTCCAACCGCAGCGTCATTTTCAGCGTCGTGCGGGAAGACAAAATCAAGGACCTGCTGGCGCTCCTGAATGAAAAGTTCGATACGGTAAAAGACGGCGGCGGCATCGCGATAACCGTCCCGCTTTCCAGCGTCATCGGCCTGTTGTCCTACGGGTTCCTCAGTAACGATAAAAGCACCATTACCCATGAATAAAACAGCCTATCAGATTATTTTCTGCATCGTCAATGCAGGATTTGCCCAAACGGTGATGGAGGCCGCCAAAAAGGCCGGAGCCAAGGGCGGTACGATTCTCCGCGCCCGCGGAACGGCCAACCCGGAAGCGGAAGAATTCTTCCATATCTCCATCCAGCCTGACAAAGAAATCCTGTTCATCATCGTCCCGACCGAAATCCGGGATGCGGTCATGCACAAGATTTATGAAGACACGGGGCTGGCGGAAAACAGCCAAAGCATCGCTTTCTCGCTTCCCGTTACCCACACGGTCGGACTGCACTGACGCACCCCCCCCGTTCTATTCCCACTCGATGGTTGCCGGCGGTTTGGAAGAAATATCGTAGACCACGCGGTTGACCCCGCGTACCTGGTTGATGATATCGCTGGAGACTTCGGCCAGGAATTCATAGGGCAGATGGACCCAGTCGGCCGTCATGCCGTCCACTGAGCTGACCGCCCGCAGGGCGACGCAATTCTCATAGGTACGCCCGTCCCCCATTACGCCGACGCTCTTGACCGGCAGCAGCATGGCGCCTGCCTGCCAGACCTTGTCGTACAGGTCCCAGGCCTTCAGGGCCCGGACAAAAATGGCATCCGCCTCCTGCAGAATCGCCACCCGCTCCGGCGTCACTTCGCCCAGCACCCGGATGCCCAGGCCAGGGCCCGGGAAGGGATGTCTGCCGAGAATCGCAGGGTCCAGGCCGAGCGCACGTCCGATGCGGCGCACCTCATCCTTGAACAGCAGGCGCAAAGGCTCTACCAGCTTGAATTTCACGTCTTTGGGCAATCCGCCCACATTGTGGTGGCTCTTAATGGTCACAGACGGTCCGCCCACGGAGACGGACTCGATCACATCGGGATAAATCGTCCCCTGGGCCAGCCATTTGACATCGCTGATGGTGGCAGCCGCAGCGTTGAAGACTTCGATATAATCCCTGCCGATGATTTTCCGCTTGGCTTCCGGGTCGGTCACCCCGGCCAAATCGCCCAGGAAACGGTCCGCTGCCCGCACGCCCTGTACCTGCAGGCCCATGCCCTCATAGGAAGCCAGCACCTGCTCGAATTCCTGCTTGCGCAACAGGCCGGAATCCACGAAAATGCAGTGCAGCTGCGACCCGACGGCCCGCTGCAGCAGCAGGGCCGAAACGGAGGAATCCACGCCGCCGGACAGCCCGAGAATCACTTTGTCGCCGCCGATGCGCTCCCGCAGTTCCCGGACGGTTGTTTCGATGAAACTCTCTTCTGTCCAGTCTCCCTGGCAACCGCAGATGGTGCGGACAAAATTCTCCAGCAGACGGGGACCTTCGACGCTGTGATGGACCTCCGGATGGAACTGTATCCCCCAGACCGGCTCACCTTCCAGCCGGAAGGCGGCGCAGGGCACGTCGTCGGTGGACGCGATAATCCGGAAACCGGAAGGACAGGAAACAATCGTATCGCCGTGCGACATCCAGACCGTGGAGGCGTCGCTCATCCCGGCCAGGAGCGGGTCCCGGGAGTCCTTCACATGCAGCACGGCCCGGCCATATTCCCGTTTGGGACAGGGAGCCACCGTGCCGCCGGCCGCATGCACCAGGTATTGGGCGCCATAGCAGATGCCCAGCACCGGCACCCGGCCGCGGAAACCGGTCAAATCCAGCCGGGGCGCATCCGGGTCGTTGACGGAGGCCGGACTGCCCGAAAGAATCACGCCTTTGATATCGGGCGTCAGGGCGGGCACTTTGTTGTACGGAACGATTTCGGAATAGACGCCGGTCTCGCGCACCCGCCTGGCAATCAATTGGGTATATTGCGAACCGGAATCCAGAATGACGATTTTTTCCATTATCTGTGGTAGTTAGGAGCCTGTTTGGCAATTACGACATCATGGGGATGGTTCTCGGCCACCCCGTTGGCCGTAATCCGGACAAAGGAAGCGCCGTGCAGGGCGGTGATGTCCGCAGCACCGCAATAGCCCATTCCGGAACGAAGGCCGCCGGCCAGCTGGTAAATCACTTCGCCGACCGCGCCTTTATACGGGGTGCGCGCCACGACGCCCTCGGGGACCAGTTTCTTGGCGTTTTTCTGGAAGTAACGGTCGGCGGAGCCGGCTTTCATCGCATCGATGGAGCCCATGCCGCGATAGCCTTTCCATTGTTTCCCGTCCGCCTCGAACACTTCGCCCGGCGCTTCGTCCGTGCCCGCGAACAGGGAGCCGCACATCACGCAGTCAGCCCCGGCCGCCAGCGCTTTCACGATGTCGCCGGAATAACGCAGGCCGCCGTCGGCAATCACGGGAACGTCACTGCCTTCCGCCGCGCAGGCCACCTCGGAGATGGCCGTCAACTGGGGAACGCCCACGCCGGCCACGATGCGGGTCGTGCAGATAGAACCCGGACCGATGCCCACCTTGAGCCCGTCCGCGCCGGCCTCAATCAGGTCGCGCGCCGCCTGCGCCGTGGCGATATTGCCGACCACGACATCGACGGAAAAAGCGGATTTGACCTTGCGCAGGGCATCCATCACGCCTTTGGAATGGCCATGGGCCGAATCCAGCACAAGAACATCTACACCGGCCTCTACCAGGGCGGCCACACGGTCCAGAATGTCTTCCGTAATCCCGACGCCGGCCGCCACCCGACAGCCTTCGGCATGGACCCGGCGCACCTGGTCGGCCTGGGAGGCAATATCCATATTCTTATGAATCACGCCGATACCGCCTTCCCGCGCCATAGCAATCGCCATGCGGGACTCCGTCACCGTATCCATGGCGGCGGACACAAAAGGAATATCCAGGGCTACCCGGCGTGAGAACCGGGTCCGGAGAGAAACCTCCCGCGGGAGCACTTCGGAATAAGACGGGACCAGCAGGACATCATCGAACGTGAGGGCATCCGCCACCAGTCTTTGTTCCAGTGATTTCATCTGCAGAGCAGGCAACAAGCGCTTCATCTTGACGTTAGTTTTTACAAAAATAAGAATAATCCCACAAAAATCCGTCCGCTTACTTTCCGATGCCGAGACGCGCCTGGACAACGTTCTCTACGTAGCCCGTAAACCTCTGGCACTCAGCGATAAAGTCGGCATAAATCGTACCCTGGGCATAGGAATACTTGTGGTCGTTGACGTCCGCTATATTCTTGGTTTTCAAGTCTTCCGTATAGTACTTGATGGTGCGGCGGAAATCGTGTACTTCCACATTCGTATCCTTCAGCACGGCGTTCATCACGTCCAGGGATTCTTTCAACATGCCGAACAGCTTTTCAACGGCCGCTTTCTGCTCGTCGTTGAAATGCTGGCCGCCCGTCTTGATCCGGTTCAGGATGCGGGCCATGCTCAGGCAGCTGTCGCCGATACTCTCCAGCTCGTTGATTTGGCGGAGCATGGAACGGATTTTGGCCTTCGTGCTGTCGCTCAAATGGGCGTCGCTCACCTCAGCGAGGTACTTGCCGATTTCGGCCTCAATCTTGTCGGACGAATCCTCCATCTTGCTCACGCGGGTCAGCAGCTCTTCGGTATCGCCTTCCAGCATTTCATGCACGACATCCAGCATATGCGCAGTCTGTTCGGCATACAGTCCGATTTCTTTCTGGGCCTGGAGAACGGAGATTTCCGGGGTCTTCAGAATACCGCTCTGGATGTAGGTCAGATGGAAGCCTTCATCGTCGGTCTCCTTGGGCTTGATGATGGCGCAGACCAGTTTCTCAATCTGCGGAATGAACCAGATGAGAATCAGGGTGTTGGTGACATTGAAAGCCGTATGGAAGGCCGCCAGGGCGAAGGACAGGCGGGTCGGGTCCTGGGCGTCGGCCGTCGGGTCCACGCCGACCCAGCTGCAGACCATGTTCACGAAGGGATAGAACAGGCACAGAACCCAGAACACGCCGAACACATTGAAAAACATGTGCGACAGGGCGGCCCGGCGGGCCTGCGTATTGGCCGACATAGCGGCCAGGTTGGCTGTCACCGTCGTACCGATATTCTCGCCCATAACCAGGGCCAGGCCTTGGTAGATGGGGAGCACGCCGGTGGTGCAGAGCACCATCGTGATGGCCATCAGGGCCGCGGAAGACTGGGCCACGATGGTCAGGACGGTACCGATGAGCAGGAACAGCAGGATGGTCCAGTAGCTGCCGGTATCGAAGGAGCCGAAGAAGTCGACGACGGCCTGGTTATGGGCCAGGTCCATTTCGCGGCCGGTGATGTTCAAGGTCCCGAGGGCGAAGAACAGGAAGGCAACGCCGAAGATGAAGTCGCCGAGGTAGCGGCGCTTTTTGGAGGAAATCAGGATAATGGCCACCAGGAAGGCCGGCCAGACGAAGTTCGTGATATTGAAGGAGAAACCGGCCGACATAATCCACGCGGACAAGGTCGTACCGATATTGGCGCCCATAATCACGGAAATGGCCTGGGCCAGGGTCAGCAAGCCGGCGTTGACGAAGGACACTGTCATGACCGTCGTGGCAGCGGAAGACTGGACGGAAACGGTCACGAACATACCGGTCAGCAGGCCGGTAAAGCGGTTGGTCGTCATGGCCCCGAGCACATGCCGCAGCTGGGGACCGGCCATTTTCTGAAGCGCCTCGCTCATCATCTTCATACCGAAGATGAGCAGAGCGAGGGCGCCTAAAAGTTTAAAGAGTGTCAGCATCAGAATTTCGGTTCGTGAATAACGATATCTTCAAGCCGGTTGACCGTAATCTGAATCGTTCCCTGGTAGAGGGCCAGGACACCGGTCACATCGACCGTCGCCTTGTGGGTCACGCCTTGGGCGTCTTCCACGCCGTACAGAACGGAATCCGGAATCACGGTGTCGGCAAACTTGGCATAGCCGCTGGTCCGGATGACCACCTCGGTACTGCCCTTGAGGAAGTACTGGCTGACTGTTGCTGCCGTCGCCGTGGAACGAATGCTTTCTTTGTTGTCGGGGTCGGCCACGGTGCCGTAGTTGTAGTCACCGGCATTGCCGATGCTCACCTCGTCGAAGAGCCCCTTGTCCAGGTATTCGATGAACTTGTTCTTGCTCATCGCCCAGGTATTCACGCCGAAGGTCTGGTCCGAGAGGAACACCCGGTTGCGGGAATCCTTGTGGTTGGCATTGCTGTCGACATAGACCAGGGTAAAAATTTCGTCGTTATAAACCAAACCTTTGATGGTCACCAGTTTACCGATAGCGGAATTGTCCGCGAGGGTGGACAGGCGGCCGGGGAGGTCTGCTTCTTCCAGCACCACCGGGGTCACTTTTTCCTGGATTTCGCCGCGGTAGATATGCTCGTTCACGATGGTCGTCGCATCCAGGTAGGAGGTTTCATACTCGGGCTCCGTGCCGGGCAGGTACTCGTATTGGTAACCAATCTGGACCATGCCGCTGCCGCCGGAAGGGCCGTCGTCATAGTTCTTGAGGTCCTTGTAGCCATACTCACCCAGGGTCAGGCCGGCCATCTTGACATAAATCATCTGGCCTTCCTTGTAGTCGGAATAGAGGCTGGTTTTGCCGATTTTGACCTCCATGCCGCCGGTCTCGTCCTGGATATAGAAACTCTTGTAGAAGTTACCGGTCTGGTCGGAAGAGGAAATCCGGCCGCCGACGACCACGTCGCTTTCATATCCGAAGGTAATCGGATTGCCGTGCACGTACATGGCGGCCAGTTCTTTCAAGGTCATGGTGGGCTCCATCGCGACCGTTTCATACGTCGCGGGAGCATCGTATTTTGTCGTAAAGACCGGCTGCCACTCGTCGCGGCAGGACACCAGCGCCGCCGCAGCGGCCAAGATGCAGAATAACTTGTTTCTCATGGCCTTAGAATCTGAAATAAATATTCAACATGTAATTGAAACCGCTCATATAGAAGTACTTGGGATCGAACTTGTAAAACTGCACCTCATTCTGGGTGTTGTCCACGATACGGTTCTGTTCGAAACCGCCCGTACGCACATTCTTGTTGTTGAGCAGGTTCTTGGCATTCAGCGAGAAGCCCAGCTGGTATTTCCGGCGGATGTACCAAGACTTACCCACGTTCACGTTCAGCAGGAAAGCGGGGTCGAATCTCTCCTGGCCCGCCATGTATTCGACTTCCAGCGGAGAGACCGTACCGTCGGCACCGGCGGAGACGGCATCCATCCGGAACAAGGGGTTCATCGCCAGGTAGGAGTTGGCGAAATAGTCGGCGCTCACATCGATGAACCAGTAGTTGTGGTTCCAGGCCAGGCCGAGGCTGGTGGCGAACTGCGGCGTGGAAGGCACATAGTGTTTCTGGTGATAGTCCAGCACGTAGTTGCCCTGGGCGTCGATATCATACCAGCCTTCCGCATCATGCTTGTAGACCGGATGGCTCATCCAGTAGGGCACGATTTCGTCTTCGATGACGACGGCCGAGCTGTTGTCCACCGTCTGGGTCAGACGCGGATTGGAGGTATAGATGTATTCACCCCAGGCCAGGACGCCCTGAACGGACAGGCCGGTCAGACCGGTCGGCACCTTGAAGCCGAGTTCGATACCCATGTTGCGCTGGTCGATACCGGTGAGGGCGAAGTTCGTGAAGGCATTCTGGAGGTCGTCATAGACGCTCATCACGTCGGACTGGTCCTTGATGGTGGTGTAGTAGGCCGTGGCGCGGACATTGAATCCGCCCGTGGACAACTGGTAGTTGATATCCGTCGAGAAGGTCTTCGACGTGGTCAGGCCCTTCATCAAGGTGTTGCGCATACGCGGGGAGATGAAGGACTTGTTGAAGGTCGGAGCGTCGGTCAGATAGGCCACGTTCGCATAGACGCGGGAGTGACCGCCAATCAGGTATTCCAGGTTGGCTTTGGCCGTATAGGTGAAGAACTTGGCCGTCTTGGACTTGCCGTAAGAAGAAATCACTTCGCCGGTCAGGGCATCATAGCTGGTGAGGTTGACACCGGAAACCGGGTCAATAATCTCGTTCCCGCTGTCCCACACGCCGGCAAAGAGACCGTTGCGCATCAAGCCGTCGCGCCAGAAAGCCGTATAGCCGAGCTTGCCGGCCACGGTGGCGCTGAAACGGCCCGTGGCAAAGCGGCCGCTCGCCCAGAGGTTGTACTGACGGACCTGGGCCAGGTAGTCATAGCCGTATTTGTCACCGAGGCCCAGCACTTTGGCCTTGCCGTTGGCGAAGTAGTAGTCCAGGTCGTTCTGGTAACGGGCTTCCTGGGCCGCGAAGTCGCGCTCTGCGAAGTTGTTGGTATTGAGGTAGTAGTCACCGCCCAGCAGGTCCGCGACAATCTTGTAATACTCCGTCCGGTTGATGCGGGCGTTCAGGCCGCCGTTCAGCGTGAAGCTGTCCACCGGACGCCATTTGGCCGACAGCGCCAGGTTGAAGTCGCGCTGGTCGACACGCCGCTCTTCCTGGATATATTTGGAACGGGCTTTGCCGGAAGCATCCCGGTTGAAGCGGTTCACATTATAGAGGCGGTCCCAGTTAATCTGGGTAATGGAAGGGTCGCGCATCACGGACCAGGAATCCTCCACCCAGGCCGCTTTGATTTCGCTGTAGCGCTGCAGGTCTTCGTTGTCATACATGAAGTAGCTCGGAAGATTGCGGTAGTAGTCCGGCTTCGGGTCGGCCGCATCGTTCCAGTCCAGGGCCGTATAGCCGTTCTTGCCGAAACGGTACAGGACGGTGGCGCTGGCCGAGAAGCGTTCGGTCGGGGTGAAGTCGTATTTCAACACGGCAATCGGCTCATGGGTCTTGCGGACGCGGGCGTTGCGCACCTTGCCGTTCTGGTAACCCCAGTTCGGATTGTACATGTTGTCGCCCATGAGGTCGTAGACTTCCTGGGTAGCCGCCATCTGAGCGCCCCGCTCGCCAGGGGCCGCCATGAACAGGGCACTCAGCTTGTGGGTTTCGTCAAACTTCTTTTCAACCGAGCCGTAATAGGCGAAAGAACGGTAGTAAACACCTTTAATCCAGTCGTTTCCGCCCAGACGCGTCGATACGTTGAAGGCGTAGGACCAGCCGTTGTCCAGGGGACCGGACGCATAGGAGAGCATCAGGCGGAGGCGGTACAGGGCACTGTTGGTCAGCACGCTGCCGCGCCATCCCTTGCGGACATAGGAGGCCGTTCCGGGGATGTTGGTCACACCGTTCACGCCGCCGACACCGTAGTCGGACGCTTCCGAGCCGCTGGTGCTCATTTTGGTACGGGTCGCCTCGTTCAGGCCGCTCCACAGGGAGAAGGGACCGTAGCCGGTCAGTGCGTCGTTCATCTTGACGCCGGCCAGGTAGACTTCCTGGGATTCGTTCGCCAGACCGCGGACGCGGAAACGGACGTTGCTGAAGTTGTACCCTGCGATGTTGCTGAATATATCGTTCTGTCCGAAGAGAACGGTCGGGTTGTCATTGTAACCGCCGCCGTCCGGGTCGAACTCCGCCAGGTCGTCGGCATCCGCGACGGACACCATCTTGGCCTGGGTCATGGACAGGTTGAACATATTCTTGACATAGCCGTCCACGACGGTCACGTTGACCCGGGTCTGGAGGAATTCAGGCGCCTCGATGACCAGGTCATACATCCCGTCTTTCAGGCCTTCCACCAGGAAGTTACCGTCCTGGTCCGCCGTAGCGGACGCTACCAGGACAGCCCCTTGATAGAGATTCAGGGTCGCACCCGCAACAGGTTCCCTGTCGGCACGGTTGATTACCGTACCCTTGACTCCACCCGTATATTCCTGAGCCATCAGGTCCAGGGAGCAGAGCAAGGCGGCAATCGCCAGAGTTAGTTTTTTTGACATATCTTGAGTTGTTGTTTACTGGTTGCTGACGACGATGTACGTCGGAAAATGGTCGCTGTAGCCGTTGATGAAGGTACCGTTGGAGAAGGTACGCTTCGGCTGGTCTTTGTACTGGCCTTCGTCCTGCACCATGAAGGGCTTCTTGAAAATGCGGCCGTAGTACTTGTTCTTCACAATCGGGACAATCCGCAGGGTGCCGGCCGGGGCCTTCGCCAGGAACTCGTTCACGATGAGGATATCATAGATATTCCATTCGCCGCGATAGGCCAGGGAGCCGTAACCGGCATGGAGCATGGAAACGAACGGAGAGAAGAAATCGCCTTCCGCCACGTCCTCGATGAACTCCTTGCCATGCATATAGACGGCCATGGACGGGTCGGTGGGGTTGTCGTTCATATCGCCCATCGCCACAATCTTGATACCGGGATATTCCTTCATCAGTTCGCAGGAGGCCTCATACATGATTTCACCGCCGCGGCTGCGCAGGTCCATGCCTTTGCCGCCGATACGGGACGGAAGGTGAGCCACGAAGAAGGCGAACATTTCGCCGCCGAGCAGGCCGCGGACCATGAGGATGTCACGGGTGCGGAAATTCTCCTGCTCCTCTTTGCTCATGTCAAACGTAATCGCGTCGCTGTCAAAATTGTACGGAAGGGAACGGCTCTCCAGGACCTGGAACTGGTCCGGACGGTAGAGCAGGGCCACATCCACGCCGCGGCGGTCGGGACCGTCGTAGTGGATAATCTGGTAATTGGCTTCGGCAATGGCCGGCTGGCTCACCAGGTCTTCGAGCACGTGGCGGTTTTCGATTTCGCTGACGCCCAGAATCGTGTGCCACACCTTGTTCTCGTCCTTCATCGCACGGATGACCTTAGCCATGTTGTAGAGCTTCTTCTCATATTTGGCATCGGTCCATTCGTTGGCGCCTTCCGGGAGATATTCGTAGTCATTCTTACCGTCGTCATGGTAGGTGTCGAAGAGGTTCTCCAGGTTGTAGAACCCGATGACATAACTCCGTTTCGGTCCGGCGAAGGACAGCGGAGCGGCCATCAAGGCGAGCAGGAGGATGAGTGCTATTCTTTTCATTTTCCGTTGGTTTTCATATTACCACCATAGATTGAGCGAAGCCACCGGTTTTTTCGGGTCTTCCGCTTCTATCTTGTCAGCCAGATTCTGTCCGACTTGGTCGGGCAGGTTGGCGAAAAGGTCGATTCCGATTTTCTTTTCCAGGTCGTCGATGCTGCAGAACAAATCCTTGCCGAGCGTCACGCTGCCGTAGTCCTTGTGGTCCAGCCAGATAGCCAGGCCACTGAATCCGCCGTAGCCGACGGTGGCGGTCCTGGCATGGCGGAGGATGGCCTTGTAATAACCGACCGGCACCGTGGAGGAAACGCCGTTGACGCGGCTGGACGATTTCTGGGAACTGCCTTTGACCATACAGCCCGTCACCACATAACAGGTGTCAGCGCCGGCCATCCGGGACCAGTCACGCATCCGCATTTCGAGCGATGCCCAGATACCGCCGTTGAATTCGTGGAGCTGGGGCGTCATGTTCGAGGCATAATAGGTCTGGGCATTGCCGTCGCCGACATAGCGGTCGGCGGAGGCAATCTGATGGCCGCGGCCGTAGATTCCGGAATTGGAATACGGTTCCGACAGGTCGGGCTGCCGGATACCGGCCTTCTGCAGCAGCGGGTCCATCGCCCAGGGTTCCGGATTGGGGCGGCTGCCCGAACCAATCAGGCTGCCGTTCATCGGATAGGCCACCCAGATGGAAACGCAGTCGGACTTGCTCCAGTAGAAGGAGTAATTCCGTTTGCGCACGCCGGTCACGGTCATGTAATGCGTGAAGAAGGCATACCCGTCGCCCAGGTCCGTCTGAGGCAGTTCGAGCCACCCGCCGGCGGTCATGGCCGGCGTGCCAGGGGTCTCCGGGTCGTCACTTTCGTCCACGCCGGCGCCCGGGTCGATACCGCTCTGGATAAAGGTCACATTGCTCATCTTGGAGCCGCTGCGGATGGTCAGGATGGCTTTGCGCGAAGCGGCGGCCGGATTGGGGTCACAGGTAAGGGCAACGGAGGAGGTGCTGCCTTCTCCGGAGACCGTGGCGCTGCGCTCCGCACCGTTTCTGAATCCGACCCAGTCGACCTGCTCACCGTTGAAGGTGATGCTGATGGTCCAGGACGCGGAAGCCGTGACAGTGAGGAACTGGGTCCCGCCCTCCTGCTTTTCAGGATTGCGCTTGAAGCCCAGCTCCGGAACGATGGCCAGGTCGTCGGTCCCTGTTCCCGAGCAAGAAACGGCTGCCGGCAGCAGCGCCAGAAGCGCCGCCGCCATCGCCGCGAATATGTTGCTGCGCAGGTTCACTTACTGGATATTAATCTGTTTGAAACAGAACTGTCCGGAAGTCTTCTTGTCGTTGGAGCCGAAGTCGTTGGAAGCACCTACCGTAAAGGTAACTTCCTGGGCCTGACCCGTCCAGGTAATAACCGTGTCCCCTTTCTTCTGCGCGACTACGCTGCCTGCAGAAGCCGTAATGGTGGCCGTCTGCTCCAGGCCTTTGCCCGACAGGGTAAAGGCGATGCCGTTCATGGTTTGTCCGGCGGGAGCGGTCACCGTAATCTTGCCGTTGGCATACATACGGATGTCTTCCTCCTGGGTACTTCCGTTAACCTTATAGATGGGTTTGGTCTGGCTGGCGCTACCATCGATGACGAAGGTATAACCCTGATATTCAAATTCCGAGACCGGGTCGTTGTCCTTCCACTGGTTCAGCTTGGCCAGCTCGGTGACCGTAATCGCCATGCCGTTCACCGGGTCGGTGGAGACGTCCGGATCCTGGGAATTGTCAGGGTCCTGGGAATCATCCGGGGCGGGATCCTGGGAATTGTCAGGATTCGTGTTGCCGCCTTCGCCGCTGTACACCTTCAGGTTGCGGATCTCCCATGTGGCGGCTGCTGCATCGGTGCTGGTGTAGACAAAGGCCAGGTAGATTTGTTCGCCGGCGAAATCGCTGAGATCAACCGCACCGGAAGAAACGAAGTTCCAGTCGCTGCCGGTGAACCAGTTGGGAATGTCGAGTTCAAACCACTCTTCCCCGTCCACGGATACGCAGACAAAGACCACTTCGCTCTTTTCCTGGCCTGCAGGGAAATACTGGCCGGTATGCTCAAAGGTCAGGAAGGCGGACTGAACATTGCTCAGGTCGATGGGGTCGGCCTTGTACAGCCAGGCCTCGGTCGCATAGGCTTTCTGGTAGTAGGCGGAAGCCTTCATGCACTGATCCTGCTGGCGGTAAGACCATACATAGCTCAAGCCGGTGGGCAGTTCGCCGTTGTCAATGGTGAAGGAGCCCTCGCCCGTAGCGAAACTTTCTTCGAAAATCAGTTCGCCGTCCACGGGCACCGGGTCATCGGAGAATCCGGGGTCCTCGCTCTGGTCCGGCGTGCCGCCCTGGGTGCCCAGATCGACGCCGCGGCCGAAGTCCACGGACTGGGAAGTGGCCGAAGCCGTCTCGCTGACCAGCGTCAGGTCGTCCAGACGGTAAGCGCTGGCCACGGAAGCGGTGAAGTACAGGTACAGGGTCTGGGTACCCTGCGGAACGGTGAAATGCGCCGTTGCCAGATCCCAACGACCGTTGGGCATGGTACCCTTGGCAAAATCATAATCGAGAGACACCCAGCTGGCACCGGTTCCGGTGTTGCTCACATAAACCTTGAACTCGTCCTTGTTGAACAGAGCATCGGCCTGGGTATACTTTTCGGTACCGAAACTCAGGGCGAACGCCGTCGCACCGTCGGTTGCGATATTCTTGACATTCACATAGTTGTTGGCGCCGAAGAAGAGGTTGTTGGCTCCGGAACCGGCATAATCGGAATACGTGCCGTTGGAGGCGCTGTTCGCACGGACCGTGATGCCGGCGACGGCATAGTCCACATTGGCCGCACCGCTGCCGTTCTGATTCTTCCAACCGTCGAACTGGTCGGCGAAGGGCCAATGTTTGTTAGCATCCTGGGCAGCCGTGGTCTTGTCGAAGTTGTTCGCATATACGGTTCCAGCCGGTGCCGGGTCCTGGGAGGTATCGGGGTCCTCGCTCTGGTCCGAACCGCCACCCTGGGTGCCCAGATCGACGCCCTTGCTGAAATCGACAGCCGTACCGGCCTTTTCGGCGGCGGCGAGGGTCAGGTCATCCAGACGATAGGCGCTGGCAACGGAGGCTGCGATATAGATATACAGTTTGGAGGTACCGGAAGGAACGGTGAAATTGGCGGTAGCCAGGTCCCATTTGCCCTCGGGGAGGCCGCCCTGCGCGAAGTCATAGTCGATGGAAACCCAGGTGGCGCCTTCGCCCGTGTTGCTGACGTAGACTTTGAATTCGTCCTTGTTGAACTTGGAATCAGCCTGCGTGTATTTCTCGCTGCCGAAGGTCAGGCTCAGGTTCGTAGCATCGCCAAGGGCGATGTTCTGCACCTGGAAGTGGGCGTTGGCACCGAAGAAGATGTTGTTGGCGCCGGATCCGGAATAGATGGAATAGTTTCCGTTGGAGGCGCTGTTCGCACGGATGGAGATACCGGTGAATTCGTAAGTGACATTCGCCGCACCACTGCCGGTGGGGTTCTTCCAGTTCTCGAACTGGTCGCCATAGGGCCAGCTGCTGCCGGAACCATAGGTCTGGGTAGCCGTTTCCTTGTCGAAATTGTCGGCGTAGATGGCGCCTTCGACCGGGGTCGGGCCCACAGGGTCGGTGCTGCCGTCACCGCTGCCCTGCTTCTCCGTCGAAACGGTGAGCGCATCCACTTCCCAGGTACCGGCCTTGGAAGCCGTGGACTTGTAGATGAAGGCGAAGCGGACGGTCTTGCCCTTATAGGCGGAAATGTCGATATCGCCGGAATTGACGAAGGTCCAGTTGGTCGGATAGGTAGGAATGGTCAGCTGCGTCCACTCCTCCTCACCGTCCGCCTTGGTTGCGGAATCGGAAATCCAGAAAGTAGCCTCATCCTTGATATTGCCGAAATACTGACCGGCGTGGGTGAAGGAGACATAGTTGGTCTCCGTGTCGGCCAGTTCGATGGCGGGCGACACCAGCCAGCTCTCGGAAGCGTAGTTGGTTCCGCCTGCATAGGCGGTCGCCTTCATGCCATACTTGGAGTCATACGTCCACACGGCGTCGATTCCCTCGGGGAGGGTTCGGTCCTCGATGGTCCAGGAACCCTGACCGGCGGTCTTGAGGCTGTAATCGTAATACTTGCCGGAAATGGGGGCTTCCCCTTCGGGGCCGTCCTGATAGATGACATAGGCCCGGCTGATCAGTTTCTTGCCGACGACGAAGTTGACGGTACCGGTACGGTTGTACCCGTCGTTCGGCAGTACGGAAATCTCAATCGTCTGCGGCTTGACGGAGCCCTGGCCGGAGGTCTTGGTAATACCGATCCAGTCGTCTTCCGTGGTCGCGGTCCAGTCGCGGGATACCGTCACGTTGATGTTGGCGACACCCCCGTCCTTGTCGAAGGTGAGACTCTGCTGCCCGAAAGCGATTGAGGGGATGCCGAGATTCTCACGCTCCCGCTGACAGCCCGTCAGCACGGCGGCTGCAGCCAGCAGGGAGAGAAAAATGGTTCTGAATTTCATTACTGTAGTTATTAATGTTATAAATTTATTGGCATAATCCACCATCCTGCAAAGATAGCAAAAACAAATGGCATATTCAATATGGAGCGACGGTGTTTCCGGCAATTCTTTTACAGAAAAAAAACAGCCCGGCGGGTGCCGGGCTGTCAGTAGGTATGTTTCTTCTCGGAATTAGAAGCTGTACCGGGCGGTCAGCAGCATGTTCCAAGTAGAGAAGGTGCTCTTGTAAGGCTTCCAGGTAGGCTCGGTGAAAGTATACGTACCAGCCTTGCTGTCCCAGTTGAGAATCTGGTCGCCGCTCAGCTGCTTGGGAACGCCCCAGTTGCTGTTGAACAGGTTGCCGATGTTGTTGATATCCACACCGACGGTGAGGGTATGGACCTTCTTGCCGACATGGAACATGATATCCTGTGCAACCTTGACGTTGATGCGGTTGACCCAAGGCATCACGGCACCGCCGCGCTCGGAATACTGACCGCGGTGCGCGCTCAGGTACTTGTCGCTGGCGAGGAAGGCCTGGAAAGCGGCCTTGTTGTCAGCTGCAGTCTGGATTACATTCTCGTCCTTGTCCTTCACATCGCCGAAAGGCATGGAAGCGAGGTCGGTATCCGTCGGGATGTAAACGAGGTTGGCAGCACCGCCGTCGCCCGTCACGTTGTTGAGGGTGTAGGAGTAGCGGGTGTAGGAGTAGTTGCCGATGTAGCCGAGGTTGAAGCCCTCATAGAACACACCGAGGGTGGTGGCGAGGAAGCGGCCTTCCGGAATGCGGTAGCCCACGTTCGCAATCACACGGTGAGGAGATACATAGGTGCCGTAGCCCAGTTCCGGGGTGTGGCTGCCGTTGACGTTGTAGGTCATCGTGTTGTAAGCGGAGGAAATCTGGTCGCCGATACCGTCGGAGAGGGCCTTGCCGCCGCTGTAGGTGTAAGCCGCCATAAGGGACAGGCCGAAGGCGAAGTCCTTCTCGAGTTTGGCCGTACCGGAGTAGTAGTAACCCAGGTTCTTGTCTACATTGTAGATGTAGTACGGCAAAACTTTACCGCCCAGGGAGTTCTTGATGTTTTCGCCGGAGACTTTGGCACGGCCTGCAGGCTCGCCGGGGAGGGTCACCTCGCCGTCTGCTTTCTGGCCGAGCTTGTCAACATAGACACCGATGAGGTCCTTGTTGTAGATACCTTCGAGGGAGGCGCGGATGCCGCCGGGGAGACGGAAGTCGGCCGCCAGGGAGGTCTTCAGGGTCGTAGGCATGATCAGGTTCTTGTCCATGACGGTGGTACCCGTAGGAGCGTACAGGTCACCGGCCTTGAAGGTACCGCCGTAGAGGTCGTCGAGGATGTCGGTGACATTCTGGTGGAAGTTCGGGGTGTTGGCGTTGCCTTCACGGGCGTCGACGAACTGGGCCTGGAGGCAGTTGCTGTTACCCGCGGCGGACACAATCCACACGAAGGGGATACGGCCGGTGTAGATACCGGCGCCGCCACGCAGGACGACGGCACGGTTGCCGAAGAGGTCCCAGTTGAAACCGATTCTCGGGGAAATGTTCGTGCGGGAAGCAGGCATGTCGGAGGTCTTGTGACCATAGAGAGACGTGCCGGCGGTGGCCAGGCTGGTGAATTCCTTGTTCTCGTTACCCGGGATATTCGGATAAATCGGGAGTTCGAAACGGATACCGGCGGTCAGTTTGAAGCGGTCGCTGAAGGTCACCTCATCCTGGGCATACCAGGAAGCCTGCATATACTGGAAGGCCGGGAACACCTGCTTGAGGTCGTCACGGTTGGAGTGGGTGATGGCGAAAGCGGCGGGTTTGCCGGCAGCCTTGAACGCATCCCAGCTGTCATAGATATAGTAGCCGAGGCCACCCTGCATGAAACCGTTCTTGGTGTCGTTCCACTCGAACTGCAGACCGGCAGTCACGTTGTGGATACCGAAGCGGTAGTTGATTTC
>CADBPR010000107.1 GCA_902796555.1 uncultured Bacteroidia bacterium
ATTAGCAACTGATGCGGAGGATTTGATGTCAAGGCTTCTTGGAACGAATAATAATGATGAATTAACGGCCATGCGGACAATGGCTCTGTTTCAGCCACTTGGCTATTCAGACCGGCGATCTCGTGAATTTGATGTGGTAGCGTTGAGCAATATTGTTACTCCTCTGCCTAATTTGAACGGAGACGGGAAAAGGCAACTGTTTAAGAGACTGATCCAACGATACGATGGGACATTTATTGATAAAGGGGTTGATTGGCTTGCTGTCAGGCCACTCCCTTTAGCTGTTTGGCTTGTTGGACAGTGGCTTAAAGAAACTGATTTGAAGGAGGCTGTCGATTACTTGAATTCAATTCCCGGTAATACCGGTAATATGCTCATTCGGTGTATAAGTAAACGTTTAGATGAAATGGTTGGCAACCCCCTTGCGGAAGAGGTGTTGGCGAAACTGACCATTTCCGGAGACAAGGATTTTATCAATGAGGAAGTAGTATGTTCTGACATGGGTTCACGGCTCTTCCTCTCTATGGCTACGGTGAATCCTGTCGCAATAGGCAGCGTTGTAATAAACGTTTTGTCAAACATGACGGTTGATAATCTGAGAAGCAAGTTGAAAGACGATGCCAGACGGAACAACGTCATGATGCTTGAGAAGCTATGCTATGTACCGGAAGTCGCGAGGGATGCCGTTTTAACATTGGCAAAATTGGCAGTTGCGGAAAACGAGAAATGGGCAAACAACTCACGCGGTCAATTGAATCAACTCTTCCATATAATGCTTTCAGGTACTGTACTCTCTCTTAAAGAGAGGACAGATATTATTAGACAATTAAAAGCGTCAGGAGTTGATTACAAAGAAGTGACTCTTGATGTTTTGAATCATTCTTTCAACAATACGAGTTTTAATCGTGATGGCGGGCCTGAATACTTTGGAGCAACAAAGGTTGAGGAGTTTAACCCGTCAACGGCGGATATAGTTGACTATTGGAATGCATCCAGTGATATACTGATCTCATGGATTAAAGAAGACAGAAGCATAGTTGAAAGAGCCAGTAAGATAGCATTGGAGCACTTGAACCCTTATGTGGGCACTCATAATTTATCTTTTCTGGTCAGCCTGATAGACCAGATTATCAAGGCCCGTGATAATCATTGGAATGAACTGTATGAGGAGATTCTTCGTATTCAGAAGATTCATAGTAAACTGAGTCTAAAAGATCAAGATACTCTTAATGGATGGGCACAAAAGATACGCCCTCAGAGCTTTGTGTTCAGATTAAAAGAAGGAAGAAGAGAGTTATATGATACTTATAAGCTTTCAGATGAGGAGCGGGTGAAAAAAGTTGATGCGATATATGCCCCTCTGGCTAAGCAGTTTATTGAAAACGGCGTGTATTCTTCATCAGACGAGTTGGCTGCCATCATCTTTGAGTATGATTTCTATGAGCAAGTGTTTGCTAAATATGTGAGCGAACTTCTGGATGCCAAAATGAGGCAGACCTTGTTTAGTACAATTATAAACCTTTTGAAGCCGGAAGAAGGTATTAATAGCAGGTTTGTATTTGCTATTTGTTTTTGTTGTAGAGATACTGACGAATGTAAGTATTTCCTTTCTCAACTTCTTGCTGAAGGACATGCGAAAGGCTATGTGTGCATTATGGCACAAACCGAAGGAGAGGGTCTTGATAACCTTCACATGATAGAAAAGAGTATAGAAGACAGGGCTCTTGATAATAGCTCATTGCTATGGTATTTGAATAGCTTTAGTCCGAATAATGAGAAACAGTTTTTGGATTTCATTGAGTATTACGACGAAAAGTATCCGGAACTGAGAAACGCCACGACGCAATTTGTTATGACTCGGCGTTTCCTTGTCTCCAAGACAGATTCGGAAGAACTTAAAAAAGCAGTATATAAGCTTGCAGAAGAGTATGAACTTACGCCAGAAGACCAAAATGGAGATTATGAATATACAAGATTCACGGCGGAACTGCTTAAAGATGTCCCTAATCCAAAGGCCGCGATAGTATTGGCCAAGAAGTATATTGAAGCTTTGAATTCGGGTTTCTATCACGGGAGCCTTGATGGAATGCTGGAGGTGTTGTTAAGGAACTATCCTGATGAAACCTGGGATATGGTGGCAGAAGAGTTTATTTCGAATAATTCTCCTTACTTCCATCTGCAGGCAAGTCACGAGATTGGTTCTGGAAGCGGATTTGGGAGAGGTCCTTTATTTGATGATGACGACAAGGTAATTGATTTGTGTAAAAAAAATCCTGACAGAGCTCCTCAGATCTTAGCCGGCGCGATTCCTGTTTTCAATTACAGCGATAATGGGCAGAAGCTTGGTTTTAGCCGTTTGTTTCATTTCCTCTTGGATGAGTATGGCGACAATACTTCAGTGCTTCACAATCTGCATGCGAATATGCATACATTCAGTTGGGTGGGCTCCCCGATACCCCTATTTGAACTGTGCAGGGAGTTCTTGACTGGGCTATTAAATCATAAAAGACAGACTGTACGTGATTGGGCCAAGAAATGCATTGAGGAGTATGATAGGGAGATTCTTAAGGAGAAGTCCCAGGATGAGTTTGAGAGGATGCATTATGATAAGGGAGAGTAATATCTTTTATTATGAGAGTATTTGCATTAGTCATTGGCAATAATGATTACCCGACCCCGGATAAACTAAAGAATGCTGTTGCTGATGCGCAAGCTATGGCGGGCGTGTTTAAACGTCTTGGTTATGACACGGCTGAGATATATAACTTTAAGCAAACTGATGTCCCAGGAATCATGTCAATGCTTGAAGCGGAATTGGCTAAGTATGATGCTTCAATTCTATTCTATGCCGGCCACGGTTTTCAAGTTGATGGAGAGAATTTCTTGCCGGCGGTGGATTGCCAGATATCGTATGCAACTAAATATGATTTAAGAAGGGAAAGCATCGTGCTGACCGAATTGTTGGAACTCTATCGGCCTAATAGTAAAAAGTCAAACATCATTATTTTGGATGCTTGTCGCGTAAGACCATCATATCGCGGTGGGAATGATTCTTTCGCTCCAATTGATGCGCCGCAGGGAACATTGATAGCCTTTTCAACGTCGCCAAATTGTGCGGCAAAAGATGGCGGTGCTGATGGTCATAGCTTATATACATCCGCACTACTATCTTATATCGGAAGAGAACGGTTATCCGTTGAGAGCCTCTTTAAGATGGTTCGGCGTACGGTCGTCCAGTGGTCTAAAAACACGCAGGTTCCGTGGGAGCATACTTCTTTGATTGGCGATTTCTCCTTCAAGACTGGCCAGATGGTCGTCTCGCCTCAACTTCCATATAGTGAAAATGTCGTTAAAGATGCCGAATACGCTCCAGGAGGAGAATTCGGAGAGCTTATTAATGAGTTGAAATCCTATGATTTCTATCGTCAAAATCCAGCGATAGACGCCATTTGGAGAATGAAGCCTTCAGATTTGGATAAAAACCAACAATTCATCTTTGGACGGAATTTGCTTCAAGCATCGGCGGCAGCGTTTGGAGCTCAACAAATTATGTCCTCGCTATCCAATAAGATGAAGAGATACATGACAGAGGAGGGAGAGAACCACGTTCTCAACGGAATATTATTTGAGATTTATTTTGACAGCCATGGAGAATTCAGAGGGTATAGCATCAAAAGGTATTTTTTTGAGGAAGTACTTGCACTGAGAAAGTATCCAGATTTCTCAAAGTCATTCGATTTTATCCGTGCCGTGCTGAACCCATACAAGGACGCTCTCATATATTGTATCCCGGAAGACGATTCAAAACTGGATGTCGACATTACTCTTGCAGAGGAAACAGTCATGACGGCTATAATTGGAGAACAAAACTACTCTGTAATATCTATGGTGGCAGTGAATGGTATGGATATTACTCAAAAAGTCAAAAACCTTTTTATGTACACAGGTCGCAGCATTCAAGAAGCTATTGCCATAGCTACCAACGCCCCAAAAGATGTAATAATCCTCCATACCAATATTCCCATTCAACATACTATCCAGTTTTCGCCCAAGGTTGAAGATTCTCCATTCTGATTCCGTTCCCCCCCATCCTTAGTATGACCCAAAACGAACGCTGGTTCGCCAAATGGCAGGCTACCATCGCAAACCCTCCAAGTTCATCCCGGAGGAGTGCTATGTTCGATTGCCAGGCTGACGTGACATGATTACTCCTGATGGCTCATCAATCCGCATAATCCCGAAGTCAGTGACGAGGCTGTTCGCCAGGCCGTGCTCAATGAGGATGGTCACATTCGCGAACTACCGGCAAGCGAGTGGCGGCAGTTTGAGTGGGACTCCGTGGTGAAGTTCATGCATAATTACCCGGCGTATGTGCTGCCCACGACGGAGCTGCTGGATGTGCTGAATGATCTGACGGCGGATTACGAAAAGACCATCGAGATTGGCGCCGGCACTGGAAGTATCGGCCGCCTGTTGGGGATTAAGATGACGGACAGTCACCTTCAAGCAGACAAGAAGGTCCAGTTGCTATACGCATTGCAAGGACAGCCGGTCAACAAGTATCCTCTGGACGTGGTCAAATTGGATGTGCTCACCGCCTGCCGCCGCTTCAAGCCCGACTGTGTCCTCGGTTGCTACGTCACCCACCTCTGGCGCGAAGGAATGAGCAGCGGCAACATGTACGGCGTCGATTTCGAGCGTATCCTTCCGCAACTCAAACGCCTCATCCTCGTCGGCAACCTCCGCACCCACGCCGATAACCCCATCATGGCCATCGACCATATGGATATCGACCTCCACGGCGACATCATCACTCGCAGCGACGAACCCGAGTTGAACAAGATTTTCGTGTGGGACAATGCATGAGAAACGAGTAGTATTTGAGAAGAATTCATTAGTTTTGTAAAAAAAGCATGAACAAGAAAACAGTAAGAGAGCTGATTAATAGTAAAGAGACCTTCCGCATTGAGCGGACAACTTCAACTACAGATCAAGATAAGTTCTGCCGTGCTATATGTGCGTTTTCCAACGATCTGCCCAAAAGTGGTAAGCCTGGCTATCTTTTGATAGGTGTTTCAGATGATGGCAATCTTTGCGGACTCCAGGTGACGGATGAGATGTTGAAGTATTTTGCCGGTCTTAGGACAGATGGGAATATTCTGCCGATTCCGACCATGACGGTTGACCATGTCTCTTTTGATAATGGAGATGTGATTGTTGTCAAGGTGCTTCCTTCTACTGAGCCGCCAGTACGATATAAAGGGCGGTGTCATATTCGTATTGGCCCAAGAAAAGATATAGCGACATTGACAGAAGAGAACATTCTGTCAGAGAAACGATTGTCTTCATTGAAATCGTTCGATATGAGTCCTTGTCGAGAGGCATCACTGCCTGATTTAGATATAGCAGCATTCAGCCGTATATATCTACCGAAGGCTATTGCTGAGGATGTCCTTGAAAGTGAGCGAAGGGATATCAAAGACCAACTTTCATCTTTGCGCCTATATGATAAGCAGGCAGACTGCCCCACAAATGCGGCTGTTTTACTGTTTGGCAAGAACACAAAGTACTTCTTCCCAGGAGCTTACATTCAGCATGTCCTTTTTGACGGATTGGATAATGCGGCAGACATCTTGAATCAAAACGAGTTCTCTGGGAATCTTGTCTCGATGCTTCCACGGCTGGAGGCGTTTGTGGAGACGTCGGTCATTCAGAAGCGCCCGTCACCAGTCTCGATGCTACAAGAAAAGATATTAGTCAACTACCCTCAATGGGCGATTCGAGAGCTATTGATGAATGCGGTTATGCATCGGGATTACAGGAGTAACACACCTACGAAGTTTTACCAGTATAAGGATCGTCTTGAGATAGTGAACCCTGGTGGTCTTTATGGGAATGCGCGCCCGGAGAATTTTCCTGATGTTAACGATTATCGTAATCCCGTTATCGCAGAGGCGTTAAGAGTTATGGGATACGTTAATAAGTTTAACCGTGGAATAGCCCGCGTTCAGAAAGAGTTGGTTGAGAATGGTAACGGGAAGGCCGCTTTTACCGTTGATAAGGTTACTGTTTTCTCTGTAAATGTTACTAACGCTAAGGCCGAAAATGTTAGTGCTGGGACTGATGCTACGCTTGACGCGAAAGAACTTGTACTTTCCGATAAATCTCTGAAAATCTTGAAGTTATGTTCGATTGGGTCTCACGCAAAAAAAGAAATGCTCCATCTGATAGGGGTTACTTACCAAACGGCTAATGTTAGAAATTTAATTAACCCTTTGATTCAGGCTGGTTGTCTGGCACCTATTGAAGACGATAAGTCGAAATTAAGGAATGTCCGATTTGAGGCGACGGCGAAAGGCTTGGAGTATTTGAGAAATCGACAATCCATAACTCAAACTGAGGCCCCTGTTGATGATTTGGTGGATAATCTGGAGCCCCTTCTTTTCCGTGAGTTTGAGTGAGTATACGGTTGCTTACAAGATATTATCATTCGGGCCAGCACCTCGTCGGAGATCGCTGGCCCGAACTGTCTCTATTTCAGGGTTACAGGGTTGAGCCATGACTCATCAGGTTTTGCGATAAGTCTGGCATCTTGATAACCTGCTTCCAAATCAAGTATCGTTCTGGCTATATAAAGCTTGTTTTCCCGGTCGGTTTGCAGCACAAGCGCGAAGTCCGGGGAAGCGGAGTATGCACCATCCAGGAAGATGGGCATAAGGAAGGAGATGTTGTCGAATCTCGGATAATAAATCGGCACGATATATTTGTAGTTTCGCTGAGCAATGGCCAAAGCGAAGTCAATCGCGTCATAAAGCTTTCTTGCGAGCAGATCTGGACTCTTATCCCTCATGTGCTGGGGGAAGCGTTCAATCCGTGCCTCGATGATATGGGACAGGGAGTTGTAGTCTTTGTCAATACGCCAGTCCTCAGACGTATTGAAAATCACCTCGTTCACGTCCTCGAAGAAGACAGGAGGCTCAGGATGCTGACCTTCAAAACCATATCTGCGGAGGGTAGAATAGCTCTCCTCGGCGGTGCGGATGGGGTTAAGGTAAACTTCCAGATCATCGGCCTGTTTTATCTCGGCAATGATGTATAGCGCATGGAAGAATTTGTCCAGTAGGTTGGTGTTGAACATAATGTACTTTCCATCCGCGCTCTTCAGTACTTTTCCCTCGTTCTTTAGCTTGACGAAGATTGTTTCCAGATACATCTTCAAGTTTAGCAAAAACGGATTGTCCGTGTATTGAGGATTCTTAAGCAATTCGAAGCATGTTTTATAAACGGGCATTGAATTCTCAAGCGTTTGCCCCATCAAAGAGCAATGAGCATTGAAACTATCCCTAAGCCTCGTTATACTCTCAGGGGATGCCTCTTTTCTTGCCGTCTTACTGTCTTTCATCTCGCTCATATGTACGAAGATACATAAATATTCTCAACAATCCCACAGATTGATTATCTATGAGAGTGGCGGGAGTTCCGGTAAAGACGGAATGATGGTTCGCAGGAATCCCCAGACAATTTCAAACATCGAAATGATTTCATAAAAGTCGGGGCGTAGCATAATGCATAAAACATTGATTTGCAGTTTTCCAAGGGCGCGACGAACGAAATTGTATGAGTTCATTATAATGAGTTCAGTGCCTTTGAAGGCGTTAAAAACGAATAGCTTGAGTGCATTCGATTTGTTTGAACTCGTTGTCGCGTGGCTGTCAAAGATCGTAGGTTTCGCTCAACCACCAGGTCTATCTTTACCCACATGCTCGTTGTCACTCGCAAAAAAAGTGGGGCAGACCGAACCATTGTTTTATCTATTATTTTTCGTTCCTTGTTTCGATATGCCTACTCAGTCGCCCTTAGGTATGTCAGCCGCCGCTTCTGTGGGGGAGTGGGAGAACTTGGGCGTCATCGGTCCGGGGAAGTATCCGCGCTATTGAAAATGAAGGGGAATATTATTATCTTTGCGTAGTTGAGAGCATTGTGCTCTGAGCACCTTCGACCTGACCCGCTGGATAGTGTGGAACACAGGGTGAAGCAATAGCTTCTTCGCGAAGGGTGGTCCTCGTATTCGGCGGGTACGAGAACTCTATATGAGATATTTAGACGGGATATGAAAGAAGGTAAACCAGTTTTTGGGACAACAGAATGGGCTGCTTCAAATGCGAATTATTTGAAGGGCTGCAGCAATGATTGCAAGTATTGCTTCAGTAAAGAGATGGCCATTCGCTTCAAGAGAAAGACTCCTGAAAACTGGAAAGAGGAAGAGGTGAACTGGGATGCATATAACAAATCGGTCAGATACAGGGAGGGGTATATCATGTTCCCTTCTACGCACGACATTACACCGAGGCACTTAGACCTTGCCATTGGCTATCTAAGAAGATTGTTGATGGCAGGAAACAAAGTGCTCGTTGTGACGAAACCATCTTTCGTTTGTGTCAAGAAGATTTGCGATACTTTCGGAGGGTTTAAAGAAAAAATATTATTTCGCTTCACTATTGGCTCAACCTCGTCGGAAACACTACGGTTTTGGGAACCGAATGCCTCTGACTATGAGGAGCGAAAAAAAGCCTTGATTTATGCCTTTGAGACGGGGTATCAAACGAGCATTTCTTGTGAACCGATGTTAGATAATCAGGTTGACCGGGTGGTTGATGAATTATCGCAATATATAACGGATTCCATTTGGTTAGGAAAGATGAATTTTGCTATCAGACGGCTCCGGACGAACGGACAACTAAATGTAGAGACGTTGACTGCTGTGGAACAATTGCTGGAATGGCAAAATGACGAGGCAATTAATAGTCTTTATAACCGCTTTAAAGACAATCCCATCATCAAATGGAAAGAAAGCATAAAGAAAGTAGTCGGATTGGAAGTCTCAACTATAAAAGGGGAGGATAGGTAGTATGGCAGCAGACAATGATTTCTTTAAACATCAGACAGATTCTTCTCGTGTGAAGGCCAGTATTGTATCAGAGTATTTCCCTCAGTATTGCAGGATTATTCGTAAAAGGCACGAGCCTGAGATGTTCCGATATATTGACTTGTTTGCTGGTCCAGGCATTTATGAGGATGGAAATGTCTCGACACCAATTATGCTTGCTCGCAATATTGCACAGGATTCCACATTGAGGGACAAAGTGCAATTTGTTTTTAACGACTATTATTTGCGAGACGAATTGCAGTCTAACTTTGAATCCGAGTTCCCGAGAGGGACTTTTCAGAAAGGTGTGGCTTTCCTTAACAGAAAAGTGGGTGACGATGATGGAATTTATAGGGCACTTGAACGTTCTACGATGAAGCAGGATACTAGAGGGAAGTGGTGGAATGAGAGCCCAGCTCTTCTATTTTTCGATCCTTTTGGCTATAGAGGAATGCGAACCGATGTACTTGCAAGGTTCTTGAAGAATTGGGGTAATGAAATTTTCCTATTTATCAATACGAAGCGTATCAATCCTGCACTAGAAAATGAGCAGTTTGAGGATTTGATGCGACTTTGGTTCCCTACAAGTTTTGATACCTTAAAAGTCGAAGTCCGGAAGTTGTTTCGTGTTTCGGAAAGATTGGAGTTTATACTGACGAGCCTCCGCGAAGAATTTGTATCAATGATGGGAGATAGTAAAGTGTATTGCTGCGCATTCCGTTTTCAGGAAGAAGATAGCCGGACAACCAGTCATTATATCCTTCATATCACGAAAGGATGGCGGGGATATGATTTGTGCAAGAGTGTATATAACAAGTTTGCTAATGAGGATTTGGTGTTGAATGGTAGCAACACCTATACTTTTGATCCAAAGAAATGTGCTAATGATTTGTCTTTGTTCGGTGATGTCAACTATGCAGCAGAAGCTTTAAAAGAACAGTTGTGTAAAGAATATAAAGGGAGGACGGTGACGGCTCTTGAGCTGTTTGAGGGGCATCAGAGGGGCTCCAAATATGCAAGAGATCATTATATGAAAGCTTTGCGTCAAGCCGTAAAAGAAGGTTTAGCTGCAGCTGAATATAATGATGGAAAGAGTCATAAGGTAAGTGTATTGATAGAGTCGTCTTGTGTGATAAGCTTTAAGTAAAGAAAAAAGAGAGTCCCGCATATGAACTTGGCGGAGATATTTGTAAATAAGCTGAAAATTGAGGGCGAAGTTGTATCGCTTGACATTGTGTTCAGTGACGCAAAGGTCAAGAAACCCAAGTACGCTCCACCTTATCAGCGTAACTATGTCTGGGATGGTGAGAGAGCCACCTGTTTTCTGGAAAGTATTCTGATTGGAACAGAGATTCCGCCGTTAATCTTCTTCAGGAGCAAAGGCGGTGTAGCGATTATTGAAGGGCGGCAACGTTATGAGACCATATTAAAGTTCCTTCGAGGAGAAATCTACTCTATACGGAGTTATTAGTGTTATTCCTGTTTGCCCTGCGCTTCACGACAGTGGCCGTCGTTGATGAAGACTTTCATAGCTGAGGTTGTGTTAAGGTTTACACTTTTAAATTACACATAATCAGCAGGTAATACAAGTGGATTGACGTGGGGGGGGTACCCCGTTTGGGCGTAGCGATTTCTTTTGAACGGAAAAAGTAACAAGTTTGTCGTTTCGCTGTGAGAGTGGGCACGACCAGTTCAATTGTCTTGGAAGAAGGCTTCTCGATTCCGTGTTTTGAGTTTGAGCATGATTGTTACATATAGCACCTCCGGGCCAGTTTCATCTCGGAACTGGCCCGAAGTGTAGTTCGCCCAGCACGAACGTATTCTAACGGGTGCAAGTCCCCAGACCGCCCTGATAGTGGGAAGGTTACAGCCAAAGGCAAGGGTGTC